>CAYZSG010000027.1:0-7808 GCA_964481045.1 uncultured Candidatus Odyssella sp. | reverse complement strand
GCTCGAAGAGATACACGGCGTTGCGCTTCGTATCCGCCAACACCTGAATCTCGACGTGGCGCGGCCGCTCGACGTATCTCTCGACGAGCACCGCGTCGTCCTTGAACGCGTTCTTGGCTTCGCGCTTGGCGCCGTCGAGCGCATCGCCGAATTCTGCGGGTTTGTCGCCGCGGCGCATGCCCTTGCCGCCGCCGCCGGCCACGGCCTTGATCAGCACCGGATAGCCGATGCGCTCGGCTTCCTTGGCAAGGAACGCGGCGTCCTGGTTCTGGCCGTGATAGCCGGGCACGACCGAGACCTTGGCCTTCTCCATCAGCGCCTTGGCCGCGCTCTTCGAGCCCATCGCGCGGATCGCCGAGGGCGGCGGGCCTATGAACACGATTCCCGCTTTCGCGCAGGCCTCGGCGAAATCGGCGTTCTCGGAGAGGAAGCCATAGCCGGGATGGATCGCCTCGGCGCCGCTCGCTTTCGCGGCGGCGACAATGCGCTCGATGTTGAGGTAGCTGTCGGACGGCGACGCGCCGCCGATATGGATGGCGGTATCGGCGCTGGCCACGTGCAGCGCCCCGGCATCGGCGTCGGAATAGACCGCAACCGTCTGGATCGCGAAACGGCGCGCCGTGCGGATCACGCGGCACGCGATCTCGCCGCGGTTGGCAATCAGAATACGCTTGAACACGCCGTTTCCGCTCCCCGCTCTATTTGCTCTTGCCGTCGCCGTCCCGGCGCGCATGGCCGATGATTTCGTTGAACCCGAACAGCAGCAATACCACGCCGCAAACGACTTCGATGCCGGCCAGAAGGCGCACGAGATTGCTCGCGGGCGTCACGTCACCGTATCCCACCGTCGCGAGGGTCACGAGCGAGAAATAGAGCGCATCGGAGAAGGAGAGCTCTTTCGCCGCCCCATGAACGACGAATTGCGGCGCCTGCGTCAGGCGATCGAGCAGCCTGTAGATGGCCGCAAAGATCACGACAATGAGCGAATAGAACGTGAGGAACGCGAACACCGGCACCAGCATCCGGGACGACCGCTCGAAGAATTCGTCGAACAGCAGCCCGGTATCGACGAGAAAGGCCGCAATGGTGTGACTGACGCCCAGCACCGTCAGCGAGATGAGAAGCATGGCAAACAGAAACGCGGCGTCGAGCCAGCCGTGCGAAAGCTTCAGTCCCGGAACGAAGAATGTGGCGCCTCCAAAGGCGACCATCGGCAGCAGCCACCAGAGGACCTGCGCCACATTGCGCTCGTCCTCGATCTTCGGCTTGCCCACGATCGCGCGGACGCGCGCGCGCCGCGACCACGTTCCGACGACGAAAGCGGCGAGCGGCAGTCCGTAGCCCGCAAACGCGGACCACGGCGCGATGCCTCGGAAGTTCGTCTCCCAGAAGAAGACGAACAGGCAGGTGTAGATGGCGATGAAATTTGCCAGCGCCACCGTGAAGAACTGGCTGCCGGGAAAGAGCCAGTGAATCGCGCCGGCGGTGGCGACCACCGCCACGATCTGCAGCACCATGAACCAGTAATCCGGCGCTACAGCCACGGCAATCAGTCCGACCAGCAGCCCTGTCAGCAGCAGCGACTTCGCCCAATGGGCCTGGCGGGCCATGGAAAGCCCGTCAGCCTCGCCAGCTCGGAGGGCGCTTGGCGAGGAACGCTTCGGTGCCCTCCTTGCCTTCGGCCGAGGCGCGCGCATCGGCGATGCGTTCCGCCGTGTCGGCCATGAGCCCCTCATCGATCGGCGCGCCGGCCACGCGCGCGATGAGCCCCTTCGCGGCGCTCTGGGCGAAGGGCCCGCCCTCGCGCAGGCGCTTGACGAAATATTGCGCCCCAGTCTCGATGTCCGCAGCCGCCACGACCTCATGCACCAGGCCCATGCGCTGCGCTTCCGCGGCCGCGAACACTTCCGCGGTGAGGAAGTAGCGGCGCGCGTTGCTCTCGCCGATCTTGCGTACGACGTAGGGGCTGATCGTCGCCGGGATCAGGCCGAGACGCACTTCCGAGAGCGAAAACTTCGCCGTGTCCGCCGCGACCGCGATATCGCAGCACGCGACGAGGCCGACGCCGCCGCCATAGGCCGGGCCGTTGACCAGCGCCAGGGTCGGCTGCGGCATGGTGTTGAGCCGTTGCAGCAGCCGCGCCAGCATCATCGCATCGGCAAGGTTCTGCTCGCGCGTGTAGTCGGCCGTGCGCCGCATCCAGGCGAGATCGCCGCCGGCGCAGAACGAGGCGCCCTCGCCGGTCAGCATCACGAGCCGCACGGCGCGGTCGGCCGCGATCTGCTCGAGTGTCGCGAGGAGATCGGCGATGAGCGTGTCGTCGAGCGCGTTGTGGACGGCGGGGCGGTGCAGCGTGACGCGCGCGATGCCGCCTTCAGCCGAGACGAGATGATTGGCTTCGGTCATGGCGCTACATCCGGAACACGCCGAACTTGCCCTGCTCGGGCGGCGCGTTCTGCGCGACCGAGAGGCACAGCCCGAGCACGTTGCGCGTCTCGGCCGGATCGACGATGCCGTCGTCCCAGAGCCGCGCGGTCGAATAATACGCGCTGCTCTGGTGCTCGAACTGCGCGAGGATCGGCGCCTTGAAGCGGTCTTCGTCCTCCTTCGGCCAGGTCTTGCCTTCGGCTTCGAGATTGTCGCGGCGCAAGGTCGCGAGCACGTTGGCGGCCTGCTCGCCGCCCATGATCGCGATGCGCGAATTGGGCCACATCCAGAGGAAGCGCGGCAGGAATCCGCGCCCGCACATCGCGTAGTTTCCGGCGCCGAACGACCCGCCGATGATGACCGTGAACTTCGGCACGCGCGCGGTCGAAGTCGCGGTCACGAGCTTCGCGCCGTCCTTGGCGATGCCGCCGGCCTCTGCCTTCTTGCCGACCATGAAGCCGGTGATGTTCTGCAAATAGAGCAGCGGGATCTTCCGCTGGTCGCAGATCTCGATGAAATGCGCGCCCTTGACCGAGCTTTCCGAAAACAGGATGCCGTTGTTGGCGAGGATGCCGACCGGATAGCCCCAGATGTGCGCGAAGCCGCAGACGAGCGTCGTGCCGTAGAGCGGCTTGAACTCGTCGAACTCGCTGGCATCGACGATGCGCGCGATCACCTCGCGCGCGTCGTAGGGCTTCTTCCAGTCGGGCGGCACGACGCCGTAAAGCTCCTCGGGGTCGTAGGCCGGCGGGCGCGGCTCCTTCACCTCGCACCAGACGCTCTTCTGCTTGTTGAGCCGCGCCACGATGCGCCGCGCCATACCGAGCGCGTGATAGTCGTTTTGCGCGTAGTAATCGGTGACGCCCGAGACGCGCGAGTGGAGGTCGGCGCCGCCGAGTTCCTCGGCGCTGACGCGCTCGCCGGTGGCCGCGCGCACGAGCGGCGGACCGCCCAGGAAGATCGTGCCTTGATTGCGCACGATGATCGCCTCGTCGGACATCGCCGGCACATAGGCGCCGCCCGCCGTGCACGAGCCCATCACCACCGCGATCTGCGGGATGCCCTTCGCGGACATCTGTGCCTGGCTGTAGAACTGGTTCCCGAAGTGGCGCCAGTCGGGGAAGATGTCGTCCTGCTGCGGCAGGTTCCCGCCGCCCGAATCGACGAGATAGATGCAGGGGAGATGGTTCTCCTCGGCGATGCTCTGCGCGTGAAGGTGCTTCTTCACGGTCATCGGATAGTAGGTGCCGCCCTTCACCGTGGCGTCGTTGCAGATGATCATGCATTCGCGGCCGGAGACGCGGCCGATGCCGGTGATGACGCCGGCCGAGGGCACCTCGTTCTCGTACATGTCGAGCGCGGCGAGCTGGCCGATCTCGAGGAACGGCGCGCCGGGATCGACGAGCGTGCGCACGCGGTCGCGCGGCAGCAGCTTGTTGCGCGCCAGGTGCCGCTCGCGCGCCTTGAGCGGCCCGCCCTTCTTGATCTCGGCCACCTTGGCCTTGAGCGTGGAGACGAGAGCGCGGTTCGCGGCCTCGTTGGCGCGGAAATCCTCGTGGCGCGGATTGATGTTGCTGCGGATGACCGACAAGGCGCTTCCCCTAGCGTTCTTCAGGCGGTTTTAGGCAGTGTGCAGCCCTGCCACAATCGCCTTCTCAGGACCGCTCGGCAGGCCCATGGAAAGGCTTGATCTCGGCCCCCGGCTCTGCCTAGGTCACGGCCGGGAACAGCCCACATTATCGAAGGGGAGAAACGATGCGCATCGTCGCGTTCAAGCGCAAGGACGGACCGGGCCTCGCGGTCCGCCGGGGCACCGATTTGATCGATCTGGCCGTGGCGGCGCCGAAGCTGCCGCGGGAGCTGGCGGCGCTGCTGGCGGCCAAGGGTGGCCTCGCGGCGGCCAAGGCGGCGGCGAAGTCGGCCAAGGCCAAGGCATTGGTGAAGGGCAAGATCACCTATCTGCCCACCGTGGCCGCGCCGCCCAAGATCATCTGCGTCGGGCTGAACTACGTCGATCACGCGGCCGAAAGCCCTTACAAGAACGCGCCCACCTATCCGGTGCTGTTCAACCGTTTCACGACCACCTTGATCGGCCACAATGCGCCGATGATCCGGCCGAAAGTGTCCGAGCAGTTCGACTACGAGGGCGAACTCGTCGCGGTCATCGGCAAGAAGGGCCGCTACATCGCGAAGGACAAGGCCTTGTCCCATGTCGCCGGCTACACCGTGTTCAACGACGGCTCGCTCCGCGACTACCAGTTCAAGAGCACGCAGTGGCTCATGGGCAAGAACTTCGATGCAACCGGCCCCATCGGCCCGGATTTCGTCACGTCGGACGAGCTGCCGGCCGGCGCCATCGGCCTCCAGCTCAAAACGCGGCTGAACGGCCAGGTCGTGCAGAACGCCAACACGCGCGACATGATCTTCGACATCGCGACCTTGGTTTCGACCGCGTCGGAGGCGATGACGCTCGAGCCCGGCGATCTCATCGTCTCCGGCACGCCGGCCGGCGTCGGCTTCGCGCGCAAGCCGCCGCTCTGGATGAAAGACGGCGACGTGTGCGAGGTCGAGATCGAAGGCGTCGGTCTGCTCTCGAACCCGGTCAAGGACGAGAAGTAGCGCTGCGCTCGACGTTGGAGGAGACCGCATGCGCCTCAGGCTCATGACCTTCAACGTCGAGAACATGCTGCTCCGGTTCGAGTTCGATCCGGAAACCGAGGCGAGTCTCGCCACCTTGATGGATGCGGAGGAGCCGGCCGCGCGCGCCGAGCTCGCCCGCAGCTATTGGAACATCCTCAACGACGAGATGCGCGTGATGACGGCGCTCGCGATCCGCGACGGTGCCGCCGACGTCGTGTGCCTCCAGGAAGTGGAGAGCATGCGCGGCCTGCGCGCGTTCCACGACCGCTATCTGCGCCGCATGACCGAGCTCGACTACCAGCACTCGGTGCTGATCGAGGGCAATGACGGTCGGCACATCGACGTGGCGGTGATGAGCCGCTTTCCGCTCGAGCGCATCGTCACGCACCAGGCGCTGCGCTGGGACGAATTGCAGATCGACAAGCCGAAGATCGTCGAAAGCACGCGCGACCGCATCTTCAAGCGCGACTGCCTCGAGGTGCAGGTTCAGGCCGGCGAGAAGGTGCTGCCGGTCTTCGTCTGCCACTTCAAATCGATGAATCCCGAGCGCGAGAAGACGCGCGCGTGGCGCGAGGCCGAGGCCATCGCCGTCCGCCGCATCGTCGAGCGGCGCTTTTCCGATCCCGCCGGGGCCGATTGGGCCATCGTCGGCGATCTCAACGACTACACCGAAAGCGACGGCGCGCCCGACGAAGGCCATGCGCTTGCGCCGCTGCTCGACGGCGGGTTCGCGGTCGACGCCGTCAAGCGCATCGCCGATCCGAAGGATCGCTGGACACACTTCTTCCCGGACGAGCGCGCCTATCGCCAGCTCGACTACGTCCTGCTTTCGCCCGCGCTCGCGCGCAAGAACCGCGATGCCGTTCCGCGCATCCTGCGCCAGGGCCTGCCCTATCGCGCCGAGCGGTATTCGGGTCCTCGCTATCCGCGCATCGGCTGGGACCGGCCGAAGGCCAGCGACCACTGCCCGGTGGTGATGGACCTGACGTTCTGAGCGAAGCGCTATTTCGCCGCCGCTTCGATCGGCGTCTCGGCGGGTTTCGGGCCGGGCTTGCGCGTCTTCAGCCAGAGCCACGCGGTGGCGCCGAGCGTGAGCAGGACGAGCGGCAATGCGCCGAGGTTCACGGCGGTCCAGCCGACATTGTGGAGAAGCTGGCCCGAGAAAAAGATCGCGATGCCGGTGACCACGAAGACGAGCAATTCGTTGAGCGCCTGCGTCTTCGCGCGTTCCTCGACCGTGTAGGTTTCGGTCAGCAGCGTCGTGGCGCCGACATAGAGGAAGTTCCAGCCGATGCCGAGCAGGGTCTGCGCGGCCCAGAAGTGGATGTAGGTCTGGCCGAGCGAACCGATCAGGATGCAGACGGCCATCGCGACGCCGCCGGCCAGCATCACCTTGTAGGTGCCGAAATAGCGGATCAGGTGGCCGGTGAAGAACGCCGGCACATACATGCCGAGCACGTGCCACTGGATGACCGACGTCGTCTGGTAGAAATCGAGGCCGCAGATCTGCATCGCCAGCGGCGTCACCGACATCAGCATGACCATGCCGGAATAAGCGACGATGCCGGCCATCGCGGCGACGAAGAATTTCGGCTGGCGGGCGATCTCGCGCAGCGGGCGGCCGCCGGTGAACTTCATCGGCGCCGGCCGCGGGATGCGGATGAACAGCAGCAGCGCGATCACGACCGCCTGCAGCACGATGATCGAAACGAAGGCGCCCGCGAACACGACCGGCGCAAGCATGTCCTTCGAATAGTCGGCGATCGACGGGCCGACGAGGCCCGAGATCACGCCGCCGGCCAGCACCAGCGAGATCGCGCGGCTCCGCCAATGCGCCGGCGCGGCCTCGGCCGCGGCGAAGCGATAGTACCAGGCGAAGCCCTGGCCGGCACCGAGCAGCAGCGAGCCCAGGCAATAGGTCGTGAACGCGCGCTCGTAGATGCCGAGGATCGCAAGCCCCGCGCCCGCGCACACCACGACGCCGGCGATGATGAATCCGCCCTGCCGCCCGATCTTGCTCATCACGTAGGACGCGGGAACCGTGCAGAGCGCGATGCCGACCCATTGCAGCGCGATCGGCAGCGTGGCCAGCGCCTTGTTCTCCGCCAGCATGTGGCCGACCAGCGCCGAGGCGCTGACGTTCAGCATGTTGGTGATCGCGACGATGGACCAGCAGACCGCCAGCAAGCTGAGGTTGCGGCGGAAATGGGGTACGGCGTTCATGGCGCTCCAACCGCCGGCGGGCGCGGCCCTGTTTCCATGCAGGGAGCGGCGGGCAGGCCTTTCACTCGTGGCGACCGAAGCGGTGTTTTAGCCAGCTTCCGCGGGCGATCAAGCGCGGCATCGTCACGGCAGCCATGAATTCGCGATCTTGAATGTGTCGATACAATCAGGCCGCCCCGAGCGCGCGGCCGATGATGATCTTCTGCACTTCGCTCGTGCCTTCGTAGATCTGGCAGACGCGCACGTCGCGATAGATGCGCTCGACCGGGAAATCCGCGAGATAGCCGTAGCCACCGT
Source organism: uncultured Candidatus Odyssella sp. (assembly GCA_964481045.1). Taxonomy (GTDB): domain Bacteria; phylum Pseudomonadota; class Alphaproteobacteria; order Bin65; family Bin65; genus SBBV01. The sequence goes on along the minus strand of CAYZSG010000027.1, from coordinate 221 downwards.
GGATCTGGATCGCGGCCGAGCAGACGCGCTCGGCCATCTCGCTGGCGTGGAGCTTCGCCATCGCCGCTTCGGTGAGGCAGGGCCGCCCGGCATCGCGCAGCCGCGCTGCGTGGTGCAGCATCTGGCGCGCCACCTCGATCTCGGTCGCCATCTCGGCCAGCCGGAAGCCGATGGCCTGATGCGTGATGATCGGCTTGCCGAACTGCTTCCTCTCCTTGGCA
>CAYZSG010000026.1:0-33233 GCA_964481045.1 uncultured Candidatus Odyssella sp. | reverse complement strand
CGCGGCCCGCCGCGCTAGAACGCGGCCCTCATTCCCGACAGCACACCGACCGGAAGGGCGCCGCCGCGATGGCCGCTTATCAATACATCTATGTGATGAAGGGCCTCGGCAAAGCCTATCCGGGCGGCCGGCAGGTTCTGAAGGACATCTGGCTCTCGTTCTATCCGGGCGCGAAGATCGGCGTGCTCGGCCTGAACGGCGCGGGCAAATCGACGCTGCTGCGCATCATGGCCGGGAAGGACAAGGAATTCCTGGGCGAGGCCTGGGCAGCCGAGGGCGTGAAGGTCGGCTTCCTCGAGCAGGAGCCGGCGCTCGATCCCGCCAAGACCGCGGGCGAGAACGTGATGGAGGGCGTGAAGGAGACGAAAGCCATCCTCGACCGCTTCAACGAGGTGTCGGCCAAGTTCGCCGAGGAGATGAGCGACGATCAGATGAACGCGCTCATCGCCGAGCAGGCCGAGCTGCAGGAGAAGATCGACGCGGCGAACGCGTGGGAGCTCGAGCGCACGGTCGAGATCGCCATGGACGCGCTGCGCTGCCCGCCGGCCGATGCCGACGTGAAGACGCTTTCGGGCGGCGAGCGGCGGCGCGTGGCGCTCTGCCGCCTGCTGTTGAGCAAGCCCGACATGCTGCTGCTCGACGAGCCGACCAACCACCTCGACGCCGAGTCGGTCGCGTGGCTCGAGCGCTATCTGAAGGAATTCCCCGGCACCGTCGTCGCGATCACGCACGACCGCTACTTCCTCGACAACGTCGCCAGCTGGATCCTGGAGCTCGACCGCGGGCAGGGGATTCCGTGGGAGGGCAACTACACCTCGTGGCTCGACCAGAAGAAGAAGCGGCTCGAAGTCGAGGGCAAGCAGGAGGCGGCGCGCCAGCGCACGCTCGATCACGAGCTCGAATGGATCAAGGCCTCGCCGCGCGCGCGCCAGACCAAGAGCAAGGCGCGCATCCAGGCCTACGAGGCGATGCTGCAGGAGCAGACCGATCGCCCGCCCGACCAGCTCCAGATCTGGATCCCGCCGGGTCCGCGCCTCGGCGGCAACGTCATCGAGGCCAAGAGCGTCAAGAAGGGCTTCGGCGACAATCTGCTGATCGACGATCTCTCGTTCCTGATGCCGCCGGGCAGCATTGTCGGCGTGATCGGCCCCAACGGCGCCGGCAAGACGACCTTGTTCAAGATGATCGCCGGCCTCGAGAAACCCGACGGCGGCTCGTTCAAGGTCGGCGCCACGGTGAAGCTCGGCTATGTCGAGCAGATGCGCGAGACGCTCGACCCCAACAAGACCGTGTGGGAGGAGCTGTCGGACGGCCTCGACGTGATCCAGATCGGCAAGAAGGAAATGCCGAGCCGCGCCTATGTCTCGAACTTCAATTTCAAGGGCACCGACCAGCAGAAGAAAGTAGGCGTGCTCTCGGGCGGCGAGCGCAACCGGGTCAATCTCGCGAAGGTTCTGAAGTCGGGCGCCAACCTCTTGCTGCTGGACGAGCCCACCAACGATCTCGACGTCGATACGATGCGCGCGCTCGAGGAGGCGCTGCTCGAATTCGCGGGCTCGGCGGTCGTGATCAGCCACGATCGCTGGTTCCTCGACCGCATCTGCACCCACATCCTCGCCTTCGAGGGCGACAGCCGCGTGACGTGGTTCGAGGGCAACTACCAGGACTACGAGGCGGACCGGAAGCGCCGCCTCGGCGCCGAGGCCGACCAGCCGCATCGCATCAAATACAAGCCGCTCGTGCGCGCGTAGGCGGCCCGCGGCCAGGCGCTTGCCTCCGCGCGCAAGCGGTTGACCCTGGCGGCAAAACAATGGTCCGGCGGGCGGCCTCCGCCCGTTATGCATGGGGCGGCGCGAGGCCGGCGCGCTATAGTCGCGGCGTGGAAGCTATCGGAAACGCGCCATGATCAAGCCGTGGATTTTCGAGTTCTTTTTCGCGCCCGGCGATCATGGCCGGCCCGTCGATGCGTCGCCGGCGGCGGCGCAGGCGCATTTCGAGCGCTATATCCGGCTCTGGGAGCGCGCCGAGCCGCTCGGCTTCGAGGGCATCTTCTTCAGCGAGCATCATTTCGGGCGGGCCTACAGCCCGTCGCCCAATCTCCTTATCGCGCACATGGCGACGCGCACGAAGCGCCTGCGCCTCGGCACGCTCGGCATGGTGCTGCCCTATTACGACCCCTGGCGCGTGGTGGAGGAGATCGCGATGCTCGATCATCTCACCGGAGGCCGGCTCGAGATCGGCACCGCCGCGGGCATTCCGAACGAATTGAAGCTGGTGGGCCTGAGCTACGAGGAGGCGCGGGCGCGCTTCGACGAATCGCTCGAAGTGATGGATGCCGCGCTCGCCAATGCGGTCGTCACGCATCACGGGAAATACTGGAATTTCGACAACCTGCGCATCGCGCCTCGCCCGCTGCAGCAGCCGGCGCCGCCGAAATGGACGACGGTGCTGAGCGTCGCCTCGGCGCGGAAGTCCGTGCGGCGCGGCTCCAAGATCTGCACGAGCTTCCAGTCGCGCGAGCGCGTGAAAGACATCTTCGACGCCTATCGCGACGAGGCCGACCGGCTTAGCGCGCCCGCCGGCCCCGAGCAGCTCGCGGTCCGCCGCATCGTGTCGATCTCGGAATCGGCATCCGAGGCGCAGGCCACGGCGCGCGCCGCGATCGAGCAGATGAAGACCGGCGTCGCGATCGATCCGCGCGCCGCGGTCAAGACGGTGCTGCTCGACGTTCCCAATCCCGCCGCCGGCTTCGTCGTCGGCGACGACGAGTTCGTCACCGGAACGCCGGCCCAGGTGGCCGAGCAGATCGTCGAGCAGTGCCGCCACACCGGCGCCGGTCACTTCGTCGCGATGATGAACCACAAAGAGGATGTGGAGCGCGCCTGGGCGCTGTTCGGGGAGAAGGTGAATCCCGTGCTGCGGAAGGCGTCGGTCGGCGCCGTCCCGGCTCATGCCGGCGCGGCCTGAGGGACGCGCGCTCAGCTCGCCTTGTCGACGTCGGCGATCTTTTCCTTGAGCTTCTGCGTCAAGCCTTCGAGCGTGCCGCCCTTTTCCTGGAGCCAATCCGTGAACGCGCGCTTCTCGGCGAGCGCCATGCTGATCTTGTCGATCACCACGTCGCTGACGACGAAGCGGCCCGATGCCGGGGAAAGACGCCAGCGCATCTCGATTTCGCGCGGGTCGCGCGGGTCGGGCGGTACGAGATTGCTGATCACGATCGTGTAGCGGCCGTCCGTCTCCACCTTGTCGACGCGGAGGCGCTCGCCCTTGTATTTCGTGAGCTGGGCCGCGTAGGCCTTCACGACGTAGGTTTCGAACGTGGCGAGATAATCCTGCTTCGCCGCCGGAGAGGCGGCCCGGAACGCGCGCCCGGCGGCCCAGGCCGCGATGCCGGCATTGTCGAAATTGCCGCGATACATCTCGCGGAAGCGGGCCTCGCGCGCGGCCTTGTCGGCGCCGGCGCGCAGCGTCCCGATCACGGCTTCGGCCATGCCGGTCACCATGACGCGCGCGTCGGAATTTGGATCGGCGGCGCGCACCGGAGGCGCCGCGAGGCCGGCCGCCAAGCCGGCGGCGAGAGCGGCGCATCTGACTTTGTTTCCAAGTGTAACGAGCATGTGACGGGACCACGCGATGAAAGGAGGCAGGAGGCGGAAAAGCGCCAACTAAACGCCTTCACGCCCGCGATGGTTCCAGGGGGACGCCCGATCAAATGCCCGTTCACGCGCGGCCGCCCGCCGCCGCTTCCATTGGGCGGCGGCGTTCGGAATTGCGCTTCCGCGCCGCGTCAGCGCTTGTCGAGGGCGGCGATCTTCTCGCGGATCGCGGCGACGAGCCCTTCGGCCTTGCCGCCGCGCTGCTGCAGCACGGCCGCGAACTCGCGCCGCTGCGTCTGGGCCATGCTGATGTTCTCGATCAGCACGTCGCGCACCTTCATCTGGCCGCCGGTGGGCCGGAGCCGCCACTTGATGTCGACCGTGCGCCCGCTCTTGGGGTCGACGATGCGGCTCTCGATCGTGGCGCCGGTGCCCTCGGCCTCGCCCTTGGTCACGTCGAGCTTCTCGCCGGAATAGGTCGAGAGCTGGGCCGCATAGACCTTCGAGATGTAAACCTCGAACACCTGCAGATACTCCTGCTGCACCTGCGGCGCGGTGGATCTCCAGGTGGGGCCCATCACCGAGGCGGCGATGATCGCGTGGTCGAAATTTGTGCGATAGATCTGGCGGAAGCGCTCCTCGCGCTGCGCCTTGGGCAGCCCCTTGTTGGCGAGGATCGCGATCACCGAGTCGCCCATCGAGCGGATGAGCTGCGTGCCTTCGCCCACGGCATCGGCGCGCGCGGGCGCGGCAATCGCGAGGGCGGCCATCAGCGCGGCGGCGGCCAGGCGGAGTTGCGACATGAGCATGGCGATCGTCCTGACGGAATGGCCGGGGCAGGGCGGCGTTCGGCGCAAGGGTTTGTCACAGCCGGGGCCGCAAGGCTAGGGACGATTTCGTGGCAAACGCGGCGAAAACCGGGTGCGCCGGCGATTATGGTGCGCGGCCGAGACGGGCCGGTACGGACGCGCACAAACGCGTCCTTGCCGGTCCGTGGAAATCCGTATTTGTCCGTGTCGCGGGAGTTACTTCCGGTCGAGTTCGGCGATCTTTTCGCGCAGCGCGGCGATGAGGCCGTCGACCGTATTGCCGCGCTGCTGGAAGACGGAGGCGAACTCGCGCCGCTGCGTCTGCGACATGCTGATGTTTTCGATCACCACATCGCGCACCTTGAGCTGCGCGCCGGCCGGGCGCAGGCGCCACTTGACCTCGACCGTGCGGTCGTTCTTGGGGTCGGTGATGCGGCTCGTTACTTCGATGCCGCCGCCATCGGCCTCGGCGCCCGTCACGATCACCTTCTCGCCGGAATAGGTCGAAAGCTGGCCGGTATAGACCTTCACGATGTAGGTCTCGAACAGCTTCAGATATTCGGTGCGCTGCGCCGGCGTGGCGGTGCGCCAAGGCGGGCCCATCACCCAGGCGCCGATCGTCGTCACGTCGAAATTCTGGCCCAGGATCTGGCGGAAGCGCGCCTCTTTGGCGGCGCGGTCCATGCCCTGGTTGGCGAGAATCGTCACGACCTGGTCGGCCATGCGCTGGACGATCGCCTTGCCGTCATCCTTGGAATCGGCCCAGGCAGCCGCGGGCGCAAGCACGGCGGCAGAGAGCAACAGCGCCTGAACGCGGCGCCGCGTAAGTGCGAACATCAGTTCCTCCCCTTGCCGAGGGGCACGCGCGCGGGGCGCCGGGAGACCTATTCGTCTTCTCCGGGCAGCGGCGGCTTCTTGACCTTGCCGTTGAATATCTCGGATTCGCGATTCTGCCGGTACAGGCTGCGCACCGCTGCGTAGAAATCGAGCGAGGTGCGGCGCAATTCGTCCACCGGCTCGATCAGGCCGGCGCGCTCGTCGACCCGGTCGATGATGCCGCCCGCCAGCTCGAGCCAGGCACCCACCGGCGGCAGGAAATAGCTGATCGGATTCGAAAACGCGTCCACCACCTTGCCGGTCGTGTCGCGCACGTTCGACGGACCCATGAACGGCAGCACGAGATAGGGGCCTTCCTTCACGCCCCACACGGCCAGCGTCTGCCCGAAATCTTCCTTGTGCTTCTTCAGGCCGTATTGCCCGGCCACGTCCCAGAAGCCGGCCATTCCGAACACGCTGTTGACCCAGAAGCGCGTGGCGGTTTCGGCCGCGCGGCCCGACTCGCCCTGGAGGATGTCGTTGATCAGCGTCACCGGCGACTGGAAATTATCGTAGAAGTCGCGGAAGCGGTCGCGCACGAATTTCGGCACGTTGTCGCGATAGGCGATGGCGACGGGCTTGCCGACGTTGTCGTCGACCCACAGATTGAATGCGAACATGCGGCGATTGAAGGGCTCGATCGGGTCGTTCGCCCGCTCGAACTCTGCCCTCGCCGCCGGCTCGGCAGGCGGCGTCGCGCAAGCGGCCAGCGACGCGAGAACCATCGCGAGCGCCGCGAAGCGCAGCGCCTTGCCATGCATTCCCGTCATGACGCGATCCCTCTTCCCCCACTACCGCGGCGGATCGTTCCCATGGCGCCTAGGCCTCGGCGGAACGGATCCGGCTCACACAGCCCATGGTTAGCATAGCGGAAATCCTTTGGCGAGGCCCGGCCTCGTCGCCTCTCCATAACGGCACGGCGGCGAGCCGATGAAGACGGCCGTGCTCGTCCTCGTGTGGACAATCCTGCTGGTCGGCGCGGGCGGCGTCGCGCTGCATCTCTGGCTCGAGATGGAAGATGTGCGGCTCGGCTTCCACGGCTGGCTGGCGCTGGGCCTTGGCGTCGGCCTGTCGCTCGTGCTTGGGATCGGGCTGATGATGCTGGTATTCCACAGCGCGCGGCGCGGCTACGACGAGGCGGCGCGCGGCGATCAGGGCACGCGGCCGCCCGGCGACGACGCCCAGCGATAGATCGGCCTGGCCAGCGGCGTGAGAAAAACCGGGATCTGGCCGAGCGCGAGATAAAGGACGACGTCGAAATCGGCCGCGGCGCCGAGCGCCGCCAGCAACAGCCCCATGTTGCGATTGCCCGAGAGCAGCGCCACCGCGAGTGCCTGCTTTTTCGCCATCCACGCGAACGCGAAGAATCCGGCGAGCTGCATGCCGACATTGGCCGCGAATGCCGCGATCAATGTCGCCGCGACATAGCCGGGCCGCTCCAGCGCCGCGTGGCCGACGCCGTCCATGATCGCGACCGCGAAGACGAGCAGGCCCACCACCGCGATGCCGTCGAGCAGTTCGCCGCGCTTCGCGATTTCCTCGCGCGCGACGGCGGCGCGGATCGCGATCGCCGCCAGCAGTGATCCGCCGGTGATCGCCGCCAGGCGCGCCATGAAGCTCAGCACGTCGATGTCGAGCTTCAGGCCGAGCAGCAGCAGCGCCAGCGGCGGCAAGGTGAGCGGCACGATGAAGATGGCCGTAAATACGACGACGGTCGCCAGCGCCGCGTCGAGCCCGACCATGAAGCAGAACGCGATCGCGCTCATGATCGGCGGGCAGGCGGCCGAGAGCACCATCGCGGTGCCGAGCTTCGGCGCGGGATCGAGCAGGGCGATCGCGCCCGTCATCAGCACCGGCGCCGCCAGCAGCGTCCAGGCGACGACCGCGGCCGCCGCGGCCGGGCGGCGCACCAGCGCCACGACCTGCCGCCCCTCGAGCCGCACCAGCGCCACCACGAGCAGCAGCACGATCGAGGGAATCAGCAGCGGCGCCGCCACCGCCGCCAGCGGCGGGACTACGATACCGATCAGGATGCCGCCGGCGAGCAACAGGCCTGCATGGCGTCCGAGAAAGGCGAGCGCGCGGAGCATGGCGAGGCTGTAGCATGGCTGCGCAGCGCTTCGAAGACGGCCCTTGCGGGCTCGCCCCGGCGCGCTAGTTTGCCCGCGCTACTTCGGAAGGACATCGCTCGTGCCCAGTTTCGCGCCCGGCCAGCCGCTCGTCGTGCTTCGTGAGGCGGTGCGGCCGGAATGGATCGACTACAACGGCCACATGAACGTGGCCTACTATGTGCTCGCGTTCGATCACGCCGCCGACGCGCTGTTCGACATCATCGGAATGGACGCGGCCTATCGCGAGCGCACCGGATTCTCCACCTTCGCGCTCGAATGCCACGTCGTTTACAAGCGCGAGGTGGCGGCCGGCGATCCGCTGCGCTTCGAAGTCCAGATGCTCGATTTCGACGGGCGCTTTTTCCACTACATCGCGAAGATGTATCACGACCGCGAGAACTGGCTCGCCGCCGCGTGCGAGTGGATCAGCTGCGGCGTGGACATGAAAACGCGCAAGCCCGCGCCGCTGCCGCCCGAAATCGCGAAGGTGTTCCAGGCGCTCCACGATGCGCACCGCTCGCTGCCGCGCCCGCCCGAATCGGGCCGCGTGATCGGCATCAAGCGCAAGGCGGGCGCCGCGGCGTGAACGCGGCGGCCTGGCGCGACGAGGCGAAGCGCGCCCTCGCGCCGCGGCTGCTGCTCGCCGCGATCGCCGTGGGCGCCGTTTCGGGCGCGGCCGGCGTTCTGTTCCGGCTGCTGCTGAACTTCGTGCAGTGGCTCGCCTTCGGCTCGGGCAACGAAATGCTGCTCTCGGCGCTGGCCGGCGTACCGGATTGGCGGATCGTGCTCGCGCCAGCCATCGGGGGGCTCGCGGTCGGGCTTTACTTCCAAATCGTTCTGCCGAGCCGGCGTTTGCTTGGCCCCGCCGACGTGATTGAGGGCGTGTGGCGCCACGGCGGCGTGCTGCCGGTGCGGCGCACGCTGCTGGGCGCGCTCGCCAACGCGCTCTCGCTCGGCGCCGGCGCCTCTGTGGGGCGCGAGGGGCCGATCGTGCTGCTGGGCGGCGCGCTCGGCTCCGGCCTCGGCACGCTCGCGAAATTCGCGGCGGTAGAGTTGCGCCTGCTCGTCGCGTGCGGCGTCGCGGGCTGCGTCGCCGCGTCGTTCAATGCGCCGATCGCGGCGGCGGTGTTCGCGCTCGAGGTCGTACTGCTCTCCTACCGCCCGGCGCCGCTCCTGGCGCTCGCACTCGCCTCGGCGGCGGGCGCGCTGGTCGGCCGCGCGTGGTTCGGCTCGGCGCCGCTGTTCCCGTTGCCGGCGCACGGCTTCCCGTCGCTCGTCGATTATCCGGCCGCCGCGCTGCTCGGCCTGGCCGCGGCGGGCGCGGCGCTCGCGATGATGGCCGGGATCTTCAAGGCCGGCGATCTCAATGGCCGTCTGCGCGGCCCGCAATGGATCAAGACCGGCGTGGCGGGGCTCGCCGTCGGCGTGATCGCGCTGTGGGTCCCGCAGGTGCTGAGCTACGGGCAGGAAGCCACGCACGCCGCGATGCTCGACCGCGACGGCCTCGCATTCCTGCTTGCGATCGTGGCGGCCAAGCTCGCGGCCACTGTGATCTCGCTCGGCGGCGGCTTCGGCGGCGGCGTGTTCAGCCCGGCGCTGGTGCTCGGCAGCGCGCTCGGCGGCGCGTTCGGCCACGCATTGACGATGGTTCTTCCCGGTGGTGCGTCGCCCGGCGCCTATGCCGCGCTCGGCGCCGCCGCAGTCTCGGCGCCGGTGCTCGGCGCGCCGGTCTCGGCCGCGCTGATCGTGCTCGAGATGACCGAAGCCTGGCGGCTCGCGCCCGGCGTGGCGATCGCGGTGCTCGTGGCCACGGCGATCTGCCGCCCGCTGATCGGCCGCTCGTTCTTCACCTGGCAGCTCGATCGGCGCGGCGTCATGCTGCAGGGAACTTCTACTTCTTCTCCTCGCCGCTCATCTTGAAGAACGCGCTGCGGCCGATGGCGGGCACCTTCTGCTCCACGCTTGCGCCGTCGCGCTTCAGGGTCAGCGCGATCTCGGGCGCTTTCTCGCCGGCGGCCCAGAGCTTCTTGTAGAGATCGGCCTGGCCGGCCACGTCCTGGCCTTCCACTTTCAGGATAACGTCGCCCTTGCGCAGACCGGCGCGCGAGGCGGGGCTGTCGGGCTGCACGCCGCCCAGCACCACCTCGCCGTTCTCGCCCTCGGCGCTCCAGATGCCGAGCCACGGCCGCTCCTTGCCGCTGCGCTTGCCGAGCGCGAGCAGGTCGCCGAGCACCGGCGGCAGCTGGTCGATCGGGATGAACATATTGCCGGGCTTGAAGATGTTCTCGCCGGCCGCGTTGCGCACGGCGAGCGATCCGATGCCGAGCAGGCGGCCATCCGTCGTCAGCAGCGGCGCGCCGCCGAAGGCCGGATATTGCGGCGCCGTGAAGATCGCCTCGCTCAAGAGGTATTCCCAATAGCCGGCGAATTCGCGGCGCGCGATCACCGTGGCCGGCGTCACGTCGATGTCGGCGATGCGGCTCGCGATGTAGACGGCGTCGCCGTCCTTGATCTCCTTGCTGCTCGCGAACGCAATCGCCTTCACGCGCTCGGCGAATTTCGCGCGCAGCAGGCCGAAGCCGGTGTCGTAGTCGTAGGCGACGATCTGCGCCTCCACCTCGTCACCGGTGGCGGACGTCACCACCACGCGCGAGGCTTCGAGGATCAGATAGCCGACGGTGAGGACGAGGCCGTCCGAGCCGATGACGACGCCGCTGCCCTGGCGCTCGGTGCCGAGCGTGCGCGCCGAGCGCGCCGTTTCGGGCACCTGCGCGGCGACGCCGACCACGGCGCGCACCGCCTCCTGCATGCGGCTTTCGCCGGGCGCGGAACGCGATTGCGCGAAGGACGCGCCGGCGACCCCGGCCATGACGAGGGCGGCGGCGGCGGAGAGGACAAAGCGACGGTCGAGCGGCATCGCGGCCTCGTCTCGAAGGTCTTGCGGCGCCCGGAGTGTGGACCCGCCGCAACCGCGCGGCAATGGATTAGCGCGCGCCGGCGCGCTCGAGGATGCTCACGATTTCGGCAAAGCCGCGCCGCCGCGCATGGGTGAGCGGCGTCACGCCCTCGCGGTCGGCGATGTTGGGGTCGGCGCCGCCGCCGAGCAGCAGGCGCACGATCTCGACATGGCGCGGCCCGCCATTGCCGAGGATCACGGCTTCCAGCAGCGCCGTCCAGCCGAGGCGGTTGATGTGGTTGACGGCGATGCGCGTCTTCAGCATCTCGCGCACCACCTCGACATGGCCGCGCTCGGCCGCCGGGATGATGCAGTTGCCGCCATACTGGTTCGAGGCGTTCACGTTCGCGCCGGCCGCCACCATGATGCGCACGAGCTCCACATTGTTGCGCACGCAGGCGATCATCAACGCACCCTGCGGCGTGTCGTCCTCGGCGTTCACGTCGGCGCCGGCGGCGATGAGGCGCCGCGCCACCGCGTTGTGCCCGCCATAGGCGGCGGCGACGAGCGCGGTGGCCTTGCGCGAATCGCGCGCCTTGGGGCTGGCACCGGCGCCGAGCAGCGCTTCGACGCGCGCGAGATCGCCGGCGCGCGCCGCTGCGATCAGCGCCTGATCCGGTCCGGTCTGGGCTCGGGCGGGCATGGCGGCGAGCGTAAGCAGCGCCGCGAGCAGCGCCAAGCACCGGATCGTCCGCATCAGCGCCCTCCCGTCTGCGAGCGCGGCAAGTCTGGCCCCGGCGCGCCGAAGCGGCAAGGCGCGCGCGCGGCATTGCGCGGCTTGGGGATCGTTGCGCGCGCCCTTACATAAAGGGCTAACCCCGCCGCCCGTTTCCGATGCATTCTCATTTGCGATGAACACCGAGACTCCCAAGCCCGGCGCGCCGCCTCCCGACGCGATGGACGACGACGACATTCCGTTCGAGCCGTTCGAGGAGGCTCCGGCGAAGCCGGCGGCGCCCGGCCCGGTCACGGCGATGCTGGAGGCCGCGTCCGATGCCCCGTATCTCAACGCGCTCAATCCGCGCCAGCGCGAGGCGGTGGAGGCGCTCGATGGGCCCGTGCTCGTGCTGGCCGGCGCCGGGACGGGAAAGACGCGCGTGCTCACGACGCGGATTGCCCACCTCATCGCCACGCGCCGCGCGCAGCCCTGGCAGATCCTCGCGGTCACGTTCACGAACAAGGCCGCGCGCGAGATGCAGCACCGCGTCGCCGATCTCGTGGGGCCGGTGGCCGAGGGCGTGCAGCTCGGCACGTTCCACGCGATCGCGGCGCGCATCCTGCGTCGCCACGCCGAGCGCGTCGGCCTCAAATCCAACTTCACGATCCTCGACCAGGACGACCAGATCCGCCTGCTGAAGCAGATCCTCGAGGCGGCCGACATCGACGCGCAGAAATCGCCGGCGCGCGTGCTCCAGGGCATCATCGACCGTTGGAAGGACAAGGGGCTGAGGCCGGAGCAGGTGGCAGAGAGCCGCGCGGCGCAGAACGGCGAGGGCTTCGCCGACGGCAAGGCGCCCGCGCTCTATGCCGCCTATCAGCGCCGCCTCGCCGAGCTCAACGCCACCGATTTCGGCGACCTCTTGCTACACAATCTCACGCTGTTCACGCAGCACGCCGAGGTGCTCGAAGAGTATCACCGGCGCTTCCGCTATCTGCTGGTGGACGAGTATCAGGACACGAACCTCTGCCAGTACCTCTGGCTGCGGCTGCTCGCGCAGGCGCGCAAGAACATCTGCTGCGTCGGCGACGACGACCAGTCGATCTACGGCTGGCGCGGCGCCGAGATCGGCAACATTCTGAAATTCGAGCGCGACTTCCCCGGCGCCAAGGTGATCCGGCTCGAGCAGAACTACCGCTCGACGCCGCCGATCCTCGCCGCCGCCTCGCACCTGATCGCGCACAACGAAGGCCGGCTCGGCAAGACCCTGTGGACCGAGGCCGGCGGCGGCGAGCCGATCGAGGTGCGCGGCGTCTGGGACGGCGAGGCCGAAGCGCGGATGGTGTGCGACCGCATCGAGACGCTCCAGGCGCAGCGCCACAAGCTCGACGAGATCGCGATCCTCGTGCGCGCCGGCTTCCAGATGCGCGAATTCGAAGAGCGCTTCCTCACCACCGGCTTGCCCTACCGCGTCGTGGGCGGCCCGCGCTTTTACGAGCGCCAGGAAATCCGCGATGCCGTGGCATATCTGAGGCTCGTCCATCAGCCCGACGACGATCTCGCCTTCGAGCGCATCGTCAACAAGCCGAAGCGCGGGCTGGGCGACGCTTCGCTGCAGGCGCTCAACAAGATCGCGCGCGCGAAGCGCATGTCGCTCTCGGCCGCGGCGCAGGAGGCCAGCGAGAGCAATGATCTCAAGCCCGCGGCCCGGAAAGCGCTCGGCGAATTCGTGAAATCGCTCGTGCGCTGGCGCGGCCTCGCCGCCAGCGTCAGCCACATCGAATTGGCCGAGACCGTGCTCGAGGAATCCGGCTATGTCGCGATGTGGAAGGAAGACAAGGCGCCCGAGGCGCCGGGCCGGCTCGAGAACCTCAGGGAACTGGTGGGGGCACTCGCCGAGTTCGACAATCTCGGCGGCTTCCTCGAGCACATCAGCCTCGTCATGGAAAATGCGGAAGAGGCCGGCGCCGACCGCGTGAGCCTGATGACGCTCCACAGCGCCAAGGGCCTCGAGTTCGAGACCGTGTTCCTGCCGGGCTGGGAGGAGGGCGTGTTTCCGCACCAGCGCGCGCTCGACGAATCGGGTAAGGCCGGCCTAGAGGAAGAGCGGCGCCTTGCCTATGTCGGCCTCACGCGCGCGAAAGAGCGCGTCGTCCTCAGCTTCGTCGCCAACCGCCGCATCCACAATCAGTGGCAAAGCGGGATCCCCTCGCGCTTCATCGACGAATTGCCGCCCGAGCATGTGGAGGTCGCCTCCGAGCCCGGCCTCTACGGCAGCGGCTGGTCGCGCGGGGTCACGGCGCCGCCCGGCCGCCGCGGCGTGAGCGACGATTTCGAGCCCGAAGCGAAGATCGAGCAATGGCGCGGCTGGCGCGATCCGGTCCATGTTCCCGGCGCCGCTTCGGGCGGACGCACCGCCGAGGAAGCCCGCCGCTCGTTCCAGTCCGCGAGGAAGCGCGCCCTGGGCCGCCCCGAGCGCCCGCGCGACGAGGCCGAGGGCATCGTCGTCTCGACCGATCCCGCCGTCGCGCGCTTCAAGCCGGGCGACCGCGTGTTCCACGACAAGTTCGGCTACGGCTCCGTGCGCGTCGCCGAAGGCGAAAAGCTCACGATCAAGTTCGACCACACCGGCGAGAAGAAGGTGCTGGCGAGCTTCGTGAAGCGGGGCTGAGGCGCGACGGGCGACGAAGGGGAGGTGCTCGTGGGGATTACACGCCGGTCGGCGATGACCGGACTCCTGTCGGCCGCCGCCGGCGCGTCGCGGGTTTCCATCGGACGCGCCGCCGAACGCAGCCTCATCGATGGAATCGTCTGGCAGCCGGACGAGGAGACGGCGAACCCCCACGGCTCCTGGCATCGGCTTGGCGCCCGCCAGCTGCTCGTGCAGTGGACCGTGGCGAACGACGAGGCCTTCTTCGCCAGCAGCCGGCTGCGTGCCGCGCCGCGCCAGCCCGACTGGGCCCGGATCGGCCACGAACCCTGGGCGCAGAGCGTGATCCTCGGCCTTGCCGGCCGGACCGACGAGCCGGAAGCACGACGCGACGTGCGCGCGCTGGCCGATCTCTCGCGCCGGCTGGCCGCGTACCGATGGCCGCTGCACGTCGCCGGCTGGTACTTCCCGGTGGAAGTGGACCCGACCTGGCCGGGCGCGACGCGGCTGCCGGCCCTGCTCAAGGCGCTGCCGCGGCCGCTCTGGATCAGCGCGTATGACAACGGCAACATCGGCGCGGAGCCGATGGCGGCATGGCTTCAGTCGTGGCTGCCGGCAGACATCGGGGTCTTCTTCCAGGACGGAGTCGGCCTCCATACGCGCGGGCCGGACGACGCGCGCCGCTATGCCGATGCGCAGCTCAAGGCGCTCGGTCCGCACCGCTTCCGCCTCATCGCGGAGGCCTTCCGGCCGCGGCCGGGCGGTGGCTTTCGCGCGGCCACGGCCGACGAACTCCTGCCGCAGTTGCGCGCCTATGAAGGCCACGTCGTCTTCGCCTTCGACGGGCCGCACTACATGAACGATTCGCTCGTCGAGGAACTGCGCCGGCGTAACCGGCCATAAGGCACGCTACCGCCCGGCTGCCCAGCGGCGTCGATCGATGAAGCGCTCGAGATCGACGAATTCGTAGCCCAGGGCCTGCAGGCCCTTCAAAAGGCGCTCGAGATCCGCCGCGGCACCGGGCCGCTGCATGAAGAACGGATGGAAGTAGAACGAAGCCCAATTGTCGCGCAGGACCCGGTTGCGCTTGGCGTTGGCCAGCATCACGTCGATGGGGTTCACACCTTCGGGGCTGCCGAGATAGTCGACAAAGCCGAGATTCTCGGGCAGCACGGCTTGGCCATAGACGTCGCGGTAGATTTCGAAGGGAAAGAACTGCGGCTCGTATATCCCCGTAGTCGAGGCCGAGATGCGCTCCAACATCTTGAGCCGGAGCTGGCGTCCGGAGAGGCCCGTCCGTTCATACCACAGCGCCGGCGGCGACGTGGCCGGCAGTCCGCTCGCCTCGAACGGCAGATAGCGGATGCGGCCGATGTTCCAGGAGAATACGCGCGCGAAGACGAGATAGTCCGTGGCCGAGCATGCGTAGTGAGGCACCTCCCAGATCTTGGGCCGGATCCCGGCGGCAGCCATCGACGTCCAGCCCTCGTCCAGCCGGTCGAGGACGAAGCGCGCCGAATCGCCGGCGGGCGGCGCATTCGCGGCGACGTCCCAGAACTCGAAGTCATAGCCGGACACGCCTTTCGGATTTTTCATCTCATCGAGCTGATGAGTCACGCCGTGCCAGATGAAGCGGGCGCCGGCGCGCTGCAGAACGCGCAGCGTTTCCTGGAATCTCCGATCGTCCCTGATCCGGACGCCCTTCGCCGTCTTCTGCCCGAGCACGCCGAACGGATCGGCGAACACCGGAATGAGCGCGATGTGGGGCGTGATCCGGAGGGGCTTGGCGATCTTCAGGATCCCGGCGAGCGCGGCCGGCGACGTGTTCGCGGAGACGTCTTCGATGCGGAAAACGGCATAGTGCTTCTTGTGCCGCGGCGGCGCGTCAAGGATGTCGAACAGAAGGTCGGCGAAAACGAGATAGCGGTCGCTTTCGTGCGTGAAAGAGAAGGGGACGTCGGCCAAGTAGAAGCGATTGCGGCTGCGGACCGCATAGGGCAGCCGCGAGCCGTCGCCGTTGTGGATCGCCGACGCCAGGATCTCGGTGTGCGCGACGATGATCTGGAGCGCGGCCATCTCGAAGGGAGCGTCGAACGCTTCCTTACTGCCGGGGCGGAACTCGCCGTACTTCTCGAAGGCTTCGCCCTTGTAGGCGATTTGCCTGTAGAACGTCGGCCTCCCCTTCGAGTCGCGCATGGCAGTGTCGAGCGTGGTCAGTCGCAGATATTTGACGCCGAGCGCGCGCTCGAGACGTTGCGGCTTGAGCTGCCATACCGAATAGCCGAGCCAGGCCACGCGCCGCCCGGTCGTGACGAAATCCTCGAGAAATGCCTCGGGAATGGCGTTGTCGAAGTAGGTGCCAATGTAAAACGTCGCGTGGCACCGTTCGATCTGGCCCGGCGCGTACTCCTCGATCGGCGCGACGAGCGTCCGGAACTCCCGGAAATGGCCGAGCAGATTCTCGAGAAAGATCGCCGCGGTGCGGCCGTGGTGATAGGCGGGATCCTTGCTGCGGTCGTAGAAGACCTGCACGCACCTTTCGTCCGCCGACGCGGCCGCGGGCGCCGCGAGCGCGGCCAGAGCCGCGAGCAACGCGGCGCGGATCGGCAGGCCACGGCGTGCGTTCGGTGAGGCGGGTGGCGGCATCGCGATCGTTCAGAAGCGGATCGTATGCTCAATCCTGAAGCGGAAATCGGTGTAGCCCGTCGCCCGCACGCGGAAGACCTGCACGCCCTCCGCCCTCAGGGTGAGGCCCATCAGAGCGTAGAGGCGCAGGGCGATTCCGCCGCCGACCTCGAGCTGCCGGTTGTCAGCCAGCGATTTCGTGTCGATCGTGCCGGAAATGAGCGCGTAGGCGTCGAGCGCCACTTCCGGCCGTTCGAACAGCCGCATGCCGGGCCGCGCGCGGCCATAGGCGATGAAGTTCTGGTAGCGCGTGAAATATATGCCGTCTGCGTAGATGTCGAAAATCGGCCGGAACGGAAATGGCGTGCCTACCGGGCAGGCGAGGCCCGTGTTCCACTCGTAGTAGCCGACTACGCCGCCGCGAAGATCGTCGCGCCAGCGTTCACGCCCGCGATCGACGATGTCGAAGCCCGCGCCGCCCTCGATAAAAAGGGAAATCGGAATGCTGACATGCGGCTGAACGCGCAGGCCTAGGCCGGCAACCAGCGCGTTGTCGTAGTAGATCTGCGGTCCGAAAACGCCGCTGCCCGAGCGCGAGTCGCGCGTCAGGTGAAAGCTCACATAGGGCTCGATGATCGTCTTGTCGCCGAAGGTGGCGCCCGCGCGGGCGTCGAACGGGAATACGCTCACGCCGAAATTCGTGCGGTACTCCGGCGCCATGTAGTACTCGGAGAAGAACGGGCTCGGCAGGAGCTTGTCGGGCAGGCCGCGCAGGTGCGAGTAGCTCTCGCACGATTGCTCCGCGAGCTTGCGATTCTTGCTCGGCATAACGGCGCGGAAGTTGCGCGCCGCGGCGCGCTTGCTGCCCAGCTTGTCCTCGAGATAGGCGGTTTCCATGCGGATCTCGTCGTTGCCGGGCTCGATCCGCAGCGATTCCTGGAAGGCCGACAGCGCCGACGCCGGACGTCCGAGATCGTTTTCGATGTATCCGATCTGCGCCCACAGATCCGCCCGGCCGGGCAAGAGCGCGACGGCCGTCCGAAACGCCGCCAGTGCGCGGCCCTTCTCGCCGGCCGCGAGCGTGAGATAGCCGATCTCGAGCTGCACCCGGCTGTCGTGCGGGTAGCGCCGGACGGCCTCTTCGATAAGCGCGCGTGCCGCGGCGGGCTCCTTCTCGCGCAGCCCGTAGAAGCGGTTGAGCAGCGTGTCGGCACCACCCTGCTGGGCGGCAGCCGGCGCGGCTGCGCCCACGACCAGCATCGCGACGAGGAATAGTTGAACGCAATTGGGCATGGTTTCCCCGTCCGCGCGAAATGCGGTCCGAAACTAATAGCGGACGCGGGTTGGATGCGGAAGGGAATCCGGTTCAGCGGCGCAGCGACCAGCCCACGAACGCGATCAGCGCCAGCAAGCCGGCGGCGATGCCGGCCGCGGCGCCCGGCTTGCCGGCGGCGTAGGCGCCGGCAAGGCCCAGCAGCGCGGGGCCGAAGAGGAAGGCGGCGGTATAGCGGACCCAGGCCATCGTCAGCCTCAGGCGGCCTTCGGGAACGGCAGGGCGGTCGCGCTCTCGGCCGGCATGAGCATCCGGCGCATGGCTTCGACGATGCGCTGCGAGGCGCGGCCGTCGCCATAGGGAAAGCGCGGCGTCGCCATCCCGGCATAGAAGGCGGTATCGCGGCGCAGGCGTGTGACGGCGGCCGTGATCGCAGAGGGATCGGTGCCGACCAGCATCGCCGAGCCGGCGGCGATCGCTTCCGGCCGTTCGGTGCGGTCGCGCAGCACGAGCACCGGCTTGCCGAGCGCCGGCGCCTCTTCCTGGAGGCCGCCCGAATCGGTGACCACCGCCCAGGCGCGCTGCATCGTGGCCACCAGCTGCGGATAGCGCAGCGGCTGCATCAGCGCCGCGCGCGGATGCCCGCCGAGGATTTCATGTGCGGTCTTCTGGACGTTCGGATTGGGATGCACAGGGTAGGCGATGGCGAGGCTGCGATCGCTGTCGAGCAGCGTCCGCAACGCCCCGAGCGCGCGCTCGAGTGGCGCGCCGAAGCTTTCGCGGCGGTGCGCGGTGAGGAGGATGAGGCGCTCGGACCGCGGAAGCTCGGCGGGCGCCGGCGGGCGGCGCACCGCCATGGCGAGCAGCGCATCGATCACGGTGTTGCCGCTGACGAGGATCTGGCTCTCCGGGATGCTTTCGGCGCGCAGGTTGTCGGCCATCACGTCGGTCGGCGCGCAATGCAGCGCCGTGCAGAGGGCCACGAGGCGGCGGTTGAACTCCTCGGGGAACGGCTCGCCCATGTGCCCGGTACGCAAGCCGGCCTCGACATGGACGACGGGGATCCGGCGGTGGAACGCGGCGATCCCGGACGCCATCACGGTCGTCGTGTCACCCTGAACGACGACGCAGTCCGGCGGCGAAGCGGCGAAGCGCTGGTCGAGCGCCTCGAGGATGCGCGCGGCGACGCCGCTCAGGGCCTGGCCGGGCCGCATGACGGCGAGATCGGCGTCCGGCACGATGCCGAAATCGGCCAACGCGTCGCCGAGCAATTCGCGGTGCTGGCCGGTGGCGAGCACTTCGACCTGGGCCCAGGGCGCGGCGCGCAGCGCCAGGATCACGGGCGCCAGCTTGATCGCCTCGGGGCGCGTGCCGACGACGACGAGGACGCGCTTCGAGGCGCCGCCGGCGGCCGGCGCGTCGTTTGCGGGTTTGCGAGGCATTTCGAGACGCATGAACGTGAACCTCAATGCGCCGTGGCGGTGGGCATCTGATGCCCCTCCGGTTGGGCGGGGTGTATCGGATCGGGATGCGCGGAATTGGTCGGAGCGACCATGGAGCCATGGCCGGTGGGGAAGGTGTGGGTGGTCTTGTCCCAGGCGATCTTGCGGCCGGTGACCATCGAGTCGACGAAGACGCCGATCGCGCGCGAGACCGCGAAGTAGTTGATGAGGTTGGAGACGAGCAGGCGCGGAATCGCGAGCATGCCGTGCACGGCGCCGTAAATGTGCGAGGTGAAGAACACGCGGTGGAACAGGCGCAGCAACAGGTAGCCGAAATTGATGGCCATCAGCGTCTGCATCGTCGCCGAGGACTCGAAGATGGTGGGGATGCGCTGCGCCGACGGAAAGAATTGAAGCGCGGCCTCGACGAGCAGGAACTGCACGACGAGGAACATCGCGATCATGTTCGCCGGCGAGGTGAGGATCGTCTTGCGGTCGCGGAGAAGGAAATAGCGGCCCGGCCAGGAGGCGCGCCATCCGATCGATTTCCAGCCGTGGAACGCGATCCCGAGGATCCAGCGCGCGCGCTGGCGATAGGCGGCGACGAACGCCGAGGGGAAGAACTCCTTGGTGGCGATCGGCCCGTGCTTGTCGACGACTTCGAGCCCGCCGCCATGCTTCGCCTCCACGGCCTCCCGCACCGGGAAGCGCACGAACACTTCCTTCATGCCGAGATTCTTGAGGCGGAACGCGATGTCGTAGTCCTCGGTCAGCGTGCTGGTGTTGAACGGTGCGCCGCCGGTTTCCGCGCTGAGCGCGTTGATCGCGCGGCGGCTGAAGCACGCGGCGACCCCCGCGCACGGCACCGTGCCCGTCATGCTTTCGCGCACGACGAGGTCCTTGGAATGCCACTCGGCGAACTCGTCCATGTAGGTGCCGGCGACGATCGCGGTGGGCGGGCAGCGCAGGGAGAAGATCGGCAGCTGGATGAGGTCCTTGCGGTCGATCAGGAAATTGAAGAAGCGCAGCTCGAGCGGATGGATGATGTCTTCCGCGTCGTGCATCGCGATGCCGGCGAACTCGATGCCGTGCTCGCGCTCGAAATCGTGGATGCCGGCGATGATCGTGTTGAGGCAGTCGGCTTTGCAGGTCGGGCCGTCATGCGGCACCGTCACGCAATGCACGTTCGGATAATGCGCGGCCACCTTCGCCACCTCTGCCGCCGTGGCCGGGTCGTTCTGATAGGCGCCGACGAAGAAGTGATAGTTGCGGTAGCGGATCAGCTCCGTGTTGGTCCAGAGCATCGCCGCGATGACGTCGGATTCCTTCCACGCCGGCACCATGATCGCGAGCGGCTGCTCCGGCTTCTCGGCCAGCTTCGCGAGCGGCAGCGGGGGATGGTTCGGGTGGACGAAGAGGCGCCGCCGAATGCGGCGAACCCAGTAATAGGCGTCGATGAAGAAGTCATCGGTGCTCGACACGAAAATGATGATCGCCACCGCCACGGTGAGCCATTCGAGGGCTCCGCGGTAGTCGAGCAGTATCTGGACGATTTGGGCCGAGTCGATCGTCATGGGAGGCGCTGCACGTCGCGAGTTGCAGCCCCACGATGTGGCCGATTAACTAAAGTGGTGTTAAAGCCGCTGCGTTATCTCAGGGTCGCCGGGCTAGACAAGCTGGTCTATCCGGCAACCCATTGACATGGCTTATGTTTTTATGAGCTGCCGCACTGGCGGAAAGCCGTCCGGCGGAGTGGTCAACGTGCCGCAGGCGGGGCAGCGGGCGGCGATCGGAAAGGGAAGTCATGCGCGGCGCGGTCTGGTACTTCGATTTCGTCTCGCCCTACGCCTATCTGCAGTCGCGGATGCTGCACAAATTCGCGGGCAAGGCGCGGATCACGATGAAGCCGGTGCTGTTCGCTGGCCTGCTCGCGCACTCCAAGAATCTCGGACCCGCGGAGATTCCGTCGAAGCGCCTCTGGACCTATCGCTTCTGCACCTGGTTCGCGCGCGACCACGGGATCCCGTTCAAGTTCCCGCCGCGCCATCCGTTCAATCCCTTGAAGCCCCTCAGGCTTGCGATCACAGAAGGCGCGGCACCGGCGGCCGTGCACGCGATCTTCGATTTCATCTGGGCCGAGGGGCGGGATCCGGCGGATCCGGTCGAATGGAACGCGCTCGGCACGCGGCTCGGCATCGCCGATCCCGATGCGGCGATCGAAGTGCAGGCGGTCAAGGACGCTTTGCGCGCGAACACCGAGGCCGCGATCGCGGCCGGCGTCTTCGGCGTGCCGAGCTTCGCTGTCGGCGGCGAGGTGTTCTGGGGCGTCGATGCGACCGATTTCGTGCTCCAGTATCTCGACAACCCCGCGCTGCTCGCCGACCCCGAATTCCAGCGTGTCGCCAACCTGCCCGCTGGCGCAGAGCGGAAGCGGTAAGTGAAGTGAACTGGAGCCGGGGAGCCGGAGAGAAATGCTTTTGCGCGCCATTGGCGCGCGGTCTTTTTTCTCCCCGGCTCCCCGGCTTCTGTTCGATTTTCTTCGAAAGTGCCTGACGGATGTGGACGATCAGTGTCGTCGTGCCGGGGGAGGCGGCGGGGTTGTTCCAGCTCGCGCTGGAGCCTCTCTGCGTCGCCGTCGCAGCGGAGATCAGCGGCGCGCATTGGCGCGTGACAGGCTATTGCGAGGAGGTGCCCGATCTGGGCGCGGTGGATACCGCGCTCGGCGTCGCATCGGCCGGCGCGGGGATCGCGCCGCCGCGTCCGATGCTCGCCGAACTGCCGGAGACCGATTGGCTCGCGGAAAACCGCAAATCGTTTCCGCCCGTGCGCGTCGGGCGCTTTTACATCCATCGCACGCACCACGACCGCCCGCCGGCCGGCGGGCGCATCGCGATCCGCCTCGATGCCAGCCTCGCCTTCGGATCGGGCACGCACGCCTCCACGCAGGGCGTGTTGGTGGCGCTCGATGTGCTGGCGCGGCGGCGGCGCTTCCG
The DNA here is from genome assembly GCA_964481045.1 of uncultured Candidatus Odyssella sp. Taxonomy (GTDB): domain Bacteria; phylum Pseudomonadota; class Alphaproteobacteria; order Bin65; family Bin65; genus SBBV01. The sequence goes on along the minus strand of CAYZSG010000026.1, from coordinate 11,244 downwards.
CCGCGTCCTCGATCTCGGCACCGGCTCCGGCATTCTCGCGATCGCCGCCGCGAAGCTCTGGCCCGCGCGCATCGTGGCGACGGACATCGAGCTCAATTCGGTGCGCATGACGCGCGAGAATGCCGCCGCGAACGGCGTGGCGCCGCGGATTTCCGCTTATGCCGGGCCGGGCCTGCGCGCCGTGCCGCGCGGCCCGCGCTTTGATCTCGTGCTCGCGAACATCCAGGTGCGGCCGCTGACATCGATGGCGCCGGCGATCCGGCGACGGATCGGGCCGGGCGCCTGCGTCATCCTCTCGGGCCTGCTGCGCGCCGACGAGGCCGAGGCCCTGGCCGCCTACCGCGCCCAGGGGCTCGTGCTCGCCGCGCGCCACCCGCTCGGGGATTGGGTCACGCTGGTTATGCGAAGGCTCGCAAAAGCGTGACTTGCCGGGCGGCGTGGCGGGCCTAGCCTTCCCTGTAACCGCTTCAAGGAAAAGCCATGTCTCTTGTCACGCGCCGCCTGCTGCTGGGTTCGGCCGCCGCACTCGGCGCCGCGGCCGCGCTACCGGCCTTCGCGCAGACTCGCCTCGTGCCGACGCCGCCTTCGACCGAGGGGCCGTTCTATCCGCAGAGCTTCCCGCTCGACGCCGACGCCGATCTCGCGCAGGTGGCCGGCCGCGCCGGCCGCGCGCGCGGGCAGATCGTGTATCTCGCCGGCAAGCTCGTGAAACCGGACGGCACGCCCATCGGCGGCGCGCAGGTGGAAATCTGGCAATGCGATGCCGGCGGCGTCTATCACCATGTCGGCAGCGCCAGCCGCGGCGCCGATCCTAATTTCCAGGGCTACGGCAAGGCGACGACGGCGGCCGACGGCACGTTCCGGTTCCGCACGATCAAGCCGGTGCGCTATCCGGGCCGCACGCCGCATATCCACGTGATCGTGGCCGGGCAGGGCCTGCCGAAGCTCACGTCGCAGCTCTACAGTGCCGGCGAGCCGCAGAACGAGCGCGATTTCCTCTATCGCTCGATCGCGCCCAATGCGCGCGACGGCGTCACGATGAACTGGCGCGCGGCGCCGGAAATCGAGGCGGGCGCGCTGCTTTCCGAGCCGCGGCTCGTGATCGAAGTCTGACGCGCAAATAAAAAGGCGGCGGTCCCGGGAGGAGGGAACCGCCGCCAGTTTGGACCGGGCTTGGGAGGGGAAGACCCGGTCGCTGCAACAAGAAGGTTCAGGCCGCGCGCGGCTTGGTGAGCGGCGCGTTCGCGTTGGCCGGCTCGCCTTCGCGTCCATGGTCGAACGCGTAGGCGATTCCGCCGCGCGACAGGCCGAGGTCGCGGAGCATGTGGTCGTCCATGCCCATCAGCTCCTCGAGCTGGCGCTCGCGGCGGGCGCGGGCGCGCATGGGGTCGACGATGTGGCGCTTGACGAGGCGCTTGATCCCGCGGCCAGCCTTGCCGAACAGCTCGGCAATGGCCTCGGCGCGCAGCTGGCTCGCAGCGCGGTGGATGGCGGCTTCGTCGAAGATGGCTTTTCCGTTGGTCGTGTTCATGACTTGCCTCATAATGGCCGGCGGTTGTCCCGGCGTCGTTGCATCAGTAGATACGTCTCGCAGATGCGAAATAAAATTGCTCAATGTTGCAATGCAGCAATGCGTTGACGGCATGACAAGTGGCTTGTATCGGGACATTTAAGCCGCGAGACATACACATAACGCATAGCTGGTGATGAACGAGCTTCCGATCCCCCCGAAGACGGTATCCGCGGAGTCCACGGCTGAGGCGCGGCTGGCGGCCCTGCGCGGCGCCCTGGCGCAGGCCGATCTGCACGGCTTCCTGGTGCCGCGCGCCGACGAGCATCAGGGCGAATACGTGCCGAAAGCCGCCGAGCGGCTCCACTTCCTCACCGGCTTCACCGGCTCCGCCGGACTCGCGATCGTGCTGACCGGGCGCGCGGCCGTGTTCGTCGACGGGCGCTACACGCTCCAGGTCGAGGCCGAGGTCGACCGCCGGCTCTACGAGATCTGCCACCTCAGCAAGACCCCGCCTTGGGATTGGCTGGCCGAAGCGGCCAAGCGCGGCCAGCGCATCGCCTACGATCCGTGGCTGCACACGCCCGATGGCTTGGCGCGCCTCAAGGCAGCCACCGCGAAGGCGGGGGCGACGCTCGTCCCGGCGCCGAACGCCGTCGATGCGATCTGGGGCGACCGGCCGGCGCCGCCTGCGGCGCCCGTGGTGCCGCATGGCGCCGAATTCGCGGGCCAGCCCTCGGCGGAGAAGCGCGCGGCGCTGGCGAAGAAGCTTACCGCGGACGGCATCGCGGCGGCGGTGATCACGCTCCCCGATTCGGTCGCGTGGCTGCTCAACGTGCGCGGCGGCGACGTCTCGCATTCGCCGCTGCCGCTCTCTTTCGCGATCCTGAAGCGCGACGGATCGGTCGATTGGTTCCTCGATCCGCGCAAGGCGACGCCGGAACTCGGCCCGCATCTCGGCGTCGAGGTGCGCGTGCGCGCGCCGCGCGAATTCGCCGAGGCGCTCGCCGCGTTCAAAGGCGAGAAGGTCCAGGTCGATCCGGCCACCGCTTCATCGTGGATCTTCGACCGGCTCGAGGAGGCGGGGGCGGCGATCGTCCGCGAGGCCGATCCGTGCCTGCTGCCGAAATCGTGCAAGAACGACGTAGAGCTCCAGGGCATCCGCGCCGCGCACCGGCGCGACGGGGCGGCGCTCACGAAGTTCCTCGGCTGGGTCGTGCGCGCGGCGCCCAAGGGCGGCGTGCGCGAGATCGCGGCGGCCGACAGGCTCGAGGCCTTCCGCCGCCAGAGCAACCTGTTCCGCGATCTCTCGTTCCACACGATCTCGGGCTCGGGGCCGAACGGCGCCATCGTCCACTACCGCGCCAGCGCGGCGAGCGATCGCGAACTCGGCACCGGCGAGCTCTATCTCGTCGATTCGGGCGGGCAGTATCCCGATGGCACCACGGACGTGACGCGCACCGTGGCGATCGGCACGCCCACGGCCGAGATGAAGAAGCATTTCACGCTGGTGCTGAAAGGCCACATCGCGCTCGCCACCGCGCGCTTCCCGGCCGGCACCAGCGGCTCGCAGCTCGATGCGCTGGCGCGCCTCGCGCTCTGGCGCGAGGGGCTCGACTACGATCACGGCACCGGCCACGGCGTCGGCCACTATCTGTGCGTCCACGAAGGGCCGCAGCGCATCTCGAAGCTGCCCAACACCGTGGCGCTCAAGCCCGGCATGGTCGTCTCGAACGAGCCCGGCTACTACCGCACCGGCGCCTACGGCATCCGCATCGAGAACCTCGTCGCGGTCGCGAAGGTCGGCGAGAGCGAGGGCGGCGGCGACTTGCTCGGCTTCGAGACGCTAACTCTGGCGCCGATCGACCGCGCGCTCGTCGACGCCGCGCTGCTCACGGCCGAGGAAATCGCGTGGCTCGACGCGTATCACGCGCGCGTGCGCGCCGAGATCGGCCCGCAGCTCGAAGGCGAGGAGCGCGCCTGGCTCGAGGCGGCGACGGCGCCTCTTGGCGCCGCGGCGCCGATCGCTGCGTGATGCGGTAGCCGCGGCGCGCCGTCAGCCAGGAACGCAGCGTCCCGTGATCGTGACGACGCGGCCTTTGACCACGTCGGCGCCGTTCATCATGCCGTCGGCGTCGATGCCGACGACGAACGCCGCGCCGAGCGCGTGCACGGTCATGCGCGTGTTGCTGCGGTCGAGACCCACCTGAGCGACCTTGAGCTCGGCCTTGCAGCCGCCCGAAACGACCGCGCACATGGTCTGCTTCCCGATGTCGATGCGGAAGCTCGGCAGTTTCGGCGCCGCTTCGCAGCCGCCGGTGCGGCAATGCTGGACCGACAGCACCTCGCAGACGACGATCTTCGTCTTGCCCCAGACAGCCTGCGGCGTCTCGGACGGCGCCTCCGCATGGGCGCCGCTCGCGCCGAGCGCGGCCGCGGCGAGCAGGGATGCCAGCGGCAGCGCGCGCATTCTCGTCATCGCCTCACCCTTCGCGCCCGCAGCGGCCGCGGAACACGTATGTGGCCGGCGACACCACCGCGGCGCCGGCCATCGTGCCGTCGGACGCGATGCTGTAGGAGGTGCCGGTGCCCCTCACGATGAGCAGCAGGCGGCCGGCCTGATCAAAGGTGTCGATGGCGTAGTAGCGCGCGCCGCAGGTGGCGCCGTCGCGCGAGGCGCACACGCGCTTTTCCATGAGCTCGACGAAGACGATGCGCATGACTTCGAAGGGCTGGCAGCTTCCGCCGTCGCAGTTGCCGGAGGTTTCGATATTGCAGCGGAGCTTGCCGGCGCCGGCCCAGAACGGCTGCTGGGCCGCGGCGGCGGCGGCGAACGATGTCGTCAGGGCCAGTGCGAGCGAAAGACGTTTGATCATTGTGAACCTGCCAGTTTGAGCCACGCGTCTTCGTCGATCATTTCGATGCCGAGCTCTTTGGCCTTCTTGGCCTTGGAGCCGGCGTCGGCGCCGACCACGACGATGTCGGTCTTCTTCGAGACCGAGCTCGCGACTGTAGCACCAAGCGCTTCGGCGCGCGCCTTGGCTTCGTTGCGGCCCATCGCCGTGAGCGTGCCGGTGAACACGATCGTCTTGCCCGAAATGGCCGAGGCCTTGGCCGCGGGCGCCGTGAAATCCTCGACCGTCACTTCCTTCGCGAGATCCTTGAGCGCGTCCATGTTGTGGCTCTCGCCGAAGAACTCGGCGATCTCGTCGGCGACACCGAAGCCGATCTGCTCGATGCTGCGCAGCTCGGCATAGTGCGCGCCGACGAGCTCGGCCTTCTTCATTTCCTCCGGATTCCTCCGGCGCTCCTTCTCGGCATCGCGCATTGCCGCGAGCCAGTTCTCGAGCGAGCGATAGTGCTTGGCGAGCAGGCGCGCCGTGGCCTGTCCCACCTGGCGGATGCCGAGCGCGTAGATGAACTTGTCGAGCGCGATCACGCGACGCGCCTCGATCGCGGCCAGCAGGTTGGCGACGGATTGCTCCCCCCAGCCCTCGCGCTCGAGCAGCTTCGTCTTGTGCTTGTGCAGGCGGAAGATGTCGGCCGGCGTGTCGATCAGGCCTTCGTCGCGGAACTTCTCGATGTGGGTGTGGCCAAGCCCTTCGATGTCGAACGCGTCGCGCGACACGAAATGGCGCAGCCGCTCGAAGCGCTGGAACGGGCAGGCCAGCGCGCCGGTGCAGCGCCGCGCCGCCTCGCCCGGCTCGCGCGCGGTGGGCGTCTTGAGCGGGCAGGGGCAGGTCTCGTGGGGCCGATAGGGCTTGGCGGTTTTCGGGCGCTTCGCCTTCACCACCTCGACGACCTGTGGAATCACGTCGCCGGCGCGCTGGACGACGACCGTGTCGCCCTCGCGAATGTCCTTCTCGGCGATGTAGTCCTCGTTATGCAGTGTCGCGCGCGAGACGACGACGCCGCCTACGGTCACCGGCGCGAGATTCGCCACCGGCGTCAAGGTTCCGGTGCGGCCCACCTGGATCGTGATCTTGTCGAGCACGGTCTGCGCCTGCTCGGCGGGAAACTTGTGCGCGATCGCCCAGCGCGGCGCGCGGCTCACCATGCCGAGGCGCTGCTGCCAATCGAGCCGGTTCACCTTGTAGACGACGCCGTCGATGTCGTAGTCGAGCTTCGCGCGCTCCCCGGCGATGTCCTCGTAGAATCCGAGCGCCGCGTCCGGCGACTTGCAGAGCTTGGCCTTGGGATTGACGTGAAAGCCCCAGTGCCGGAGCCGCTCCAGGAAATGCCAATAGCTGTCGCCGGGCGCCTCGCTGATCTCGCCCCAGGCGTAGGCGAAGAAGCGCAGCTTGCGCTCGGCGGTGACGTTCGGATCGATCTGGCGCAGCGAGCCCGAGGCGGAATTGCGCGGATTGGCGTAAAGCGGAAGCTCGTCTTTCTCGCGCTGCCGGTTGAGCGCGGCGAAATCCGAGCGCGCCATGTACACTTCGCCGCGCACCTCGAGCACGCCGGGCGCGCGGCCCTTGAGCTTGTGCGGCACGTCGCGCACGTGGCGGAGGTTCGCGGTCACGTTCTCGCCCACCGCGCCGTCGCCGCGCGTGGCGCCGAGCACGAGCGCGCCCTCCTCATAGCGCAGCGAAGCCGACAGCCCGTCGATCTTGGGCTCGGCCACCAGTTCGATCGCGTCGTCCTCCTTCAGTGAAAGAAAGCGGCGGATGCGCTGGGCGAAATCCTCGACGTCCTCGCGCGTGAACGCGTTGTTGAGCGAGAGCATCGGCACGGCATGGCGCACTTCGGCGAAGCCGCTCTCGGGCCGCGCGCCCACGCGCTTGCTCGGGCTGTCCTGCCGGACGAGGGCGGGGAAGCGCTTCTCGATAGCCTCGTTGCGCCGGCGCAGCGCGTCGTACTCGGCGTCGGAAATCTCGGGCGCGGATTTCTGGTAGTAGAGCGCGTCGTGGCGCGCGATCTCCTTGGCGAGCCGGGCGAGTTCCGACTCGGCCTGCTCGCGCGTGAGATCTTCGACGGGAATCTTCGCGGCGCGCGTCACGCTTTGCCTCCCGCCATCAACGCATCCGCCGCGCTGCGCGCTTCGTCGGTCACGGCGGCGCCGGCGAGCATGCGGGCGATCTCCTCGCGGCGCTTGGGGCCGGCGAGCGTCTCGACCCGCGTCGCGGTCTTGGCGGCGCCCTTCACCTGCTTTTCGACCCGATAGTGGTGCCCGGCGCGCGCGGCGACTTGCGGGGAGTGCGTGACGACCAGCACCTGCACCGTGCGGCCGAGGCGCGCGAGCCGCTCGCCGACCGCGGCGGCCGTGGCGCCGCCGATGCCGCTATCCACCTCGTCGAACACGAGCGTCGGTGCCGAGCCCGAGCGCGCGAGCACGACCTTGAGCGCCAGCATGAAGCGCGCGAGCTCGCCGCCCGAGGCGATGCGGCCGATCGCGCCGAGCGGCGCGCCGGGGTTGGTGGAAACCTCGAATGCGACTCGGTCGCGGCCCTCGGCGCTCCACTCGGCCTCCGGCAACGCGTCGATGCGCGTGGCGAACCGCGCCTTTTCGAGCTTCAGCGGCGGCAATTCCCTGGCGATGGCCTTATCGAGCCGCGCGGCCGCGCTTTTGCGCGCTTCCGTCAGCGCCTCGGCGCGCGCGACATAGGCGGTGCGCGCCTCGGCCGCGCGCTTCTCCAGCCGCGCGCGCTCGGCGCTGCTGTCGGTGATCGCGGCGAGCCGTGCGGCGATGTCCTGGCGCAAGGCCGGCAGCCCCGCGACGGCAACGCGATGCTTGCGCGCGAGATCGCGCAGCGCGAACAGCCGGTCGTCGACGGTTTGCAGGCGCGAGGTATCGCCTTCGATGGAGGCGCCGACGCCCTCGAGCAGGCGCAGCACCTCTCCCACTTCGATCGCGGCGCGGTCGAGCGCGGCGATCACCGGGTCGAGCGCGCCGCCGGCCTTGGCCGCGATGCGGTCGAGATGCCGCCGCGCGCCCCGCAGCGCGCCTTCGATAGGGCGCGCGCCGGTCAGCTCGCTCATCGCGCCGTTCAGGCCCTCGACGAGGCGTTCGCGGTGCATGAGAAGCTGGCGTTCCGATTGAAGCTGCGCTTCCTCGCCGGGCTTGGGGTCGAGCGCCTCCATTTCGCTCAGCGCGTGGCGGAGATATTCCTCGTCGCTCGCGGCCCGGCTCGCCATCGCGGCGAACGCGTCGCGCGCCTCGATCGCCGCGCGCCATGTGGCGAAGGCCTCGCGCGCCGCGGCCAGCGCCGCCTCGGCGCCGGCGAAGGCGTCGAGGGCGGGGCGGTGCGTGGCCGTGTCGGCGAGGCCGTGCTGCTCGGCCTGCCCCTGGATCTCGACCAGCATGTCGCCGGCCTCGCGCAGCAGCGCCACGGTGGCCGGCTGATCGTTGATGAACGCGCGGCCGCGCCCGTCGGCGCCGACCGCGCGGCGGATGATGATCGGCCCGTCGGAATCGAGGCCGCGGTCGCGCAGCAGCGCGCGCACCGGATGGTCGTCGCCGATCTCGAACGCGGCGGTGACGACAGCCTGCTCGCAGCCGTGGCGCACGAGCTTGGCGTCGCCGCGCGCGCCGAGCACGAGGCCGAGCGCATCGAGCAGGATGGATTTCCCGGCGCCGGTCTCGCCGGTCAGCGCCGCGAAACCCGGCTCGAGCGCCAGATCGAGCTGGTCGATGAGGACGACATCGCGGATCGAAAGGCGCGCGAGCATGGCGTCAGCCGCAAGTGCAGCCGGAACGAACCACGGAGGCACGGAGGCATGGAGCAGGAGAATGGCGCGCCATGGGCGCGCGACACACTCTTCTCCGGGCCTCCGTGCCTCCGTGGTTCAAATGCTTCCGCTCTGCGTGATCAGAACAGCCAATCGACCTGGCGGCGGAGCCAGCCGCGCGTGTCCGGCGCCGCGGCCGGGCGCTCGACCGGGCGCTTCTCGACCAGCTCGTAGGTGTCGAAATACCACTCGCTGGAGGGGTAGTTGTGGCCGAGCACGGCGGCGACGCGGCGCGCCTCGTCGGTGAGGCCCAGCGCCGTGTAGCTTTCGGTCATGCGGTGCAGGGCCTCGGGCACCTGGCGGCTGGTCTGGAACTTGTCGACGACCACTTTGTAGCGGTTGACGGCGGCGAGGTAGCGGCCGTGGCGCTGATACCAGCGGCCGACGTCCATCTCCTGGCCGGCGAGGTGGTCCTGCACGAGCACGATCTTGTTGCGCGAATCCTGCGCATAGCGCGAATCCGGGAATCGCTTCACCACCTCGTCGAACGCCTTGAGCGCCTCCTCGGAGGGCGTCTGGTCGCGCTTCACGTCGCGCACCTGCTCGAAATTGCAGAGCGCCTTCAGGTAATAGGCGTAGGCGATGTCGCGGTGGCTCGGGTGCAGGCGGATGAAGCGGTTGAGCGCCGTCACCGCCGTCTCGTATTCGCGCTCCTTGTAGTAGGAGTACGCGGCCATGAGCTGCGCGCGGCTGGCCCAGGTGGAATAGGGGTGCTGGCGGTCCACCTCGTTGTAGAAGCGCGCGGCCTCCTTGTAGTTCTCGGCCTCGAGCAGGTCGGTGGCGCGGTTGTAGAGGTCCTCCACCGAGCCCTCGATGACGATGTCTTCCTCCTTGGGCGTGCTGCTGCAAGCGGCGACGCCGAGCATGGCGGCCAAGGCGAAGGGAAGGGCGGCGCGCCCGAACAGGCGGCGAGCGAAGGACTTCATCGCGGAAACGACCCCGGTCAAATGAGGCGGAAGGGATGGCTTTTTAGCATGGACGCGCGCGGCGAGGCGAGTGCGGCGTAATCGGCGCGAGGCCGCGCCACGCGCGCATGAGGCCGAAATGCGAAAGGGCGGGTTTGCCCCGCCCTTTCGACGCTTCACATAAATCGTCGCTTCGTCAGGACGCCCGCAGCACCTCGGCCAGGCTCGTGCGGCCGCGCGGCTCGAGCGCCGCGCTGTCGTCGCTGATCGTGGCCCAGCGCCAGTTGGCGTCGCTCGCGAACAGCGTGCGCAGAAGCTGGTTGTTGAGCGCGTGGCCGGCGCGGTGGCCGTGGAAGCGCCCGAGGATCGGGCCGCCGGCGAGGTAGAGATCGCCCACCGCGTCGAGCAGCTTGTGGCGCACGAATTCGTCGGGGAAGCGCAGGCCCTCGCGGTTGAGGATGCGGTCTTCGGCGATCACGACGGCGTTGTCGAGCGAGCCGCCGCGGGCGAGGCCCATGCGGCGAAGCTGCTCCACCTCGTGCGCGAAGCCGAAGGTGCGGGCGCGGGCGAGCTCTTCGCGGAACGTGCCGTCGCGGAGGTTCAGCGAAAGCCGCTGGCGCGCGACGACGGCGTTCTCGAAATCGATCTCGAAGGAAAGGTTGGTGCCCGCGGCCGGCGCCAGCGTGGCGTAGTGGCGCTCGTCGCCCTGCTTGACGACGCGGAGGATCTCGATCGCCTTCCTCGGCGCGTCCTGCTCCTCGACCCCGACGCATTCGATCAGGAACACGAACGGCTCGGCGCTGCCGTCCATGATCGGCACTTCGGGCCCGTCGAGCTCGACGAGGCAATTGTCGACGCCGTAGCCGGCCAGCGCCGCCACGAGATGCTCGACCGTGCCGACAATGGTGCCCGCGGCGTTGGCCAGGGTCGTGCACATGCGCGTGTCGGCGACATGGTCCCAGCGCGCCGGCACGTCGGCCTTGGCGGCGGGAACATCGGTGCGGCGGAAGACGATGCCGTGATCGGCGGGCGCGGGCAGCAGAGTGAGCTTGACCTTTGCGCCGCTGTGCAAGCCGGTGCCAGTGCAGGCGATGCGCTGGCGGAGCGTGCGCTGTCGCGCGAAACCTTGCGCGGAACGGGCAGCGCGCCCGTTGCCGTTCCCAAAACTATCCATGTCCTCGATGCGTCCTTCCCGAACATGCAACGGAAAACCGGAGCGATCCCCCTCGCGGCCTTCCGCCCCTTACCTGCAGTCTCGTCCCCTGAGGATCCCGGGCCGTTTGCGGCTCCGAATTATGGATAGCAGCAAAAAAAATGAGCGGGTGCCCGTGCTGCCGCAAAACCACTAGCAACCCGGGCTAACCCGCTCAAATCAATGTTTGTTACAGAGTGTTACCGCTTTCACCTAGTCAGTTTTCACGGGTTGGTTGAGGGTGTCAATTCGCCTGGCGCCGCAGGAACGCCGGGATTTCGAGCACGTCGTCCTCCTTGGCCCGGCGCGCCTGGTTCTCGATCGTGGGCCCGGCCGCGCGCGGTGCCGGCTCGGCCTGCGGCTGCGGTGCTGGGCGCAACGGCGTCGGTGCCGGCGGCTCGGCGTGGCGGACGCGCTCGTCGCGCGCCCGCACCGCCGGTGCCTCGGGGGCGGTGCGCCGCGCCTCCAGCAACACCCTTCGGCGGCCGGGCCACAGGTTGAAGAACGACTGGCGCTGGCTGCGCGAGGGCGGATCGCGCTGCGGCTCGGCCATCCGATGATCGCCGGTCCGGGCCTCACCCGTCCGGATCGTACGCTCCGGCGTGCTGCGCTGCGGCTCGATGTCGTCGACATGCGCCACGACGCGGGCGCGGGGCGCCGGCTCGGGCTGCCGCGGCTCGAAGCGCGGCGCGGGCGCCGGGGCCGGACGCGCGGGCTGGCGCGGCGGCTCGACGGCCGTGGGCGCGAACATGTCGGGCTGTTCGGCGGCCGGCTCGGCATAGGCATCGGTGATCGTCTGCGCGATCGCCGCCGGCGGCACCGCATCATAGTCCGGCTCGGCGCGCACCGTTTCGCGGGGCGGCTCCGCGCGCGGCGCTTCGGCACGCGCGGCCGGACGCGGAACCGGC
>CAYZSG010000025.1:0-33835 GCA_964481045.1 uncultured Candidatus Odyssella sp. | reverse complement strand
CGGAGCCGCCGCCGGGGCTGTGGTCGAATTGCCTCGTCGCGGGCGGCATCGCGTATGTCTCCGGCATGACGGCGCGGAGCCGCGGCGATTTCGAGTCCGTGGAGGGTGCCGGCGCCTACGAGCAGTCGAAGGTCATCTTCGCGAAGATCCGCGACCTGCTGCGCGCCGCCGGCGGCGACATGGCGGACGTCGTGAAGATCACGATCTACGTGACCGATATACGCGACCGCAAGGATGTGTGGCGCGCGCGCCAGGAGGTGTTCACCGGAAACTTCCCGGCCAGCACGCTGGTGCAGGTGGCGGCCCTGGCCGAACCCGCGATGAAGGTGGAGATCGAAGCCATCGCGCATATCGCGGCGTCGGCGTCATAGAAATCGCGATCTGCCCGCCGCGAACGAAAGCCTTCCCCCCACAAGCGGGATGGACCATCGAAGACGGTGTCAGACCCGCTTCTATCTTTGTCGTCCCCGCGAAAGCGGGGACCCATGCCTCCAGCGCCATGCATATCTTCAAGAGCCCATATTGCGGAGGCGCCGTTTGGGTCCCCGCTTTCGCGGGGACGACAGGTCTGTGAAAAAAGGGGTCTTGGACGCGTGAGGCAGAGGCCGCCGGGATACGCGGCCTCTGCCTTCGCGAATTGGAGGGTTGTCGGACTAGTAGGTGATGCATCTCTTTTGCATGGTCACCGTCTTTCCATCCTTGCCGACCACCGCAAAAGGAACGCACGTCGTCTTCGGGAATTTGGGGCCTTCTGTCAGCCCTTTTCCCGTGGGCGCGTGGCAGTTGGACCGGCAGGGTGCCGCCTGGGCGCCGCCCGCGGTGCCGAGCAGGATGATGCCGGCGACGAGGCTGGCGGCGAGCGCGGCGAGCTTTGAGCGGTTGGTCACGTGGATCTCCGTCAGGTTGGCCGATTGCCTCGGCGGATCGCCGGGGCGCGGCGGGTGTTCGATGTGCGGACCCTACTGAAGACCCGGCGCCGGCGATGTGTCACCCATCACCCAAAAGTCGAATATGCAAAGTTTTTTCTCGCAAAAGTTTTACCTGAATGCCGGATGAACGGCGCGCGGGCGGGCCGGCCCTACCGCTCACCCGGCCAATAGCCTTCCCGGCCGATCTCAAACCGAGAGAATGCCAAGTCTTGACTTTGTTCTATAAATGTTCTTTCATGGGCGATGGCTCGAATTGGGCCCGCAGGCGGCGCCGGAAGGTGCCGCGTGCCGCTGTTTGGAAACGTCCATCACGATCCTCGACCGGCGCGGGTACAATCCCGGCGACGTTCGTATTCCTGCCCGCAATTCCGATGCGCCCAAGCCTGCGAACGCCGGCGGAGCTTGCGCCGATGCCGTGCGTGCCGCGCACCTGCCCGCCTTTGCCTCCGAATGCCTCGAAAAGCCTACAGAAGACTACAAATGACCACACTGCACGCCCCCTCCCCCGGCCGCCGAGAGCGAGCGACGGGCGTCGGAATTCCGGCGGTTCGCGAGGGTGGCGTCCGGCCGTCCCCCCTGTCGCCCCCGCGAAGGCGGGGGCTCACGCCCCCGGCGATGTGCTTGCGCCCGCGCAGCGTTGGTTTGCGGATGCGCCGTATGGGCCCCCGCCTTCGCGGGGGCGACAGCATCTCTAGGCGGGCTTCCGGATCTCGGCCTCGGATCGGCTTTCCTCGGCTTTCGGCGGCGCCCTACCCCAGCGCCTTCTCGATGCGCTGGCAGATCGCCTCGAGCACCGCGACGCGGGCGTGGCGCTTGTCCTCCGCGGGGATCAGCGTCCAGGGGGCGAGGCCGGTGGAGGTGCGCTCGAACATGTCGTTGGCGGCTTCGGCGTAGGCGTCCGCCTTCTTGCGATTGCGCCAGTCGTCGGCGCTGATCTTGAAGCGCTTGTAGGCTGTGCCCTGGCGCTGCTTGAAGCGGCGGAGCTGCTCTTCCGGGCTGATCGCGAGCCAGAATTTCGCGAGGATCACGCCGTCGCGAACGAGGTCTTCCTCGAAATCGTTGATCTCGCTGTAGGCGCGCAGCCAGTCGTCCTGGTCGGCATAGCCTTCGACGCGCTCGACGAGCACGCGGCCATACCACGAGCGGTCGAAGATCGTGACGTGGCCGCGGCGCGGAAGCTGGCGCCAGAAGCGCCAGAGATAGGGATGCGCGCGCTCCTCGTCGCTGGGCGCCGACACCGGCACGATGCGGAAATAGCGCGCGTCGATCGCGCCCACGACGCGGCGGATGGCGCCGCCCTTCCCGGCCGCGTCGGGGCCTTCGAAGGCGAGCACGGCGGCGCGGCGCTTGAAATGCTTGTGGCGCGTGAGCGTGTTGAGCCGGCCCTGGAGCGCTTCGAGGCGCTGCCTGTAGTCGCGCGCATCGATCTTCGCCGAAAGATCGAGCGCGTCGAGCAGGCGGCGGCCGTCCACCGGCGGGATCGGCGGCGGCGCCGTGATCGTCACCATCTGGCGCGGGCCAGCAAGGCGCTGCTCGAGGGCCGCGGCCAGCGTCTTCGCCACGGTGAGCGTGCGGAATTCCGGATCGGCCGCCGCCACCACGGTCCACGGCGCGTGCGCCTGGTTGCTGAGGCGGATCGCGTGGCGCCAGACGGCGGTGACGTCGCCGTAGCGCTTGTGCTCCTTCCAGTCCTCGCGCGTGACGCGCCAGCGCGTGGCGCGCCGCTTCTCGAGCTTCGCGAGGCGCTTCTTCTGCTGCTTCTTCGAGAAGTGCAGCCAGAACTTCAGCACCAGCGCGCCCTCGTCGGCCAGCATGCGCTCGAAGCGGCGGATCTCGGCGAGGCGCTGATCGAGATCGGCGCGCGCGAGATCGCCGTCGATGCGCGCGCAGACCGGATCCTGATACCAGGAGTGCACGAAGATGCCGATGCGGCCCTTCTGCGGCAGCCCGCGCCAATAGCGGAACATGTAGGGCCGCTCGCGCTCCTCGTCGGAAGGGTCGTCGCAATCGACCGTCTCGACGAGGCGCGGATCGAGCCATTCGTTGAGCGTCGCCAGCACCTCGCCCTTGCCCGAGCCGGCGAGCCCGGCGAGGAGGATCACGACCTCGAACGGCTTCTTCTCCGCCAGCGTCTTCTGCGCTGCGATCAGCGCCGCGCGCAGGCGCGGCTCCTCGCGCTCGAACGTGGCCTTGTCGACCTTGTGCTTGATCTCGGCGGCTTCGAACATGGCGGCCCCTTCCCGCCCTTCCTAGCGCGCGCGGGCATGGGCGGCAATCGAAACGCGCGTTGGCGCGCGCGGCGATCGTCGTTAATGTGCCGCCGCCTTCAGGGAGGAATTCGTGGCGCAGTTACGCAATCTGCCGGAGCACGCGACCGTGTTCGACGTGTTCGCCGCCTATCCCGAAATGTTCGGCTCCATCGCCGATTTCAGCCAGGCGGCGTTCCGCGGGCCGGGGCCGCTTCCGCCGCGCGACCGCGAGCTGATCTTCTCCTACGTCTCGCAGCTCAACGCCTGCGAATACTGCTTCGGCGGCCATTCCGAGACGACGAAGCTGCTCGGCGCTTCGGCCGACGTGTTCGACAAGCTGCGGATCGGCATCGAGACGGCGCCGGTGGACGAGAAGCTGAAGCCGCTGCTGCGCTATGCGAAGAAGCTCACCGAAACGCCGGCGCGGATCACGCCGGCCGATGCCGATGCCTGCTACGCGGCCGGCTGGAGCGACGATGCGCTGATGCAGGCGATCGCGATGACGTGCCTCGCCAACTTCATGAACCGGCTCGTGGAAGGAAGCGGCGTGCACGCGGACCCGAGTAAGTTCGCGATGCGCGCCAAGGCCGCCGTCGAGAAGGGCTATCAGCGCCCGTTCCGCGAAAAGATGACGGCGCTCGGCAAAGCCGTCGGCTGAACCGCCGGCTACTGCCCGCGAAAGTCCTGAAACGCCTTCCGCGCCGCGTCGAATGCGCGGCCCGGGCCGAGCCGGTCCATCGCGTCCTTCCACTGCTGGCCCGCGACGATCAGCACGTTGGTGACGGGCGATTCGGGCAGCCGGTTCACCCACTTTTCCAGGCCCTGCGCGTTCAACAGCGCGAGCACGAGCGTGCCGGCGATCGCGGCCGGCCACAGGCGGCGGAGCGGCTCGTCCTTCGCACCCTCGGTCGGATCGAGCTCCGGCGTCATCAGGCGCGAGAGGTGGTGGTCGGTGCTGTTGCGCGCCATCGCCGCCTCAGAACTGGAAGTAGATGAACGGCGCCGCGCCATCGAGCCCGAACGATTCGACGGCGGCCACCAATAGACCGCACGCGAGGCCGACGGCCGTCGCCGGCATGCGCCAGAACAGCGTCTCGAACCGGTTGATGAGATCGCGCGGCGTGAAGTGCATGACGATGCCGAGCGCGATCAGCGCCAGCGAAAGCGGCGTGGCGAGCTCGGCCGGCGTGCTCCAGTCGAACAGACCCTTGATGACGTCGATGGCGCTCGCGAAATCGCGCGCGCGGAAAAAGATCCAGCCGAGGCACACGAAGTGGAACACGAGCACGATCGCCAGCGGCTTCGGCCCCCAGACGGAGCCCGACACGCGGCGCGCGCCGCTCGCGAGGCGCTCGACCGCGAGGCCCACGCCGTGCAGCGCGCCCCACATCACGAACTTCCACGCAGCACCATGCCAGAGCCCGCCGAGCAGCATCGTGATCGTGAGATTGACGTAGGTGCGCGCCGGCCCTTTCCGGTTGCCGCCGAGCGGGATGTAGAGATAGTCGCGCAGCCAGCTCGACAGCGAGATGTGCCAGCGCCGCCAGAACTCGCTCAAGCTCGCCGAGCGGTAAGGCTGGTCGAAGTTGCGCGGGAACGTGTAGCCGAGCAGCATCGCACAGCCGATCGCGATGTCGCTATAGGCGCTGAAGTCGCAATAGATCTGCACCGCGTAGCCGTACACGCCGAGCAGCAGGTCGAGCCCGCCGTAGCGGCCGGGATCCATGAACACCTTGTCGACGAGATCGATCGCGAGATAGTTCGCGACGATCGACTTCTTGAACAGTCCCCAGACGATCAGCGTGAGCCCGAGGCTGATATGCAGCCGCGTGATGTCGAGCTTCTTCTCGAGCTGCGGCATGAAATCGGCCGCGCGCACGATCGGGCCGGCCACGAGCTGCGGGAAGAACGACTTGAACAGCGCGAGATCGAGGAGATTGCGCGCCGGCGGAATGATGCGGTGATAGACGTCGAGGACGTAGGAAATGCCCTGGAACGTGAAGAACGAGATGCCGACCGGGAGGATCACCTCGAAGATCGGGATCTCGCGCTCGAGCCCGGCCGAGCGCAGCAGCTCGTTCATCGAGGTCACGAAGAACTCGAAATACTTGAAGAAGCCGAGCACAACGAGCATCACGGCCACGCCGGTGCCGGCCGCCCACTTCCGCGCGCGTTCGCTTTTGGCGCCGCCGATCCAGAGCCCGACGACATAGATCGCGAGCGTGTTGCCGAGCAGCAGGAATGCGAAGCGCCAGTCCCAGAATGCGTAGAACACGTAGCTCGCAGCTGTGAGCACGAGCTTGCGCCACGTGTCGCGCTCGACCAGCGCCCAGGCGAGCGCGAGGACGATCAGGAAGAAGATGAGGAAGTTGAGCGTCGGGAAGAGCATCTAGGCGGCGCGTCGTGCTTCTTCTGTTATCGCGAGCAGGAGCCGCGCGGTCCCCGTCGCGCCGTTCGGGATGTCGGAAACGAGTTCCGCGCTCAGCGGCCCGGAGAATAGAGGCGCGTCAGGTCGCGGTACAGCGCCTCGCCGCTCAAATCGTAGCCCTCGAGGCGCATGTGGACGCGGTCGACGATCGTGAGCGGCGGATCCATGCGCGCCCAACGATCCATGCCGCAATCCTTGCCGGTCACCTGCGACCAGTCCCAGAAATGGACGCCGAGCCGCTCGGCGACGCGGCGCTGGATCTGGCGCACCTGCTCGAGCGCCGGCGGGCTGTGCCAATAGCAGAGCGCCTTGCTGCGCTTCTCGATCAGCTCGGCGTAGTTCGAAGCGTGGGCGGCACTGAGCGGCCGGCACTGGAAGCGCTCGCGCTGCGCGCGGTTGCGCCCGCACCACGACGGCAGCCGGTCGGCGCCCGGCGCCGTGACCACCGCGATCGAGGCGTTGGGCGCCATGCCGCGGATCGCCTGCAGCCGGTCGCGGAACTCCGCTTCGTATTCCTCGGGCCTCAGGCGGTTCACGAAGCCCTCGTTCGTTCCGAAGGCCACGATGATGAGCGCCGGATTGAGATGGTGAATCTGCCAGGCGGCGATGCCGGCATCCCACTTGCCGACGAGGCCGACCGTCTCGCCCGGCACGCCGTGACTCACATAGACGAGCCCCGAGCGGCGCAGCAGCGACCACGACAACAGCGCCACCGGCCCATCGCCCTTGAGGCTCAACGTCACGTGATAGCCGGGCCGCGACAGCCGCACCGTGGCGCGGTCGAGGTTGGCCGACCCGCGCGTCGAGATCGTCTCCACGTCGCGGCCGTCGACGTTCACGACGAAGCTGCCGCCATTCGCCTGCCTGATGAACTCGACCTCGATCTCCTCGAAGCTCTTCAAACCGCGCATCGAGGCTTCGATCGTGTCGCCGCTCTTGTCGCCGACGATCGCATAGGAGGCAATGCCGGTGCCGTTCCACTGGCGGTAATTGTGATTGCCCCAGTTTCCGCTCTGCGCGACGCGGATCTGATAGGGCCGGAAATCGTGGAACGGCTTGCCGGGCGCCAGCATGCCGCGGCCCCCGTCGCCGAAGCGGCGCTGGAAGCGCTCGCGCAAATAGCCAGTCCAGTTGTCGCCGGCGGTGTGGCTGTCGCCGATCTGGAGGATCGTGAAGCGCCCGCGCCGGCCGCCGCGCTCGTAGGATTCGAGCGCCGCGTGGAAGCGCCCGAGCGCGCGGCGGGCACGCGAATCGCCGGTGGTGCCGAACACGGCGCCGAGCGCGACGACGCCGGCGCGCGGGAGCTGGGCGCGCCCGACCTCGCCACGATAGCGCGCTTCGGCCTCGGCGATGCGCTTCTTGATCTGCTGCTCGCGATCCTCGTGGTCGCGTACGCGCTCTTCGTGCGTCATGCGCAGCGCCTCGGGCTCGGCCGATTGCGCGAAACAGGCAGGCGACAAGAACGCCGCCGCGAACAGCGACGCGGCGAGCGTTCCCCCGAGCTTCGTCCCCGTCATGGTGCCGGCACGCTCCACAGAGCTTCGAGTTGCGGCAGCTTCTCCTTCGCCACCTTCAATACGTGGCGAATCACGTGATCGTACCCGAAATCGGTGAAGTGAACGCCATCGTCGTGGCGGAATCGGCGCTTCCGGCCCTTCTCATCGTCCATGAACGGGTCGTATTCGCCATCCTTGTTGGCCGTGGCGGCCCAGATTTCGACGAACAGCGCGCCATGCGCCGAGGCGAGCTCGCGATAGATCGCGTTCATCATCTTCGCGTCGTCGCTGGCGTCCTCCTTGCGCATGATCGGAAGGCCGATCCAAACCGTCGGCACCTTCTTCTGCTGCAGCAGGCCGAGGAAACGCTGGATGTTCTGGCGATAGATCGCATACCACTTCTCGGTCCGGAACTGCGCCCATTCCTTGCCGTTGCCCTGCGCGAAGGCGCGCTGGCGGTCGTTGGCGCCGACCATGAAGATCACGAGGTCGATCGGGCCTTTCGCCGCGATTTTCTCGAAGTCGGTCTCGAAGCTATAGGCCGTGAAGCCGGCGGAATTCACGCCGTGGCGCGCGATGCGGACCTGCTTCTGATGGCGGATGTAGCCGCGATAAAGGCTTGCCCACATGCCATCCGAGAGCGAGTCGCCCATCACCACGATGTGGAATGGGCGCGGCGCGCTGACCTCCTTCTTCGCTTCCTCGGTTCTCGGCTGACTGCCGTTCGCGGTCTCGGCGCCCGCGCCGGCCAGCGGCGCGGCCACGAGCGCGAACAGCGCGAAGAAGCTCAGTGCAAGGCGCATCGATCGTTCCCCGTCGGATAGTGCGGCCCTGCGCGCGAAGAATCAGGTGCCTCGAAAAGCGCGCGGAATATGCATAAGCGGATTATCGGTTGCAACCGCGCGCGTGGCGCGCCTCGCAATCGATTAAGGTTTATGGGAAGGCAGTTCCGCGCGTGCCCGCCCTTCGGGCAACAGGTGCGGATAGTATGCGCGAATCGTGGCCAGAACCTCGGCGGCCACACGATCATAGCCGAACTCCCAGAAATGCACGCCGTCTTCGTGCCGGAAACGGCGCACGCGCCCGGCGCCGACCGGGAGCATCTCGACGAACGCGCCCTCGGCGTCGGCCGTGGCGCGGAGGATGTCGAGGAACGCCACGCCATGACGCTGGGCATGGTCGCGATGCACTTGGCTGATGAGGCGCATGCCGCTGTCAAAGGGCGCGTCGCGCATAACCGGCAGTCCCACCCACAGCACGCGCACGCCGCTGCGTTGCGCGCGGGCGAGGAAATAGGTGAGGCGCTGGCTGTAGAACGCATGCCAGAGCGCCGAGCCGAAAGCCGCGCTTTGCCGGCCGTCGAGCGCCAGCGCGCGCTGGCGGTCGTTGGCGCCGGTCTGCACGATCAGCAGGTCGATTCGCTCGCGCGCCAGCAGCCGGTCCAGGGCTTCGTCGTAAGCGTCGGCATTGAAGCCCGTGGAGGCGCGCGTGGCATTCACGATGCGGATACCGCGCTCGCGCGCGAAGCGCCGGTAGAGACTTCCCCAAAGGCCTTCGGCGAGAGAATCGCCGAATATGGCAATGGTGACGGGGCGCGCCGGGTCCGCGCGGCCGGCCACTTCCGCGCGCACGGCCGGCGGCAGAGCAAGCATCAGGAGGAGAAATACGGCAAGGAAGCGCAAGCCCTGGCCCCGCGCTGCGGATCAGCGTTGACGAACAATGAAGGCAGGACGTCGTACCCGCAATCCGTTTCAATACGAGTGCAGCGGATTTGCCATAAGCGCAGTTCCGCGGACGCGGCGCGCTCAACGCGGGCGCGGACGGACGCGGCTCGTCGGCTGGGCGGTGAAGGGATCGTCGGGCCAATAATGGCGGGGATAGCGGCCGCGCAGCTCACCGCGCGCTTCCGGATAGCCGCGGCGCCAGAAGCTCACGAGATCGCGCGTGACCTGAATCGGCCGCTGCGCCGGCGACAGCAGGTGCAGCAGGAGCGGGACTCGACCTCCGCAGACGGCCGGCGTTTCCGTCGCGCCGAACATCTCCTGGATACGCAACGCCAGGACCGGCTCGGGGCCTGAGACGTAGTCGATGCGCGCGCGCCTGCCGCTCGGCACCGGAATGTCGAGCGGCGCCTCGCGATCGAGCCGCTGCTTCAGCTTCCACTCGAGCATCGCTTCGAGGGCACGCGCGAGCGGAATGCGCCCGAAATCGGCACGCCGCGCAATTCCGCCCAGGAAAGGCGCCAACCAATCGCCCAGCGACCCGAGCAACGCGGCGTCGGAGACGTCAGGCCATCCCGCCTCCGCGCCCTCGATCCGGCGCATGAGCGCGATACGCGCGCGCAGCGCTTCCGCCTCGCCGGACCACGGCAGCACGGCGAGGCCGAGCGCGCGGATGCCGTCGATCACCGCGCTTGCGAGCATTGCAGGATCGGGCGAAGCCAGCGGCGCCTCGGCCAGAACGAGCGCGTCGAGCGTCGTGCGCCGGCGCGCCCTCGCCGCCTCGTCGCGCGCGTCCCATTCGACGCGCACTTCCGTACGGATGCGATCGGCGAACAGCGTATCGAGATCGGCACGCTGGAGCGGCGCGGCGCGGAAGATGCGCGCATCCTGCTTGTCGCCATCGAGGTCGGCGATCGCGAGATAGGGCGCGGCGGCGAGCGGATCGGCCTCGTCGCACCAGGCGCCGCGGCCATTGGCGAGGCGGAAGCTGCCGTGCGCGTCTGCGCGCCGCTGCGCGACGCGGTCGGGATAGGCCAACGCGAGCAGCCGGCCAGCGGCCTCGTCTTTCGCGCCGTCGCCGCCGGCCTTGAGCTGGCGCCGCCACATCTCGGCCACGCGTCGGATGCGCTCGGCCCCGCGCCCGCGCAGCAGGCCGAGGCGCAGGCGGATGTCGATGCTCTTGATGTCGCGCGCCGGATCGCGCTCTTCGATCAGCGCCGCGAGGTCGCATGCCAATGCCCCCGCGCCCATCGCCTTTCCGGCAAGCATCATGTGCGAAAGCCGCGGGTGCGCGCCGAACCCGGCCATCGCTCGGCCATGCGCGGTTACGGCCCCGCTGGCATCGAGCGCGCCGAGGCGCTCGAGGAGGGAGCGCGCCTGCGCCAGCGCCTGCGGCGGCGGCGGATCGAGCCAGGCCAGCGATGCCGCGTCGCGCGCGCCCCACACGGCAAGCTCCAATGCCAGCGGCGCGAGATCGGCCTCGCGGATCTCCGGCGTCGGATATTGCGGCAGGCTCTTGTGTTCGCCCTCACTCCAAAGCCGATAGCAGAGTCCGGGGGCCACGCGGCCGGCGCGGCCCTTGCGCTGCTCGGCGGCGGCCTGCGAGACGCGCACGGTTTCGAGCCGCGTCATGCCGCTGGCCGGCTCGAAACGCGGCACGCGCGCAAGCCCGCTGTCGATCACGACTCGCACGCCTTCGATGGTCAGGCTCGTTTCCGCGATCGACGTGGCGAGCACGATCTTGCGTTGGCCGGGCGGGCTCGGCCGAATCGCTGCATCCTGCGCGGCGAGATCGAGATCGCCATAGAGCGGCGCGATGTGCGTGCCGGGTGGCAGCGCACGGTCTTCGAGGCGCTGCTGCATGCGGCGAATTTCGCCCGTTCCGGGCAGGAACACGAGCACGTCGCCGTCGCTGGCGCTTCCGCTCTCGCCGAGCGCGCGACGGATCGCGGCGGCAACCGCGTCCTCGATGAACGTGCGCGGCTCGGGCCGGCCGAGCCAGCGCGTCTCGACCGGATACGCGCGGCCTTGGCTCACGATCGTCTCGGCCTTCATCAGCCGCGCGAGCGCCTCGCCTTCGAGCGTGGCCGACATCGCGACGAGGCGGAGATCGGGCCTGAGCGCGCCCTGCAGCTCCAGGCAGAGCGCCAGTGCGAGATCGACATCGAGGCTGCGCTCGTGCACCTCGTCGAACAGCACCGCACCGATGCCGTCGAGGCCCGGATCGGCCTGGAGCCGGCGCAGGAAGAGGCCGTCCGTCACCAGCTCGACGCGCGTGCGCGGGCCCACCTTGCTGTCGAGGCGCACGCGATAGCCGACCGTCTCGCCGACCGTCTCGCCGCGGCTGGCGGCCATGAAGCGCGCCGCCGCACGCGCCGCGAGGCGCCGCGGCTCGAGCACGACGATCTTCTTCCCGCCGAGCCAATCTGCATCCAGCAGCGCGAGCGGCACGCGAGTCGTCTTGCCCGCGCCGGGGGCCGCCTGCAGCACGAGATTCGGCGCGCGCGCGAGCGCGGCGCGGATATCGGGCAGAACGGAGTCGATGGGCAGCGCGGTCATCGCCGCCCTCTATAGCCAAGAAGACCACGGACGAACACGGACCCGCACGAACGAAAACACGGACGACATGAATGCCGTCCGTGTTCGTCCGTGGAAATCCGTGTTTGTCCGGGAAGGTCCGAGCCTAATCTCTCTCCGTCGCCAAAGTAAGGGCGAACTACCCCCACACCTCCGCCGTGTTCGCCTTGTACCAGCTCTCGGCGTAGCGGGCTTCGGCCTTGCGGAACGCGGCATCGGCCTGCGCCGGGCTCACGCCACCGCCGGGAGCCACGCCCATCTTGCCGTCCTTCACGACATACACGTTGGCGACCGAGATGCCGTAGTCCGGACCGACCACGCTGTAGCAGGTGTTGGCGAAGGACGGCGTCGCCGGCTCTTTGCCCTGGAGCATCGCGACGATCGCCGCGGCCACTACCTTGCCCTGGCTCGAGGCCGAGAAGCCGGATTTCGGCATCGGCGCCGCGATCGAGGCGTCGCCGATCACGTGGATGTCCTTCTGCTTCGTCGATTCGAACGTGGCCGGATTGATCGGGCACCAGTCGCCCTGATTGACGCCGGCGGCCATCGCGATCGCCCCGGCCTTCTGCGGCGGAACGACGTTGACGACGTCGCCCTTGTGCTTGGCGCCGAGCTCGCATTCGAGCGTCCGGGTCTTGGGATCGACCTTCACCACCTTGCCGTCCTTCGAAAGCGGCACCCACTCGATCATGTCGCCGTAGAGCGCCTTCCAGCCGCCCATGAACAGGCCCTGCTTCGAGAACGCGTCCTTCGAGTCGAGGATGAGGATTTTCGACTTCGGCTTCTTGGTCTTGAGGTAGTGCGCGATCATGCTGACGCGCTCGTACGGCCCCGGCGGGCAGCGGAACGGATCGGCCGGCGCCGCGATGACGAACGTGCCGCCGTCCTTCATCGCCTCGAGCTGGCGGCGCAGCAGCGCGGTCTGCGGCCCCGCCTTCCAGGCATGCGGCAGAAGCTGCGAGGCCGCCTCGTCGTAGCCGGCGATGGCGCCCCATTTGAAATCGATGCCCGGCGAGAGCACGAGCTTGTCGTATTGCAGCACCTGGCCGTTGGCGAGCGTCACGGTCTTCTTCGCCGGATCGACCTTCGTCGCGGTCGAGTGGACGACGTTGACGCCGTGCTTGGTGCGCATCGCGGTGTAGTTGTGGCCAATGCTCGGCAGCGTGCGCAAGCCGCCCAGCACGAGGTTGCTGAACGGGCAGGTGTAGAATGTCTGCGAGGGCTCGACGAGCGTCACCTGGACGTTCCGGTCGAGCATGCGGAGATATTTCGCGGTGGTGGCGCCGCCGAATCCGCCGCCCACGACGACGACGCGCGCGCGCGCGCGGCCCTGGGCGAGGATCGCGGGAGCGAAACCGGTGAGCGCGGCGGCGCCGGCTGCGCCGGCGGCGAATTCGCGACGGGAAATGCGGGTCATGGCTTCCTCCCCTACTTCAGCGTGGCGATGTACTTGGCGACGGCCGCGATCTCGGCGTCGCTGTAGCCCTTGGCGAGCCGGCCCATCACGGTGGCCGAATTGCCCGTGCGCTTGCCGTCGCGGAAATCGACCATCGCGTTCTTGAGGAAGTCCTCCGACTTGCCGGCAATGCTCGGGATGTCGCCGGGGCTCTTGCCGCCGGGTCCATGACAGTTGAGGCACGACATGGCGAGCACGCGGCCGTCGGCCTGCTGCGCCTGCGCCGGCACGATGCCGGCCGCGAGGACCGCCGCAGCGGCCAGTAACAGACGTGTCATGGAAATCCTCCCCTTGTTCACGCGCGGCAGGTTGCGGCCGCGCCATCGATCCGGCCGACAATCATATTCGCTTTCGGTGAATCCACAATGCATCCAGTGCCCGCCTCGCGCGAATTCGCCTAAACGCACCGGCGAGTTTATCTCGCGGCCGCATTCAGATGCCGCGATCGAGCGACGCGCGCTCCATGCGCCACATCAGCAGCCTCACCGAGATCACGGCGCCGGCGACGATGCCGCCGAATGCGAGCAGGCTGCCGATGCCGAGCGTGGCGACGCCGGTAAGCCCCTGCCCCACCGTGCAGCCGGCGGCCATCACGCCACCGAAACCCATCAGCGCGGCGCCGCCCATGTGGCGCAGCATGTCGTCGCGGTCAGCGAACATCTCGAGGCGGAACGTGCGGCTGGCCACCGCGGCGCCGAAGCTGCCGATGAGGATGCCGAAGACCACGGCGACGCCGAACGAGATCTTCGCGCCGGTGAACGTCATCAGATATTGCAGCGTGTCGCCGGCCGGCCCGATCAGGGTCAGCGAGACCGGCGGCACCGGCTCGAACTCGTCGGCGGCGAGCCAGCCCGTCGCCCACCACCCCGCCGTCACCAGCGCGCCGAGTGCCAGGCCGGCGATGATGTCTCGCGTGCTCCGGCGGAAGCTGCGATCCTTGAAGCACCAGAGGGCGATGCCGGCGGCGGCGAGCGCGGCGACGACGATGATCGCAGTGCCGGTCCCCAGACCGAAGACACTGGCGGCCACGGACGGCAATCCCTGCGTCGGCAGCCCGGCCTTGCCCAAATCGGTGGCGGCAGCCTCCACCGTGGTGCGCACATAGTAGAGCAGGCCGCGCGCGGTCATGTAGCCGACGAGGCCCATGACGATGAACACGATGAAGCTCTTGAGACTTCCCGCGCCGACGCGGACGACCGTGCGGCTCGCGCAGCCGCCCGCCAGCACCATGCCGAAGCCGAACAGCAAACCGCCGAGCAGCATCGCGACCCAGGCGACGCGCGGCGCGAGATAAAAGCTCTTGTCGATCGCGACGAGGCCGGTCAGCAGCAGCGCGTTCGTCCCGACGATGGCCACGGCGATCGCCAGCAGCCAGGCGCGCAGGCGCTTCCGGTCGCCCAGCGCCACGGCGTCCGAGATGGCGCCCATCGAGCAGAAATTCGTCCGCTGCACGATCGCGCCGAACAGCGCGCCGATGACGAGGCCGGAGAGGACGAGAATGAGAGTGCTGCTCATGGATACCGGACGCACGCAAAACAAAACCGCCGCAGCCTGCGCCGGGCGGTTTCACCCTCGCTTTAGCGGCTTTTCTTAAGCGCCCCGCAAGCTGACGATCAAATCGGCGCTGCGGAGAAAGTGAGGTTTCGATTGCGGCAAGTCAACCGCTGCCCCTCTCCCCTTGGGGGAGAGGGGTCGGCGGTGAGGAGTTGGTGCCGCCTGAAACCGATTCGTGCGAGAGCACGGCGTTTAAGCAGGAATGTCGCGCCCGCGCCCATCCGAGCGATCTTATACCGAGCAGACTGAGAGAGCCCTCAGCCCTTGCCCCTCTCCCCCAGGGGAGAGGGGGAACTCACCACGTGTGCGCCTTGCCGCCGCTGGCGACGGATTCGTCGTGCTTCTTCTTGAAGTAGTCGCGGAACGCGCCGCCCTTGTAGCCCTCGTCCTGCACGTACTGGAACATTGCGAAGAACGGGAACGGGCGCATGTAGCCGGGCATGCGCGCCACCTCGATCTCGCGGCCCGATTTCTTCTCCGCGGCCTTCGCCGGGAAAAACTGAACGGTCGGCGTGAAGCGCACGCCGTATTTCTGCGCAAGCGCCTTCTCCGAAAGCTCCTCGCCGTCGAAATCCTTCACCTTGCGCGCGCCCCAGAGATCGAGCTGAAGCACGACGTAGTGCCGCTGGATGTACTCGGAGATCTCGGGCTTCGCGAGATTCACGAGATGCGTCTCCTTGCAGTACGGACAGCCCTTCTGCTCCCAGAAGATCGCGAAGCGCTTGCCCTTCTGCGCCGCTTCGTCGAGGTCCTCCCGCAGATCGAGGAAGCTCTGCAGAAACCACGGCTGAACATAGAGCCCGTTCTCGCCGAGCGCCGGCTCCTTGGGCGGATCGGCCGCGCGCGCCGCCGATGCGAAAGCGGCGACGGCGATCAGGATGAAAGCGATTCTCAATGCCCGCATGGGCAAACTCCTTCTCGGGCGCCTCGACGGCGCCGCGCGGACCCCGTATTGAGCTAGTCGCGGGGACGCGGCTTGTCCATGCGAGGTTAGGGATGCGTGGTTTGCGTCTGGTTAGCGCGGCGCTGTGCCTCGTGGCGGCGCTGGCACCTTGGCCCGCCGCCGCCGACGAGACAACCGACACATTCCACAGCGCCGTCGCCGGCGCCTACCGCCACTATCGCGAGGCCATGCACTATTACGAAACCGGGAACAGCGATCTCGGCGAGCTGGCGTTCGACCAGTTCGTGGCCGAGTGGAAGGCGCTGGCCGCGCGCTATGCCGCCACGCCGCCGCCCGCCTACGCGAAAGACGAAGCCTTCGGCGAAACCCTTGGCGCGATCGAAGGCAAGGCCGCGAGCGCCGCTGGATCGGCGCCGGCGGAGGCGCTACTTGCGCTCAAGCCGATCCGCGCCGATCTCGCGGCGCTGCGCAAGCGTAACGGCCAGCGCGTCTTCTCCGATTGCGTCGACGCGATGAACGCCGCGATGGACCGGCTCTGGGAGTATCGCCAGAGGCCGCCGGACGCAAAACGGCTGCCGGCGTTCCAGGCCGCTACGCGCGCGACGACGGCGCGTTATCGCGAATGCATCGAGCAGGCGCCCACGCCCGTGCACGAATCGGCGGAATTCCGCCGCATGATGGAAGGCGCCCTCGCCTCCCTCGCGCGGCTCGAAGCGGCCACGGATGCAGAGCTGATCGTGAGCCTGCTGCGCGAGCTGCGCTCGTTCGACAAGCTGATCTGGCTGCGCTTCGGGTAACGCGCCACCCTACTCGATCAGCACCCACGTTCCCTGCTTCAGGCAGAGCGCGGCCTCCGCGCGCTTCGTATCGCCGGCGCGCGTGACGGTGAGCTCGGCGCGGCGGCAGACCGCGCCGTCGCGCGACTCGGCGGCCGAGATCTTGATCGTTCCGCTGGTCTGGCTGCGCGTATTGATCCAGCGCGTGATCGTGCCAGCTTCGGCGGACGCCAGCGCCTCGCGCAGCGTGCGCCCGATCAGCGGGCAATCGGACCGATCGCCGAATGCGCCGGCGAGTGCTTTGGGCACGTCCTCGCAGGTGACGGGCGCGGCCGGCGGCGATTTCGCCGGATCGTCGCGGGTGGCGCCCGGCGGCCCGGGCACCGGCTGCTGGCGTGCCGGCGAACGCCGGTCGTCGAGGCCGAACCCGATCACGAGGCCGGCGAGCAGGCCGGCGGCGGCGATTACGATCAAGACACGGCGCAGGGCGAAAGCCGGCCGACGCGAGACTGGGTCCGGCGGACGCATCTCGCGCCTCAGCGCAGCGCCTTCAGCCGCGCCTTCGCCGGCTCGTAGCCTTTGGCGGCGGCGCGCTCGTACCAGAGGCGCGACTGGCGCGCGTCCTTGGCGACGCCGGCGCCCTTCTCGTAGGCTTCGGCCAGCAGCGCCATGCACCATTCGTCGCCCTTGTCGGCGCCCTGGCGGAACAGCTTGGCCGACTCGGCGGCGTTGGCGGTGACGCCCTCGCCCTCGCGATAGAGCAGGCCGAGGCGGCAGACGCCCTTCGGATAGCCCTGCTCCGCCGATTTCCGCGCCCAGTGCACGGCGCTCTCGTAGTGGCGCGCGATCCCGCTGCCGGTCGCGAAGGCCTGCGCAAGGTTGTATTGCCCAACCGCATTGCCGCCCTCGGCCGCGCGGCGGAACCAGTTGTAGGCCTCAACCTCGTCCTTCGGCATGCCCTGCCCCGAGGCAAAGCAAAGCCCGAGCTGGTTCTGCGCGCCGACATGGCCTAGCCCGCCGGCCTCGCGGTAGAGCACGCAGGCACGGGCCGCGTTCTTCTTCTCATGCAGCTCCTTCTGCGCGAGCTCGAACAGCGCATCGGCGCGCGCGCGATTGGTGAGGTAGGCTTCGTAGTCGCTCACCCGGTGGCGCTCGTATTCGACGTCGTCGAGCAGCCGCTGCACTTCGGCCACGGCATCGGTGAGCTTGGCGCGCAACGGATGGTCCGCGCCGAATCCTTCGAGCGCCTGCTCGGCTTCCCCGAACTTGTTCGAGGCGGCGGAGAAATCGAACTTGCGCGCGGCGGCGATGCCTTCGTCGATCAGGAGATCGGCCTTGCGCTCGAGCACCACGCGGCCGGCTTCCCAGTCGCGGCGTCCCCGCTCGAGGCGCGCGCGGCCCGCGGTGACGGTGTCGGAGCCAGGCAGCACGGCGGCCGCCTCGTCGAGCAGCTTCTCGGCTTCGGCCCATTCGCGGCGCTGTGCGGCCTCGTCGGCGCGCGCGACGCGTTTTGCAGTTTCGGCGACGAGCACGCCGCGGAAGTCGGACAGTTTCGCGTGGTTCGGCGCGAGGCCTTCCGCTTCCACGAGCAGCGTGCGCGCCCCCGCCCAATCCTGCTTGGCCAGCGCGGCCTCGATCTTGGGGATCGAATCGCGCAGGGTTGCGGCCGCGCGCTCGGCCTTCTCGGCCTCGGCACGCCGGCGCGCCTCTTCCGCGCGGCGCTCTTCCTCCGCCTTCCGCGCCTCTTCGGCCTTGCGCGTCTCGTCGGCTTTGCGCGTCTCTTCAGCCTGGCGCGCCGCCTCCGCTTTCTGCGCTTCCTGGGTCCGGCGCACCGCCTCCTTTTGCGTTTCCTCGGCCTGGCGCTGCGCCGCTGCGCGGCGCTGCTCCTCGGCGCGGCGCGCATCGGGCGCGGCCGGCGCGGGCGTAACGGAGGCCGGCGCCGCGGCACGCTGCGTGCCCGCCTCGTATTGCCGCCAGCCGAGCAGGCCGGCCGCGATCACGCCGCCGAAGGCGACGATCCAGATCCAGGTACGCGGCACGGCGCGGCGTGGTGCCGCCTTGGTTTCGGCGGCAGCAGCGACCGCAACAGGCGCGGCAGGCGGCGTCGGGGCGCCGGGCACGGGTCCCGCCAGCGGCGGCGGGCTGTCGGGCAGCGGCGCGCGCCGGCGCAGGCCGCGCACCTTGTGCACGGGCGCGATCTCGCGCGTGCCGCTCGGCGGCGGTACTTTCGCGGTCTCGAGATCGAAGAGCAGCGGCTCCTCCGCCTTGCGCCGCACCGGCGCATCGGAAGCGCCCTCGGGCGTCCGCGACAGCGCGCCGCGGAACGCCGCCAGCGATTGCGGGCGCTCGCGCTCGACCAGCGCAAGAGCGCGGTCGATGGCCGCAAGCAGCCCAGCGCCGTAGCCGGGCAGCCCCTGCGCCGCGCGATACGGATCGGGCTTGCCCCCGTCGAGCGCGGCCACGCGCGCCGCGCCGGATGGCGGCGCCACGCCCGCCACGGTGCGATAGAGCACGGCGCCGAGCGCGTAGATGTCGGTCCACGGACCCACCGATGCGCGGCTGTCATAGATCTCGTGGGGCGCATATTCGCTCCACGTCGGCCCGGCGTCGCCCTCGGGGCCGCGGGCGGACGTCGAGGGCCGCGGCGCGCCGAAGCCGACCAGCACCGGGACGCCGCCGGGCCGGAACAGGATATCGGCTGGCTCGATCCCGCCATGCACGAGGCCCACGCGGTGCACCTGCTCGAGGCCGTCGAGCAGCGGGGACAGCAGGAAGCGGATTTCCGCCTCGGGCAGCTTGCCGCGCCGCTCCAGGATGGCGGCCAAGCTTTGCCCTTCGACGTATTCCTCGGCGAGGTAGCCGGTGCCGTTCTCTTCGATCAGGCCAAGAACGCGCGCGAGATTCGGGTGCTCCAGCGCCGTCAGCGCCTCCGCCTCCTGGCGCAGCCGCGACAGGCCCCAATCGAAGTCGGGCCGGTCGGAGGCGCGCAGCGCGCGGACCGCGTAGCCATCCGACCGGCGCGTGGCCAGCCCCGCCGGCATGTATTCGCGCAGCACGACATGGCGCTGCTCGCCGGTCTTCGCATCCGCCGCCGCGGCGAGGTAGGCGAGCCCGAAGCGCCCTTCGCCGAGCACCGCAAGAAGCCGCATTCCGCCTACGGTGTGACCCAAAGGCAGCGGGCTTCGCGCGTGCGATTTCAACGAGTTGATCGAGGGTTCTGACACAGACCTGAAGCGCACCCAGAGAGACGGCGGTGGCGCCGTCATACATCCTTGATTGGTTACGCGATAGCGCCTTCGATCTTCCCCATAATGGCGGGCGTGGCGCCAGTGGGGCGCAGCGGGCACGGCGTACCTTCCACGCAATTCGAACCAAGAACAGAATTCTCTCAGCGGACGCCGCGGCCGATGCTATCGTCGGTCACCACCGGAACCGGACGGGACTATGAACGCGACAGGATCGCGGTCGGGCGCGGGCAACGATGTCCGCTACGTCGACCGCCGCGAGATATTCGCCCACCACGCCTTCTTCCGCGGCCTTGCCGACTCCGCGATCGACGAACTGGTGGCGCGCTCGCGCATCGAGCGCTGCCGGCGCGGCAAGACGATCTTCCGGCGATCGACTCCGGGCACGGCGATGATGGCCGTGCTGCGCGGCAGCGTGAAGATCTGCACCGTCTCGCGCAATGGCAAGGAGGCCGTGCTCAACGTGATCGGTCCCGGCCAGGTGTTCGGCGAGATCGCGGTGCTCGACGGCGGGCCGCGCACGGCCGACGCGGTGGCCCTCGTCGAGAGCGACATCCTCGTGCTCGAACGGCGCGATTTCATGCCCGTCGTGCGCGCGCACCCGGAGCTCGCGCAGCGCCTGCTCGATGTGCTGTGCGGCCGCCTCCGGAAGACGAGCGAGCAGCTCGAGGACGCGTTCTTCCTCGACATGCCCGGCCGCATGGCCAAGGCGCTGCTGGCCGCGCAGACCGGCGAGAGCGCGGGCGGCGTGATGCAGGTGCAGCTCACGCAGCGCGAGCTCGGCGAGATGATCGGCACCGCGCGCGAGAGCGTGAACAAGCTGCTGCACACCTGGCAGAGCCAGGGCATCGTGGCGCTGCGCCGCGGCTCGATCGCGATCCGCAAGCCCGAGGCGCTGAAAGGCCTGGCCCAGGGAGAAGAGGAAACGGGCTGATCGAAGGGGGAAACGATGGCCGAGGGCGAAGCAGAGGTTGCGTTCAAGGTCTTTCCGCAAAACCCGTTCGCCTTCCGCTTATGCGCGGAATCGCGGCCGAGCGACTTCCTTACCGAATTGCGTGTGAAACCGCGCGGCAAGCTCTGGAGCGGCCAGCCGGACGATCGCACGGTGAAAGGCTTTGGCGACGACCAGATTTATGTGGCGAACTACTGCCTGAAAACGGCCTACGAATCCGGCGTACCGGCACCGCATGTGGACACATCCGAAAGGCCGCCTTCCCGCTTCCTCATGGGGCCGTTGCCGCGGCTTCTCAACGGCGGCATCGCCCCGCTCGACCCCGGCGGTTGGGATCAGCTCTCGAGCCGGACGGTGGGTCGCTCCGTATGCGCGCCGGCTTTCGCCGTCGCGATGGTCTACGCGATCGCACGACAGACGATCGATCTCTGGGAATCCTACATCGGCGACAAGATCGTCTGGTATTGCGCGCAGGAGGGCCGGAAGCAACCACGCCAGCGTCTGGAGATCGTCCCGCTGGTTGCCACGCGCGGCGCCGGCAGCAACGAAAGACACAAGAACGCGGTCTCCGGCTACGGCTACATCGAACTCGGGATCGCCGAGTCGGACGACGAAGATCTCTTTCCGGTCCATCTTCCGCGGCGGATCAACGCCACAGCGCCGCCGCCGCCACGAATGGTGCCGTATTGGCTGAATGCCGACACCGTGGCACACGAAATCGGCCACCAGATTCTCTACGCAACGCTCGGATTCGGCGCCGGCGCCGCACAGGCCCGCGACTGGCTGCGGATCGGCGGCCGCGAAGCGGGCCAGGCATTCCGCGCCTTCCACGAATCCTTCGGCGACATCGTCGCGATCATGACGGCGCTCCAGTCCGACAAGGTGCTCGACCACGTGCTCGCGCAGACCGAAGGCTTCCTGTTCCAGGACACGGCCCTCACCAACATCGGCGAGATCACGTCCACGCGCACGATCCGCGACGTTCACGACGAGGGCCCCGGCGAGGCCATGGGCGCGCCGGGCCTGCTCGAAACCGACGAAGCGCTCGTGAGAAACTACTACGCCCTCTCGGAGTCGCTGACCGGCACATTCTTCGACATCCTCGTCAGCATCGCGGCGCGCTTCCTCGACGGGCTCGATCAGGCGCTGGTGAACGAGTTCGAAGAAGGCGTGACGACAGGGCGGATCGATCCGAGCGCGCCGGCACGCATCAAGGACGCGGTGCGCGCGTACTACAAGGCGCACGGCCCCGGGCCCTTCAGACGGGCCCTACGCCAAGCGAGCATGGCGCTGGGCGGCATTCTCGGCGAATTCCTGAAGAATGCCGGCGCGGTTGATCCCACCCGCTTCACGGTCGAAGAATTGAGGTCGAGCCTCGTGCGCGCGGGCAATCGGCAGATCGCGGCCAAACCGGGAGCGCCGCTGTCGCGCGCCGGCCAGGCCGCGCTCGAAGGCAGTATCGGCCGGGGTTTCGCGCACCGCCGGCCGGCGGCCCGGTGAGCCCGGGCCGCCAGCGCAAGCGGACGCGACTACCCTTTGGCCTCGTGCGCGGCCGCGACGCTGTGAATGTCCTGGCGGAACGAATTCTCGTCGATAAATGAGAGCAGCTCGCTGAATACCGCCTGCGCGTCGCCGGAAAAGTCGCCAATCTTTGCGACATCGCCGACCGAGCTGCATCCCCAGAGGGTCATGAAATTGGCTTCCGGCCGCGACTCCGAGGCGACCTTCACATAGGTGCCGAGATAGCGCGCGCCGCCACCCGCGCTGGCGGTGATGAGCTTCATCTCGCTCTTGCGGAGCAGATCGACGAAGCTGCCTGGATCCTCGACGTCGTAGGTCCAGGTCACCACGACGCCGGCCACGAACTTGCCCATCAATTCGGCCAGCCTGGCCGCGTCGAGCCGGAAGAACTTCATCATCGTCCGGACTTCCGGTTCGACCGACGTTACCGCCGGCGCCGAGAGCGTGTTCTTGCGGCGGATCGTTGCGATCAGGCGCTGTTTGCGATCGTTGTCGTCCATGGCGACTTCCCCTCTCTCTCTGTTGACGGATTGGTTCTTGAATTCACGCAGCTTCGACAAGCCCGTGCGCGGACAAAGAGCGGAGGCCCCGCGCGAGCTGACGTGTGCCGCCCCCGCTTTCCAGTCGTGCCTCGATCGCGGCACGAAATTCGCTCGCCAAGGCTTCGAAGCTTTGCCCCTCGCAGAGCTCGAGAATCAGCCAAGCGGTCAAATTCAGCTCGAACAGCCGCCGCCGCGCCGGATCGAAGACCAGACAGCCATCCCATTCCCAGACCGGGCGGATGCGGATGCCGTCTGCGCGCTTATACGGGCCGGTCATGAAGCTCACGGAGGTCGACGTCGGAATCGGGGCAGAACGGATCCTGCGCGCGCCAATCGCCGGTGAACGCATAGGCAGTCGCGCGGCAGCCGCCGCGCGTGCCTTCGCCGTCGGCGCAGTCGCGGCAGTGGTTCGCGTCGTTCGTTCCGCGGCGCAGCTCGCGGTAGAGCGGATGGTCCCAGGTCTCCAGCAGCGTGCGTCGGCGGAGATCGCCGAAATCGACGAACTCGCGCAGATAGGGGCAGCCGACGGACGTGCCGGAGGCCGTGATCGCCGAACTCTCCCAGCAGCAATTTCCGTTGCGCGGATGCCACGAGTGAAGCAGCCGCAGTCCGCGCGGCACTCGCAGAGATACGAAGGCTTCGCTCATCTCGGCGCGCGAGCAAGCGAGGTCTCCCCAATTGGCGCGCGCGCGCCCGATCGGATAGAGGCGAAGGATGCTCGCCTTGTCGGCGCCGAGGCGCTCGGCAAGATCGAGATAGCCCTGCAGCTCGTGACGATTGCGGCGGGTCAGGATCAGCAGCGGCAGCACGTCGAGCCCCGCGGTGCGGAGTGCCTCGGTGCCGCGGATCGTGCGCGCAAAGGCCCCCGCTACGCCGGCATGCGCGTCATGCGTGGCCTCGCTGACGCCAAAGAAATCGACGCATACGGTCGCGACGCCTGCGTCGTGAATGCGCTGCGCCAGTTCGGCATCGATGCCGACGGCATGCGTCCGAAGCCATACGAGCATCTTGCGCCCGCAGTGGCGCAGAATCTCGAAAATGTCCGGCCGCAGCAGGGGCTCGCCGCCCTCCACCATGATCGAAATCACCCCCGCTTCCGCGGCTTCGTCGATGACGCGCAGCCATTCGGCGGTGGAAAGTTCGCCGGGCCCAGGGCTAGTGCTGCAATTGCTGTAGCAATGGGCACAATTGAGGCCGCATGCGTTCGTCACCGATATGGTGACCTTGACGGGCTGATCGAGGTGAGGTCGCAATCGCACGCACCCGCACATCCGGGGGAAGTCGCTCTTACCAGAATCACTGGCCGTGTTACTATCTTGCGCTGCGCTCGGGCGCAAAGTGAACTAGCTCACACTTGGTGCGCATCTCGGCCATGATCTGCCTGCACTGCAACAGCGAAAACCCCCGCGAAAACCGCTATTGCGGGCAGTGCGGCGCGTCGCTGGAAGCGGGCTGCGGCAGCTGCGGGGCGCGCAACGCGCCCGCGAACAAGTTCTGCGGCCAGTGCGGCGCCACGCTCGAGGCCGGTGGACGGCGGCCGCGCCCCGACGCCGCGGCGCGGCCACCGGCCGAAAGCCGTTCGGCGCTCGTCGAGCGCCGCCAGATCACGATCCTCTTCTGCGATCTGGCCGGCTCGACGGCGATGTCGCGACGCCTCGATCCCGAGCAGCTTCGCGATCTCTTGAGCGAGTACCGGCAGGCCGCCTCGGAGACGATCGAGGAATTCGGCGGGCAGGTCGCCCGCTTCCTCGGCGACGGCATCCTCGCCTATTTCGGCTACCCGGTCGCGCACGGGAACGACGCGGTGCGGGCGATACGGGCCGGTCTCGGCATCGTCCGCCGCATGACGGCGCTGCGCGCCTCGCTTTTGGCGCAGTTCGGCGTGCAGGCGCAGGTGCGCATCGGCGTTCACACGGGCGTGGTCGTCGTTGGCGATCTCGCCACCGGGTCCATCTCCGAACGCATGTCGGTCGTGGGCGAGGCCCCAAACATCGCGGCGCGCCTCCAGGAGATCGCGCGGCCCGATTCGGTCGTCGTCGGCGCTCTCACCGCGCGCCTCGCCGGCGGACAAGTGCCGCTGCGGTCGCTCGGCAAACTGTCGCTGAAAGGCGTGGCGACACCCCTCGAGGTCTTCGAGGCGTCGCAGGGCGGCGAGGCAGACGATTTCAGTTACGTCGCCGAACCGTCTTTGACGCGCCTCTATGGCCGCGCCAAAGAGCGCACGCTGTTGTGGGAGAACTGGCTCCAGGCGGCGGCCGGATATGGCCGTATCGCCGTGATCGGCGGCGATGCCGGCATCGGCAAATCGCGCCTTGTGCGCGACTTTCGCGATCGGCTGGTGGGCGAGCCGCATGGCTGGATCGATTGGGCCGGTTCGTCGTTCACGCAGACCACGGCCTTCGCGCCGGTGATCGCGGCTCTAAAGCGCGCACTCGCCGCCGGCGAGAAGACCGCGCCGCCGGACATGACGGCCCGGTTGGCCGCGCTGCTCGGCAGCGTGGCGCGCGCGATTCCCGAATCGGTGCCGCTGCTGGGCGAACTCCTCGGCGGCGGCCCGGCCGGGAACGGCATCGAGGGATGGACGCCGCTGCGCAAACGCCGGCGCACGCTCGATTCGCTGGCGGCATGGGTGCTCAGCCAGTCGG
Organism: uncultured Candidatus Odyssella sp.; assembly: GCA_964481045.1. Classification (GTDB taxonomy): domain Bacteria; phylum Pseudomonadota; class Alphaproteobacteria; order Bin65; family Bin65; genus SBBV01. Next base: position 8,840 of record CAYZSG010000025.1, on the reverse strand, counting down.
AGCGCGAACCGCTCGTGCTGGCAGTCGAGGACCTGCACTGGATCGACGTTTCGACCCGCGAACTTCTCGAAAGCCTGGTGAGGCAGGCGCCGCGCACGCGCCTGCTGTGCCTGGTCACGCTACGGCCGGAGATCTCGCTGGAATGGCGCGGCGAGCCGGGCGTCACCACGATTCAGCTCGAGCCCCTGTCAGGCGCCGACGTCGACCAGATGATCGGCGAGATCGCGGCGAGCTACGCGATCGCGCCGGCGACCCTGCGCGATATCGCGGCAAAGGCGGACGGCGTGCCCCTCTTCGTCGAGGAGCTGACGCGCACGGTTCTCGACCGTGAGGACAACGCGACCGAGGCCGTCGCGGCGGAATCGCTGCCGGCGACCTTGCGCGATTCGCTGATGGAGCGCCTGGACCGCCTGTCGTCGCCCAAATCGACGCTGCAAGCCGCGGCCGTCATCGGACGCACTTTCACGTTCGCAACGATTCGCGATCTGGTCTCCGCCGATGCCGACATCCTCGAGGGCGATCTCGATGCCCTCGTTCGGGCTGGAATCCTGTTCCAGAGGGGAATCTCGCCCGACCCCGTCTATACGTTCAAGCATTCGCTCCTGCGTGACGCCGCCTACGATTCGCTCCTGCTGCGCGACCGGCGCGCGCGTCACCACAGTCTTGCCGAAAACTATCGCGCCGACGCGACGATCGAAGCCGAGCAGCCCGAGCTCATCGCATTCCATCTTGCCGCCAGCGACTCGCACAAGGACGCAGCCGCCTATTTCGCCAAGGCCGGTCGCCGCGCGGTGGAACGCGCCGCCCACCGCGAGGCCCTCGAGCACATCGACGCGGCGCTCAAGGCGCTCGGCCGGCTGCCGACTTCGGCCGAGCGCACCGCGGCGGAGCTCGCGTTGCACATCGACAAGGGCGCCGTGCTCATTGCGCTGCGCGGCTACGGATCGTCGGAAGTCGGCAAGGAGTACGAAGCGGCGCATGCGTTGTGCGACCGGAGCGAATCGCCGATCGCGACCTATTCCGCGCTCTGGGGCCTAGGCTCGTACTTCGGCGTTCGCGGCCCGCTCGAACGCGCGCGCGAGCTGACGCTGAAAATGATCCCGACGGCCGAAGCGCTCGGCGATCCGTTGCGCCTGGGCGAGGCGCACCGGCGCCTGGGCTTGATCGCGTTCATGCTCGGCGAAATGTCCGAAAGCCGCCGCTGCTACCAGCTCGCGCGGCAATCCTTGGACCGGCAGGGCAGTGCCTCGGCCAGCCTATTCGCGACGCGACCGTTCCCGCTGCTCCTGAGCAACCAGGCTTGGTTGAGCTGGTACCTCGGCCAGCCGGCCCGCGCGCGGATCGAGATCGAGGAAGCGATCGAAACGTCGCGGCGGCTCAACGATCCCTACGCGCTCGCGTTCGCACTCGGTATCCGCGCCGCCATCGCCCAGTTGGGCCGCGAACCCGCCGCGGTCATCCAGGCTTCCGACGAATGCATCGCGATATCGCGGGAGCAATATTTCTTGTACTGGCAAGCTTGGGCGGAGGTTTTCGGCGGCTGGGCGCGCGCGGTCTCGGGCGACGCGGCGGGCGTGGCCCTTCTCGAGCAGGGTCTCGAGCGCTACACGGCGACCGGCGCAATCCAGCTCGAGCTCTGTGGGCGAACCCTCTACGCCGAGGCGCTGATGGCCCACGGCCGAGCGGAAGACGCTTGGTCGGTCCTCGTGCAGATCGATACCGAGAAATTGGGCACCGCGAAGTACTTCGTTCCGGAGATGTGGCGCATCAAGGCCGAATGCGCTCTTGCCACGGGCCGCGATGCACACACGGTGGAGGCGTGCCACCGCGCCGCCGTCGAAACGGCGGCCCGGCAAGGCTCGCCAATGCTCGAATTGCGCGCGCTCGCACACGCGGCGCGGCATGGCGTGCTTCCCGATGCGGCGATGCGTTCGCTGGCGCTACGCCGGACGGTCGGGTTCGAAACCGATATCGCAGACGACGGCTTGGCCACGATCGTGCGCCCTGGCCTCGCGCCGGTGTGACGGCTTTGCCTGCCGGCGCGGCGCCGGGGCCGTCGCGGCCGGCGCTATCTCACTCCGCGTCGCGGGCGACGCGGAAGCCGAGGTTGAAGATGCGGCCGGTGGCGTTGGCCTTGAGGCGCGAGGCCGAGCGCAGCAGGCGCTGGGTGTAGTTGAAGGCGCCGCCGCGCACGACGCGGCGGTTGCAGTCGGGCGCCGCGCCGGCACTGTCGCCGGTCGAGGCCGATTCTGTGTTGGCCGACTTCCAGCAATCCGAGGTCCACTCGGCCGCGTTGCCGAGCATGTCGTGGAGACCATAGGCGTTAGGCCTGAGGCTGCCGATCGGCGCCGTGTGCACGAAGCCGTCGGAACACGTCGAGGCCGGCCATTCCGGGAAGCTCTTCTTGGCGTCGACGTCGGCGCCGTTGCCGTAGCGGCAGAGATCGGCCGTGTCCTCGCCCCAGTGGCGCGATTCCTTGGCGCCCGCGCGGGCGGCGTATTCCCATTCGATCTCGGTCGGCAGGCGGTATTTCTTGCCGGCCTTCTTGCTCAGCCACGCGGCGTAGGCTTCGGCGTCCTTGTGGCTGACGCACACCACCGGCTCATCGGGGCCCTGCTTGAAGCCCGGCTCGACCCAGTTTTTCGTGCGGTCGAAGGCCCATTGCTTGCCGGACCAGACGAAGCAGCCGACGTCGGCGCGGTAGCCCGCCTCCTTGACGAACGCATCGAACTGCGCGCGCGTGACCTCATAGCGGCCGAGTGCAAACTGCTTCGCGATCGTCACACTGCGCTGGCGATCCTCGTCGCGCTCGCGCCCCTGCTCGCTCGCGGGCGAGCCGAACGGGCCGGTGCCGGTCGGAATCATCACCATGTCGGGGCAGCCGACGCAGTCCGTGAAGCCCTGCACGGCCGCGCCCGGCAGCGCCTCTTCGCGTTCCCGCTCGCGCTGGGCGGGCGGGATGGCGGCGGTCGTCGTGGGCGGCATCGCGTCGGCCGGCTCGCGCGCGGGGCGCTCCGGCTCGGAAGCGCGCGCGGCGTCGAAGGTCGGCGTTCCGGTGTTGCGCGTGCCGACATAGAATCCGGTGCCGGCGATGGCGAGCATGAGGCCGCCCAGCAGCGCCGTGGTCAGCGCCGGATTGCGCGGGCGGACATTGCGCTCGGTCGGCGCGTTGGAGAACGATTCCTGCACCGTGGGCGTTTCGGCTGCGCGGCGCGAGGGCGGACGCGCCGGGTGCGGCGCGCGCGAAGCGCGCGGCGCCTCGGCGCCGCGCACGATGTCGCGCAGCGCGGCCACCGTCTGCGGGCGATCCTTCTCGAACACGCGCATCGACTGGTCGATGGCGCTGAGCAGTGCCGGGTTGTAGCGGCCGTGGCCCACGACGGAGGCCGGCGGCAGCGGGTCGCGCTGCCCGTTCACGATCGCCGAGAGCCGGTCGGGCGCCTGGGTCGGGCGCTGGCCGCTGATGCAGCGGTAGAGCACGGCGCCGAGGCCGTAGATGTCGGTCCACGGGCCGAGCTGGCCGCCGCTGCCATACTGCTCGTAGGGCGCGTAGCCGTCGGAGACGATGGCGGTGAGCGTCACGCTCGTGCGCGTCAGCGCCTGGCGCGCCGCGCTGAAATCCAGAAGGATCGGCGTGCCGTCGGTACGCAGATAGATGTTGGCCGGCTTCACGTCGCGATGCAGGAAGCCGACGCGATGCACCTCCTCGAGGCCGTCGAGGATCGGTTGCACGAAGCGCATCAAATCCGCCTCGGCCAGCACGCGCTGGCGAGTCAGAATCTGGTCGAGGCTCTGCCCCTCGACGAACTGCATCACGAGATAGGCGGTGCCGTTGCACTCGAAGAAGCGGTGCACGGCGACGATGTTCGGGTGGTGGAAGTTGACGAGCGTCTCGGCTTCCTGGCGGAAGCGCTCGAGACCCCAGTAGTAGTCCTTGATGTCGCCGTGGCTGATCGGGCGAACGGACATGTCCTCGTTCGACCGCATCGCGAGGCCGGCGGGCAGGTATTCCTTGAGGGCGACCTTGCGGCCGAGCGCCTGCTCGGTCGCGAGGTACGTCACCCCGAAGCCGCCGACTCCGAGAATGCCTTCGATCCGATAGCCTTCGAGATCGTGGCCGACCGGCAGCGCGTTTCTGTTTTCCTGGTCCAACGTCGGTTCCCCAATGCGGGCTGGCTAGCAATCAAGAGCCGGAATCGCGAAAAATGGATTAACGGCGCCGACCGGCGGCGCCCGGCGCGCCGGGCCGCGCTCGCCGTCCCGCAGGCCCAACCTACTGATCAAGTTTGAATTTACCGTGAATGCGGCCCTACCTTGTCCCTTATACGAGGGCAAGGTGACGCATGGCCCCGGTCAGGCCGCCCGAGCAGCGGGGTCCGGGCGCCGTGCGAACACCTGCCAGGCGAGCACCACGGCGAAGATCACTGCGCCGCCCGTTGCCAGCGTGTCGACCGACACGGCGGCGACCGGCGCCAGGATCGCGGCCACGATCCGCGTGATGACGAGCATGGCGCCGGCCACCCCCAGCAGGATCGACTCCAGCAGGCTGGCCTTGCGCAGCAGCCAGCCCTGGAAGGCCCCGGCGAGTGCCACGATGCCGAGCGCGGTCTCGCCGGTGACGAGCGCGATGTCCCAGATGTCGCCGCCTTTCGGCAGCTTCAGCAGCAGGCCGACGCCGCCCGGCTCGAGTACGAACGCAAGCGGGACGATGAAGGCCGGCAGGCAGTATTTCCAGGCGTGCAGCGTGGTTGCATAGGGCCCGCCGCCGGTGATCGCGGCAGCGGCGAATGGCGAAAGCGCCGTCGGCGGCGAAACTTCCGAGAGCACCGCGTAGTAGAAGATGAACATGTGCGCGGCGATGTCGGGCACGCCGAGCTTGATCAGCGCGGGGGCCACGATCTGCGCGCAGATGATGTAGCTCGCCGTCACCGGCACCGCGAGCCCGACCACCCATACGACGAGGCCGGAATAGAGCGCCGTGAGGATCAGGCTGCCGCCCGCGTAGTCGATGATGATCGCCGCGAATTTCTGCCCGAGACCGGTCAGCGTCGCGACGCCGACGATGATCCCGGCCGCGGCGCAGGTGGCGGCGACATTGAGCATTCCGACCGAGCCCTCGCGCAGCGCGCGCACGAGCTGGCCGAACGTCATGCGCACCGGAACGCGCAAAGTCAGCGCGGCGACGGCCACGATCGCGACGATGGCCGCGAAGCCCCAGAGCGAGGCCTGAAACACCGGCGCGGCCAAGGCAATTGTATCCGCCGGCAGCACGATCGCCGCCGCCAGGCTGATCGCGGCGAGCGTGCCGCCGATCAAGGGCGGGAAGAAGGTAGAGACGGCGGCCACGACCGTCGCCCACACCACCGCCAGCATCGGGGTGAGGCCCGACAGCATGAAGACGATGATGAGCACGAGCGACAGGAAGTGATGCCCGCCCTCGGCGTAGATCCGGCCCATCCGGCGGAAATAAGCCCGTGCGCCCGTGGGCCCCGCGGCAGCCCGCGAATCGATCCGGTATTTCCGCGCGTCGATCTCCACCTGCGCCAGCAGCGCGAAGTAGTAGAGGCAGGTCGGGATGACCGCCATCGTGATGACGTCGAGATAGGAGATCTTGAGGAACTCGGCGATCAGGAATGCGGCCGCGCCCAGGACTGGCGGCGAGATGATGGCTCCGATTCCGCCGGCCGCGAGCAGCCCGCCCGCCGCGTTCTTCGTGTAGCCAGCTTTGGCCAGCATCGGATAGGCGACCGAGCCGAGCGTCACCGTCGTGGCGACGCCGGAGCCCGAAGGTCCGCCGAGCAGGAACGAGGCGACGACGACCGTGCGCCCGGCCGCAGCGGGCTTGCCGCCCATCGCGGCGAACGAGAAGTCGATATAGAACTTCCCCGCCCCGGTCGCGTTCAGCACCGCGCCGTAGATCGTGAACAGGATGATCAGCGTCGCCGAGACGTCGACCGCGGGGCCGAACACGCCCTCGAGCGAGATGTAAAGGTGCCCGACCATGCGCGCCATGTCGTAGCCGCGATTGGTCCACGGCATCGGCAGATGGTTCCCGAACAGGCCGTAGAGGATGAAGATCGCGACGACGGCGACGAGCACGATGCCCGTCGAGCGGCGGCAGGCTTCGAGCACGAGCAGCAGGAACACCGCGCCCACGACCATGTCGGTCTGGTTGGGCAGCGACTGCCGGTCGCGGATGTCCTCGCCGCCGAGCAGCAGATAGGCGATCGTGCCGGCGGCCGTGAGCGCGAGCACGATGTCCCATGGCACGAGGCGGTGACGGAATCGCCGCGCGACCGGATAGAGCAGGAAGATCAGGAACAGCGCCGCTCCGACGTGAATGGCGCGCAGCGTTTCGGGCGGAACGACGAAGAACGCGGCATAGACGTGGAACAGCGACATCGCCGCGGCGAGTGCGGTGATGAGGTGGCCGAGCCAGCCGCGGAAGCGGTTGAGCGCGCCCTCCTCCTGCTCGACGAATTCCTCGGCCTTGTGGAGGCGGTCAGCCGAAATCTCGGATTCGGGCGCGCCGCGGCTCTCGCTGGACATCACGCCCCCTCAAATGCGCGCGCCGCGCGGCATCCCTGCACGCGCGGCGCGCTACTCGCTGTCCGGGGCCGCTTCTACTTCACCTTGTGGCCCTTCTCGGCGAAATACTTGACCGCACCCGGATGGAACGGCATCGGCGTGTTCGAATCGAGCTGATTCTTCATGTCGAGCGTCAGCGCTTCCTTGTGCACCTGGCCCCACTCGGCGCGCTTCTCGAAGATCACCTGCACGATCTTGTAGGCGACGTCGTCCGGAAGCTTGTCCGTCGTCACGAGCACGTTCCAGACGACGGCGATCTTGTTCGCGGCTTCCTGGCCCGGATAGGTCTTGGCCGGAATATCGGCCTGTGCATAGAGCGGGCCATATTTCGCGTTCATCTTCGCGACGGCGTCGGAGTGATCGATCATCTTGATCTTCACGCCCGGCGTGGCGCCGAGGTCGGTCACCGCCGCCGTGGGCAGGCCGCCCACCCAGAAGAACGCCTGGATCTTACCGTCCTTGAGCGCGTTCACCGATTCGGCGACACCGAGGCGTTCACGTTTCAGGTCCTTGTCCTTGTCGAGGCCCATGGCCTCGATGACGCGGAACGCCATCACCTCGGTGGCGCTGCCGGGCGAGCCGGTGGAGACGCGCTTGCCCTTCAAGTCGGCGAAGGTCTTGATGCCGGTCGCCTCGGTCGAGACCACGTGCATGCGGTTCGGATACAGCACCGCGAGCGTGCGCACCGCGACCGGATTGCCCTTGAATTTGTCTTGCCCCTTCATCGCATCGATGCCGGCATCGACCATCGAAAACGCGATCTCGGACTTGCCGGCGCCCAGCAGCTTGAGGTTATCGACCGAACCGCCGGTCACTTCCGCGCTGGCCGACCAGCCGGGCACGTATTTCGTCAGCAGATTGGCTAGGCCGCCGCCGAGCGGGTAGTAGACGCCGCCGGTTCCGCCGGTGGTGATCGAGAAGCTGCGCTTCTCTTGCGCCGCGGCGTAGCCCGCGGCCAAGCTTACCACCGCGGCGGCCGCCAACATCGTCTTCAGAAAACCGGACATTTCCTCACTCCTTATGCGATTTGGAATCTGTTGTTCTCGAAGCTTCGCGCTTATACCAAGGCGCAAATAGGCGGCAAAGCCCCTCCCCGTTCCGGACGCAAAGCAGCATGGATTTCGCGCTGAGCGACGAGCAGATCGCGATCCGCGACGCGGTGAAGAAGCTGGCCGCGCGGTTCGACGCCGAATATTGGCGGCGCCGCGACGCCGCGGGCGAGTTCCCGGTAGATTTCCATAGAGCCTTCGCCGATGCCGGCTGGCTCGGCATCGCGATGCCGGCGGAGCTCGGCGGCGCCGGACTGGGCATCCTCGAAGCCGCGCTGCTGATGATGACCGTGGCCGAAAGCGGCGCCGGCTTCTCGGGCTGCTCGGCGATCCACATGAACATCTTCGGCCTGCATCCGGTCGTGGTGTTCGGCAGCGAGGAGCAGAAGCGCCGTTTCCTGCCGCCGCTGATCGCGGGCCAAGACCGCGCCTGCTTCGCCGTCACCGAGCCCAACACCGGCCTCAACACGCTGAAGCTCAAGACCAAGGCGGTGCGGCGCGGCGACCGGTATGTCGTGCATGGCCAGAAGCTGTGGATCTCCACGGCGCAGGTCGCGAACAAGATGCTGCTGCTCGCGCGCACGACAGCGGAGGAAGATGTGCCGAAAGGCTCCTCGGCGGGCCTCTCGCTCTTCTATACCGACATCGACCGCACGCGCGTCGAAGTGCGCGAGATCGACAAGATGGGCCGCGCCGCGGTCGATTCGAACCAGGTGTTCATCGACGGCCTCGAAATCCCCGTCGAAGACCGGATCGGCGCCGAGGGCGATGGCTTCCGCTACATCCTGCACGGCATGAATCCCGAGCGCGTGCTGGTCGCGGCCGAAGCCGTGGGCCTCGGCCGCGCGGCGCTTGCCCGCGCCGCCGCCTATGCCAAGGAGCGCGTCGTGTTCGGCCGCCCGATCGGCCAGAACCAGGGCATCCAGCACCCGCTGGCCGAGCGCTGGATCGAGCTGGAAGCGGCCGATCTGCTCGTCTGGAAGGCGGCGTGGACCTACGATCGTGGCGACAAGGGCACGGCTGCCGGCGCCGCCGCCAATGCGGCGAAGTTCTTCGCCGCGGAATCCTGCTTCCGCGCCTGCGAGACGGCGGTGATGACGCTCGGCGGCATGGGCTATGCAAAGGAATACGACGTCGAGCGCTATCTGCGCGAAAGCTTCATCGCGCGCATCGCACCCGTGTCGCCGCACATGATCCTGAACT
>CAYZSG010000024.1:17064-35427 GCA_964481045.1 uncultured Candidatus Odyssella sp. | reverse complement strand
CACCTGCGCGCCGTTCGAGCCGGTGCCGTGCGACGTGTTCATCACCGAGGCGACATTCGGCCTGCCGGTGTTTCGCCACCCGCCCGTCGAGGCCGAGATCGCGCGTCTGCTCGAATCGCTGCGCCTGTTTCCCGAACGCGCGCATCTCGTGGGCGTTTATGCGCTCGGCAAATGCCAGCGCGTGATCGCGCTCTTGCGCGAAGCCGGCTACGACAAGCCGATCTTCCTGCACGGCGCGCTGCGCGCGCTGAACGATCTCTACATCGCGGAGGGCGTCGCGCTCGGCGAATTGCCCGACGCCACCGGCGCCGAGAAGGACGCGATGAAAGGCGCCGTCGTTCTGGCGCCGCCCTCGGCGATCGGCGAGCGCTGGTCGCGCCGCCTGCCCGATCCGCTCGCGGCGCTGGCTTCGGGCTGGATGCGCGTGCGCCAGCGCGCGAAGCAGAACGGCGTGGAGCTTCCGCTCGTGATTTCCGATCACGCCGATTGGGACGAATTGACCGCCACGATCGACGAACTGAAGCCAGGCGAAGTGTGGGTCACGCACGGCCGCGAGGAGGCGCTGGTGCATTGGTGCCAGACACGCGGCATCGCGGCGCGCGCGCTGCTGCTGACCGGCCGCGAGGAAGAGGAAGGCGAATGAAGCCGTTTGCCGCCCTCCTCGACCGCCTCGTCTACACGCCGGCGCGCAACGGGAAACTGGCGCTGCTGGCGAACTATTTCAGTACCGTGCCCGATCCGGACCGCGGTTGGGGCCTGGCCGCGCTGACGGGCGAACTGACGCTCGACTACGCGAAACCGGCGCTGATCCGCAATTTGATCGCGGACCGCACCGACCCCACGCTGTTCGCGCTGAGCTACGACTATGTCGGCGACCTCGCCGAGACCTGCGCGTTGCTCTGGCCCGACAATGCCGGCGAAGGGCCCGCCCCGCGCCTCTCCGAGATCGTCGAGACCTTGCGGCAAACGAGCAAGGCCGAGACGCCGCGCCGGATGGCCGCGTGGCTCGATCGACTCGACGCCAACGGCCGCTACGGATTTCTCAAATTGCTCACCGGCGGATTGCGCGTCGGCGTTTCGGCGCGTCTTGCCAAGACCGCGCTGGCCGAGACTTTCACCAAGCCGGTCGAGGAGATCGAAGAGCTCTGGCCAACGCTGGCAGCGCCCTACGCGTCGCTGTTCGCGTGGCTCGAAGACCGCGCGCCGCGGCCCGCACCCGAGGCGGCGCCGCGCTTCCGCCCGTTCATGCTCGCCCATGCGCTCGAGGATCAGGCCGAACTCGACGGACACGAGTGGCAGGTGGAGTGGAAGTGGGACGGCGTGCGCGTGCAATACGTTTCCGAGCACGGCGCCAAGCGCCTGTTCTCGCGCACCGGCGACGACATCTCGGGTGCGTTTCCCGATCTGCTGGAAGGCATCGGCCTGGATGCCGTCATCGACGGCGAACTGCTCGTGCGCGGCGCGGACGGCCATGCGGCGCCGTTCAACGATCTCCAGCAGCGCCTCAACCGCAAGACCGTGACCGCGAAGATGCTGGCCGCGTATCCGGCCTTCCTGCGCGCCTACGACCTGCTCGTGGATGCCGGCGAGGACGTGCGCGGCCTGCCGCTGGCCGAGCGCCGCGCGCGGCTCGAGCGGCTCGTTGCCGCGCATCCGGTCGAGCGCATCGACGTCTCCGAGATGCTGACGATCGCCGATGCGGCGGCGCTCGCGCGGCTCCAGGCCGAGGCACGCACGCTGGGGCGCGAGGGACTGATGCTGAAACGCCGTGACAGCGTCTATACGGGCGGGCGCGTGAAGGGCCTCTGGTACAAATGGAAGCGCGATCCGCACACGGCGGATGCCGTGCTGATGTATGCGCAGCGCGGCCACGGCAAGCGCTCGTCGTTCTATTCCGACTATACGTTCGGCGTCTGGCGCGGCGACGAATTGGTGCCGGTCGGCAAAGCCTATTTCGGCTTCACCGACGAGGAGCTGAAGCTGCTCGACAAATGGGTGCGCGACCACACGGTGCAGCGCTACGGACCGGTGCGCGAAGTGGAGCGCAAGCTCGTGCTCGAAGTGGCGTTCGACAGCATCCATCCCTCGAGCCGGCACAAATCCGGCCTCGCGATGCGTTTCCCGCGCATCTCGCGTATCCGCTGGGACAAGCCCGCCGCCGAAGCGGACCGCATCGAAGCCCTGGAAATGCTCGTCGAGGCGCGCGCCAAGCCCGCCGGCAAGGAAATCGGGCTGTTCGCGCGTTAACCGCCCGTACGTTTCGCCGCGTATAATGAGGCGGACGAGCTAAGGGGATGCTCCGCGTGACCAGATTCCGTTTCGCCGCCCTCGCCCTGGCGCTGACCGCTTCGGCGCTGCCCGCCCTCGCCCAGCACGGCAATGGCTGGACGATCGCCGCGACGCCGGCCGCCGGTGCCGCGCGCGTGATCGGCTACTACGCGAACGGCTGCATCCGCGGCGCCGTGGCGCTGCCGCTCGATGGGCCGGGCTGGCGCGTGTTGCGCCCGCAGCGCAATCGCAACTGGGGGCACCCGGACCTGATCGCGGCGCTGCGCGAGCTGGGCCGCCGCGTGCGCGCGGCCACCGGCAAGGCCATGCTCGTGGCCGACATCGCGCAGCCGCGCGGCGGCGCCGCCACCGGCCATGCCAGCCACCAGGTGGGCCTCGACGCCGACATTCGCTTCCAGCTCGTTCCCGACCGACCGCTCGACTCCGTGCTGCGCGAGGAAGGCACCGAACTGACGATGGTGGCCGAAGGCAAGGAGATCGACCGCAATCGCTGGAACGGCGATCAGCTCGCGATGCTGCGCATTGCCGCCGAGCTGCCTGGGGTCGACCGCATCTTCGTGAACCCGGTGATCAAGCGCGAAGCCTGCCGCGCCGCGAACGGCGACCGGCGCTGGCTTTCCAGAATCGTGCCCTGGTACGGCCACGACGGGCACATGCACATTCGGATGAAATGCCCGGCCGACAGCCCGGATTGCCGGCCGCAGACGCCGCTTTCCGCCGACGACGGCTGCGGCGCCGCGCTGGCCTGGTGGTTCACGAGCGAGCCGTTCCGCCAGCACACGTCGCGCGGGCCGGCGAAGCGGCCCGAACCGCCCGCCGCATGCCTCGCGATCTGGCAGCGATAGCTCAGAAGCGCAGCAACTCGGGCACACCGGCGTAGAGCGCGATATCGTAGGCGACGTAGGCCGCGATCATGCCGCCCGCGGTCCATCGGCCGATGCCGTGCGCGCGCCGGCCGAGCGCCACGAGCAGGACGCAGGCCGCCAGCATCACCCAGAGATCGAAGCGCAGCACCTCGGGCGGGATCGGGAACGGCCTGACCGCCGCCGCGAGGCCAAGCACGCCGAGGACGTTCACGACGATGCTGCCGATGACGTTGCCGAGCGCCAGATCGGTGTGCCGGTGCAGCGCCGCCGTGATCGAGGCGATCAGCTCGGGCATCACCGTGCCGAACGCGACGATCGTGGCACCGATCACGGCCTCGCCGACGCCGAGGCCACGCGCCGCGGTGACCGCGCCCTCGACGAGGATATGCGAGCCGCCGATGAGCGCGGCGATCGACGCCGCCAGGATGGCCGCCGTCAGCCACAACGGCTGCCGGCGCACTTCGAGCTCGCGCGTCTCGGCCTTGCGTTCGGCCATCGCCGCGACGCTGCGCCGCTCAATGCGGTAGATCGCGAAGAGATACGCCGCCCAGCAGGCGATCATCAGCAGGCCCTGCCAGCGCGTGAGCTCTCCGTCGAGCGCGGCGGCGGCGAAGGCCAGCACGGCCACCAGCATCACCGGCCCGTCGCGCCTGAGAATCGCCGAGTGGCGCGCGATCGGATAGACGAGGCCCGCCGCGCCGAGCACGAGCAGCACGTTCGCGATGTTGGCGCCGATCACGTTGCCGACACCGAGGCTCGGCACGCCCTTGAGCGCGGCCATGAGGTTGACGAGCAGCTCGGGCGACGACGTACCGATGGCCACGATCGTGAGGCCGATCATCAGCGGCGAAACGCCCATGCCTTCGGCCAAAGTGACGCCGGCGCGCACGAGGAACCGCCCGCCGACGAGCAGCAAGGCGAGGCCCGCGAGCACTTGGAGGGCGGGGATCACGGCGCGGCGGAGCGTGGTTGCGGCCCGCACTCTAGGCGGCGGGCGGCCGGCCGCGCAATTCCGTACGGCCCGCGATTGCCTTGGCGCGAAAACCCGCTAGATACTGGCGACGCAACGACAGCGGCTTCCGTCTCGCCCGCATGCATGGATTCGAGCTTCTCGTCGAGGGCGTGATCATCCTCGTGGCCGCGATCGCGGTCGTCTACCTGTTCCAGCGCATCAAGGCCGGGCCGGTGCTCGGCTATCTCGCCGCCGGCGTCATCATCGGTCCGCACGCGCTGCGCCTCGTCGCCCATGTCGAGTCGATCCAGGTCCTGGCCGAGTTCGGCGTCGTGTTCCTGCTCTTCGTCGTCGGGCTCGAGCTTTCGTTCCGCCGGCTCGCCAGCATGCGCACCGAGGTGTTCGGCCTAGGGTCGGCGCAGGTGCTGCTGACCGCGGCTCTGGTCGGCGCCGCCGTGGCCGTGGTCGGCGTGAGCTGGAAGGCGGCGGCCGTGATCGGCTTTGGCGTGGCGCTCTCCTCGACCGCCGTCGTGCTCCAGATCCTGGCCGAGCGCGGCGAGCTTTCGGGCCGCATGGGCCGCACCTCGTTCTCGATCCTGCTGCTCCAGGATCTCGCGATCATCCCGCTACTCGCCGTAGTACCGCTGATGGGCGACGGCAGCCAGGGTGCCACCGAGTGGCAGGCCGTGGCGATCGCGGCCGGCAAGGCGGTGGCGGCGCTGGCCATCATCCTGCTGATCGGGCGCTATCTGCTGACGCCGCTCTTCCGCGCGATCGCCGAGACGCACCGCGAGGAGCTGTTCTTCGGCATCACGCTCCTGGCCGTGCTCGGCACGGCCACCGCGACGCAGGCGGTCGGGTTGTCGCTGACGCTCGGCGCGTTCCTTGCCGGGCTCATGCTCGCCGAGACCGAGTTCCGCCATCAGATCGAAGTGAACATCCGGCCGTTCCAGGGGCTGCTGCTCGGCCTCTTCTTCATGACGATCGGCATGACGATCGATCTCGGCTTCGCGGTGGCGCATTGGTGGCAGGTGCTGCTGCTGCTGGCGGGCCTCGTCGTGATCAAGGCCGTGGTGATTGCCGGCCTCTGCTACGCGATCAAGATGCCGATGACGGTGGCGCTGCGTACCGGGCTCGTGCTTGCGCAGGCCAGCGAGTTCGCGTTCGTGCTGATCGCCATAGCCGCGCGCGAGAAGATCGTGCCGGTGGAGGTGCAGCAGATGGTGCTGGCGGTGGCCAGCCTTTCGATGGCGGCGACGCCGTTCCTCGCCATGTTCGGCCTGTGGCTCGCCGGGCGCATCGACCGCGTGACGCGCATCGGCCTCGCCGCGCTCGAGCAGGAGAACATCGACCTCCAGAAGCACGTCGTTCTCGCCGGCTACGGCCGCTTCGGCCAGATGATCGCGCGGCTGCTCGACGCGAACCGCATTCCCTACGTGGCGCTCGACCTCGATCCGCAGCAGGTGGCCGCGTTCAAGGCCAAAGGCGTACCGATCCATTTCGGCGATGCGACGCGGCCCGAGATCCTGTGGGGAGTCGGCATCGACCGCGCGAGCGCGATCGTGCTCACCACGGCCAAGGACCCGGCGGGCGAGACGCGGCTCGTGACCCTGCTGCGCCGGCGCCTGCCCGAGCTCAAGATCGTCGCGCGCGCGCGCGACCCCCAGCACGCGGCGACGCTCACCGCCGCCGGCGCCACCGAGGCGGTGCCCGATGCGCTGGCCTCGAGCCTGCATCTCGCGCAGTCCGTCATCCGCAGCTTCGGCCTGCCGGAGACGGACCTGAACCAGCTGATGAGCGAGTACACCGAGAAGGAAAAGAGCGCGGCGTAGCTCGCTCCCGATGTCACCCTGAGCGAAACGACGGATCTCCCGCTCGCAGGCATGGGCTCAGGCGCGCAAGCTCCGGCCAGCGCGGGACCTGGTTCTCTTCGCCCGTGAGCAGAACCGCTACTTCTTCGTGTCGGTCTTCGGCTCGAAATCGAGCGCGGCCGAGTTCATGCAATAGCGCTGGCCCGTGGGCTTGGGGCCGTCGGGGAAAACGTGGCCGAGATGCGCATCGCAGCGCGCGCAGAGCACTTCAGTGCGGCGCATGAAGAAGCTGCGGTCTTCCTTGAGCGCCACGGCGCTTTCCCCGACCGGCGCCCAGAAGCTCGGCCAGCCGGTGCCCGAATCGAACTTCGTCGCGGATTCGAACAGCGGCGTGCCGCAGCAGATGCAGCGGTAGAGGCCGGGCTCCTTGGTATCCCAGTATTTGCCGCTGAAGGCGCGCTCGGTGCCGTGCTTGCGCGTGACGTGATACTGCTCGGGCGTGAGCTGTTTCTTCCACTCCGCGTCGCTCTTCACGACTTTGTCCGATTTGAGGCTCGTTTCGGTCATGGCCGGTCTCCGGTCAAGGCATGCGCTCCCGCGCTTTCCGTGATAACATAGTAATCGGTTTGCGACGCGACTAGCGCCGCGCCTTCACTTCCGTGTCAATTCGGAGAATGAGGTGCGCCCATGATCGTTTCCCAGATCCTCCGGAGCAAAGGCAGCGCCGTGCTGGCGATCGCGCCCGAAGCGAGCGCGGTGGAGGCCGCGCGCACAATGAACGAGCGCCGCGTTGGCGCCCTCGTCGTGCGCCGCGGCCACGGAAAGCTCGAGGGCATCATCTCGGAGCGCGACATCATGATCGCGATCGCCGAGCATGGTCCCGAGGCGACCGAGCGGCCCGTGCGCGCGCTGATGACGCCGGCCGACCGGCTCATCACCTGCAGCCCCACCGACACGGTCGACCGCATCATGGCGGTGATGACCGATCGTCGGGTGCGGCACCTGCCCGTGATCGAAGGCAGCCGCCTCGCCGGGATCATCTCGATCGGCGACGTGGTCAAGGCGCGCCTCAGCGAAACACTCGCGGAGGTTGAGGCCATGACGGCATACGTGCGGGGCTGAGGCCGCGCGCGGAGACCGGCGGCGCGGCCAAATAGCTGACAGCGGGCGAGATCCCGTCCTCGCCCGCTATAAGTAATAATGCGTATCAGGCGTTACGCCGCGCGAACTACTTCGCGACGACGAGATTCTCCGCCTTCTTGCCCTTGCGGTCGTCCACAACGTCGAAGCTGACGCGCTGGCCCTCGGAAAGGGCCTGAAGTCCGGCGCGTTGTACTGCGGTGACATGCACAAAAACGTCCTTGCCGCCGCCGTCCGGCGCGATGAAGCCGAAGCCCTTCGTCGCGTTGAACCACTTCACGATACCCGTCGCCATCTAGTCGCCGTCCCTGATCATCGGCCCCCACACGACAACCGCGCGGCGGCCGACGGCGCCGCGCGGAGCAACCCATAATGCACCATTTTCGCGGTTTGGTGTTACGGTTTTTGGATGTGGCCAGCGGTTGCCGACGCACTTCGTAGAGATGCGGATTGACGCCGCGCCAGACCGGCGTCCTGCTTTGTGCACCGCACCCCAAGACAGCGACGGAGCCGGCTCGCTGAAGCTCTTCCGATGGTTGCATCGCGCCCGGCCCGATGGCGGCGGTCACGGCCGCAAGCGGCCATCGGCCAGATGGAACCGGATGTCGAACACGTCGCGATCCATTCCGTCTTTCCACACCTGAACCGGCAGCATCGGCTTTCTCGCATTCGCGCGAAACTCGGCACGCGTTCCGCCCCAGTAGTATTCGATGGGAAACGCGACGCCGGTGCGCGCCGGCAGCGCAAACGGAATCGGCCGCTCGCCGTTGTAGGCCTCGACCGGCGGGTCGAGCCTTCCGGCGATCGCGCGAATCTCCTCGATGCCCCGCTCGATCTCCTCGTCCACGAGACGCTTCCGGCACGAGATGCGATACGCGACGCCTGCGCCGGCCTGGCCGGCGAAGTGGATTTCCATCATGCGCTTCGCGTCGCTCTGCTGATCGCCGCGGTCTCGGCCGAGAATCGCGACCGGTACGGTCTGCTTAAGGGCAGGGTCGTCGCGCCGGTCCCAGATCGCGCTCGGCTCGGCCGCCCTCAGCTGCGCCACGCTCGTGCCCAGTTTGACGCCGCAGTTTACGTATTCGGAGAGGCCGCGCGATTGCGCGGCCGCAGGCGCAAGTCCGAGCGGGAGAACTGCAAGCTGAAGCGCCGCGAGCCGTCGCATGCCCTGCCTCACCCCCGGATCGGCCGCCGCCCGCCGCGGCTCCTGCCGCCGCCCCTGCTGCCGCGATCCTGCATCGCCTTCTTGCGCTGCTGCGCGGCGCGGTAGGGCGCGCTCGGCTCTTCGAGCAGCGCGCGGGCGCGCGCCATCTTCTGCTTGTCGTCGCTGCCGGTGGAGATGCCGAGATCGTCGACCTCGAGGCGGCGGATCTCGTCGCGCAGGCGCGCGGCTTCCTCGAATTCGAGATTGGCCGCGTGATCCTTCATGCGCTGCTCGAGCTCGGCCAGGTAGCTCTTCAAATTGTGCCCGAGCATGTGCGGCTTGTCGGGATCGCCGGTATCGACCGTGACGTGGTCGCTTTCGTAGACGCTGTGCATGATGTCGGCGATGCCCTTCTTGACCGATTCGGGCGTGATGCCGTGCGCGGCGTTGTATTCCTGCTGCTTCTCGCGCCGGCGGTTGGTCTCGGCGATGGCCGCTTTCATGCTCTCGGTCATCGTCTCGGCGTAGAGAATGGCCTTGCCCTCGATATTGCGCGCGGCGCGGCCCATCGTCTGGATCAGCGAGGTGCGCGAGCGCAGATAGCCCTCCTTGTCGGCGTCGAGCACCGCCACCATCGAGCACTCCGGAATGTCGAGGCCCTCGCGCAGCAGGTTGATGCCGACGAGCACGTCGAACACGCCGAGCCGCAGATCGCGGATGATCTCGATGCGCTCGAGCGTCTCCACGTCGGAGTGCATGTAGCGGACCTTGAGTCCCGCTTCGTGCAGATACTCGGTCAAGTCTTCGGCCATGCGCTTCGTCAGCGTCGTGACCAATACGCGCTCGCTCTTGGCCGCGCGCGCCTTGCATTCATGGATGAGGTCGTCGACCTGCGTTTCGGCCGGGCGGATCTCGACAACCGGATCGATGAGGCCGGTCGGCCGGATCACCTGATCGACGAACACGCCGCCGGTGCGCTGCATCTCCCACGGGCCGGGCGTGGCCGAGACCAGCACCGTCTGCGGCCGCATCGCGTCCCACTCCTCGAACTTCAGCGGACGGTTGTCGACGCAGGACGGCAGCCTGAAGCCATATTCGGCGAGCGTGGATTTCCGCGCATAGTCGCCTTTGTACATGCCCATCAGCTGCGGCACGGTGATGTGGCTCTCGTCCACGAAAACCAGCGCGTGCTTGGGCAGGTATTCGAACAAAGTCGGCGGCGGATCGCCGGCCTTGCGGCCGGTGAGATAGCGCGAATAGTTCTCGATGCCGTGGCACGAGCCCGTGGCCTCGATCATCTCCATGTCGTATTGCGTGCGCTGCTCGAGCCGCTGCGCTTCGAGCAGCTTCCCCTGCGCGGTCAATTCGGCGAGGCGCTCCTTGAGCTCGATGCGGATCAGCTTCACCGCCTGCTGGAGCGTCGGCTTCGGCGTGACGTAGTGCGAATTGGCGAAGATCACGATATCGTCGAGCTTCGCCATCTTCTCGCCGGTGAGCGGATCGAACTCGGTGATGCTCTCCACCTCGTCGCCGAACAGCGACAGGCGCCAGGCGCGGTCTTCCAAGTGCGCCGGGAACAGCTCGACCGAATCGCCGCGCGCGCGGAACGTGCCGCGGCGGAAATCCTGGTCGTTGCGCGAATACTGCAATTCGACGAGGCGGCGCAGGAACGCGGTGCGGTCGAGCTTCTGCCCGGCCTTCACCTCGAGGATCATCTCGGAATACGCCTCGACCGAGCCGATGCCGTAGATGCACGAGACCGAGGCGACGATGATGACGTCGTCGCGCTCGAGCAGCGAGCGCGTGGCCGAGTGGCGCATGCGATCGATCTGCTCGTTGATCATCGCCTCCTTGTCGATATAGGTGTCGGTGCGCGGAACGTAGGCCTCGGGCTGGTAGTAGTCGTAGTACGAGACGAAATACTCGACCGCGTTGTTCGGGAAGAAGCTCTTCATCTCGCCATAGAGCTGCGCGGCGAGGATCTTGTTGGGCGCGAGCACCAGCGCCGGCCGCTGCTGATTGGCGATCACGTGCGCCATCGTGAAGGTCTTGCCCGAGCCGGTGACGCCGAGCAGCACCTGATCGCGCTCGCCTTTCGCCACGCCCTCGGAGAGCTGGACGATCGCCTGCGGCTGATCGCCGGCCGGCTTATAGTCGGAAACCACCTCGAGTTTCGCGCCGACATTGCGCCCGCGCAGCTTCGCGAGCCGCTCGTTCTGGAGCAGCGGGGCATGGCGGGCGGATTCGGGCAGGATCAGCGACATCCTTGGCTCTTTGGGGCAAAACTGGGGTGCGGGGCCGTCATGTGCCACCCCCTCCCCCTCCCGTGTAGTCATTCGTAGTCATTTGTAGGCTTTTCCGGGCAAACGCAGGCAACGGGCGGGCACGCCCCGCCGCCGCGCGATTGCCGCTTGGCGATCGGGCCGATGCCGAGAAAAGACGCGTTTCCGCGCGGAAACTCGTCACCGGCGGAAGGTGGAAAAATCTCGCTTGCATGCGACGCGCCGTTTCCGCCGGAGAAAAACAAAATAGGAACCTATGCGCGCCGTGCGCCGATTTCAAGACAAGGCCGCACCGCCCGCCGCTCGCTCGAACGCGGAAACACACAGGCCGGGTCGAACCCTATTCGATCACCTCGTCCGCGCGCACGATGAGCGATTGGGGCACGGTCAGGCCGAGGGCCCGCGCCGTCTTGAGGTTGATGACCAGCTCGAACGTCGAAGGCTGCTCCACCGGCAGATCCGCCGGCTTCTCGCCCTTCAGGATCCTCGCGGCGAGCACGCCGGAGCGCCGGAACAGGTCCGAAACGTCGGCGCCGTAGGAGACCAGCCCGCCATCGTCGGGATACGCCCTGATCGGGTGGATGGCGGGCATGCGCAGTTTTGCGAGCGCCTTCAGCAAATGCGGGCGATTGCTGTTGAAGAGCGGCGTATCGGGATGCAGCAGGCAATCGCTGCCGCGCAGCGACACGAGGGCCGGCTCGAAATCGTTTTCGGTCCGCACGGGAGCTACTGCGAGCTGCACGCCGAGCGAGCGCGCCGCCGATTCGAGCGCCGCGAGCTGCACCGCGTTGCTCGCGTGGCCGACATGCGACAGCACCGCCGCCCGCTTGATCGTCGGCACCAGTTCGCGCAGCAGCTCGAGCCGCTTGCCGGCCATGTCTCCGGCGGTGACGGCGGTTCCCGTGACGTTGCCCTGCGGGTGCCCGAGCGACGAGACGATGCCGAGCTCGACAGGATAATAGACGGCCGCCATCACGATCGGGATCGTCGTCGTCGCCGCCTTGGCGGCAACCGCGGCCGACGACGCATTCGCCAGGATGACGTCGACATTCGAGCGGACGAGCTCGGCGGCCAGGCGCGGGAGTTCGTCGGTGCTGCCGATCTTGAAATCGACCAGGAGATTCTCGCCGGGAACGAAACCCTGCTCGCGCAAGCCGCGACCTAACGCATCGACGAAGGCTTTGGGCGGCCGGCCCGCGCGCAGAAAACCGATCACCGGCCGCTTTTGCGCCTGCGCCCGGACGGGTACCGGCAAGAGCAACGCCGCCGCGCCCGACATGACGCGGATCAGATCCCGCCTGTTCACACTGCCTCCCCGGCTCAAACGCGCGGAGATCCATCAAAGGTCAATATTCCGCGCCAGTCGAGTCTCCCCGGCGCGCGCCTCGCGCCGGCGTCCGGCCACGCGGCCCTACACGGCGCCCGCCGCCTCAATCGCCTGCGCGCGCTTGAACGCCGGCCGCTCGGCACAGCGCGCGACATAGACCGTGAGCGCGGGGCGCGGCGGCACGATCTTCAAGAGCGTGAGCCCGAAATGGAGATCGGCGCCGATCATGATGTCGGCGGCCGAGAAACGCTCGCCGAGCAGCCACGGACGCGGCTGCACGGCGGCCTCGAGCACGTCCATCACCTTGTCGAAGCTGCCCCAGCCGGCGCTGACCTCGCCGCCGGGCACCGCGAGGTTCGTGAATTTCTGCGTATAGGCGGCCTCGATGCAACCGGCCGCGAAGAACAGCCAGTGCAGATAGCGCCCGCGCGCCGGGTCGCCCACGGGCGGCGCGAGATTGGCCTCGGGAACGCACTCCGCGACATAGGCGCAGAGTGCGGCCGATTCGGCCACCTTCGCCTCGCCGTCCGCAAGCGCCGGTACCTTGCCCATCGGATTGATCGCGCGGAACCACGGCGCGTTCTGCTCGCCCTTCCGGATATCGACGCGCACGCGCTCGTAGGGTCGCCCCGCCTCTTCCATCAGCCACAGCGCGCGGAACGAGCGCGTCTGCGGGCACCAATAAAGCTTCATAGTTTCCTCCGATGCCGTGCGGGCGATGGGTAACGCATGAAATGTCATCTCGACGCGAAAGGTCGAGTCTGCCATCGGACGGCGCGCTGCGGTCCGCCGGCCGCAAGCCTCCCGTTCGCGGGCGACAGGATCGCAATCGCGGTAGGCGCGAGCCGCCGCTCGACGCCATAAGCGCCAGCGTGCGAATGATGCGCGGATTTTTCCCGTCTCGATCACATTTCTTGTGCGCCGACGGGGAAGCCGATAAGGATGAGTTTGGGGGACGGGGGTAATCTTGACGCGATCATTTTGGCTGGCGGCGATCGCTTACGCGGTGGCCGGCGGAAGCGCGAGCGCTCAGGCGATACAGAGTTCTTGCCCCTATTATTTCCCAATCCGCGCCACCGGCGCCGCGTGTAGCGGCGGGAACGCGATCTCCATCACCGGCACGAACGCGTGCTGCGTTTCCGCGCCGCGCGGATCGACCATGCGCGTGCCGAACATGCCCTCGGGCGCCGATCGATATCAGGCCGGCTTGGCCATTGGGATCGCCGGCCTCGGCATCATCGTGGAGCTCATCAACCTGTTCGGACCCTCGGTCGCTTCGGCTTCGGCGCCCGACCCCATGGCCGACTATGAACGACGGGTGGGACGGGTGGCGGGCGAGCGCGCCGACGCCGTGCGCGAGGCGCAGCGCTGGCATGCCGCGGCGATGCGCGAGGTCCAGAAGGGCGACATGCGCTCCGCCGAGGGTTTCCTCTACAAGGCCGCGAAGCTCGCCGAGGACGGGGCCGACTATGAACTCCGGAATCAATACCAGATTCAATTGAACACGGTATCGGCCACCAAGCACATGATGGAAGGCTTGGCGCTTCAGGCGGAAGGCCGATACAACGAAGCGATGAGAGAGATGCTGCTTGCCGGCACCAACGCGCGGAAAGCCGGCCAAGTCGAATTAAGCCACCGGATCAGTGCCTATCGTCAGCAACTTCTGAAACAATCGCGCGGAAGCGGCCCCGCCGAAAAGCGGCCAACCGGGACATGCATGACGGTGAATGGGAGGCTCGTGTGCGAATGAACAACAGCGGTAATCGGCGAATCAGGCGCGTGCTCGGATCGGCCGGCGTATTGGCGGCGTTGGCGTTCGCGCCCAGCGCGCACGCGCTCGAGCTTCGCGACATGTTCATCCGGTTCGATGCGACGTACGAAAGCAAGCGTTCCGATTCGGATCGTGTCCATCGGGACAAGACCACGGCATTCCTTACGGCTATCGCCGGGACCATCGTGACGTATGGCGTTTCCGTTCTGTGCCACGAAGGCAGCTTTGACCTAGTCTACAAGCCCGGTGCCCATACGGGGACGGTCAGTTGTCCCGTCAAGCGCGTCGGCACCTCGACCAGCTGGATGGAGCGCAGCGGAGCGGCAACCTTCACCACCAACACCACCGTCGTCGGCAACGTCATCACGCTACAAGGGACGATGGAAGCCAAGGGAACCATCACGAGCACGAGGTGTGACGGGCCGCCCTCATCACGCCAATATACGCACCGCATAACGCAGTCGCTGAAGATCCGTATCGTTGGGCGAACCTGCCAGGTTCTCCAATTTCAGCAGACTGAGACAGAGTCGAGGATCGCTTCCGAGGACTCGACTATCTCCACGAGCACGACTCGGTTAGCGCCGGGGGCAAAGTGCATTTTGATCCGGCCGTCCGAGCAACCGCCCCGCCCCCCGGGACCGGGTCCCGCCTCTGCGCGCGGCAACTGCTAGCACGCCGGAAGGCGGATCACCGAGCGGCGGCGCAAGTTTCGCCTCCGGTCAGCGCTCCGCGCCATAGGCGCAGAGTGCGGCCGATTCGGCCACCTTCGCCTCGCCGTCCGCAAGCGCCGGTACCTTGCCCATCGGATTGATCGCGCGGAACCACGGCGCGTTCTGCTCGCCCTTCCGGATATCGACGCGCACGCGCTCGTAGGGTCGCCCCGCCTCTTCCATCAGCCACAGCGCGCGGAACGAGCGCGTCTGCGGGCACCAGTAGAGTTTCACAACGCGTCCTCCCGACTCCTGTCGGCGCGCTTCGTACCGACAGGACATGGCACAAGGAAGACCGACGTGAATCCGTCAATGCCGAACGTATCGCCGAGCCGGCATCAACCCGCGCACCGTCGCGCGTCAGGCAAGGCCCAACGCAACGGCACCCAAAGCGCTTTAGCCTCCGGCTACTTCTTCTGCTGGCCAGGCGGCAGGAAGCTCGGCCCGCGGTTCGCGAGACCCGGCGGCAGGGTCGCGCGATTCTGCAATCCCGAAGGTATCGTCCCTGCGCCGGTGACGATCGGCGGGAAACCGGTCTGGCCCGGCGGCGGAGGCGGCGGAGGTCCAGGCGGCTCCTTGCCGGGCGGAAGACCCGGGCCGGTTGCCGGCGATAGTTCGTTGAGCACGCGGCCGAGGCCGAGGAACTGAAGGTAGAGTCCGTTATCGCCGTCGCCGACTATGCACTTCGTGACGCCGTTACTTTCGTCGCACGACTTGTCGTATTTCGATTTCTCGCTGCCGAGTTGCGTGCCGTTGGTGACGACGTAGGTCCCGGGCCTGGTCAGTTCCATGCACTTCTGCGACGGCGTGCAAACATACGTGCCGCCCTCGGTGAGCGAGAGGTAGAGCCACGGCCCGCGGATTGCGAATTCGATGATCGTGCCGCGCACGCCGATCGTGCCGACCGGCGTATCGATCCTGTAGCCTTCCTTCTGCCCCGAGCCGGTGACGAAGCGGAAGGCGCCCGTCGTCGCGCGCAGGACCAACGCGCCGTTGCGCTTGGTCGGATCATAGACCGCCTTGTCGAGCGTCACGCGCGAGTTGGGCCCGAGCGTGAGCGCGGTCTCGTCGGTGAACAGAATCTGCGCGCTCGCGCCGTTGCCGGTGGCGATGCTCTCGTTCTGGAAAACGCCGTCACCGAGCTTCAGCAGGCGCCTTGCGCCGCCAAGCTGGCCGCTCACCTCATTCTTGGTGCTCGCGGCCGTGCCGATCCTCGTTTCCGTGGCGGCCTGCGCGCCGGCAGCGACCATGCTGCCCGCGGCGATCACGGCAAGCGGAAAGCTGCGCATATGCAATCTCCAACAGCGGACGCCCAACCCAGTGGGCGGCGTTTCGCTTCGAGCGGCCGTTTGCACGGCTCCTTGCGAGATGAGCGGGGCGCGCCCCGCTTCGTGCTGGATCAGGCGAAGAACGGTACCGCGAACGCCGCCAGCAGCGGGGCGAACACGGCAAGCGCCGCGGCAAAGGCGAGGATCTTCACGGCGAACGGGCCGAAAACCTCGAACGTCTGCGGGAATGACGACATGGCGTCCTCCACTGACAACCGCATTGTATCCCTAAAAATATATCACGAGCGCGCGCGTGGCTGTGACGGCGATGCGTGACGGACATCACACTTCACGTCCGGAAAATCACCCTGCAGTCTTGCGTTTAACCATTTGGTTCAAGGCGTTGACCGGCGTGCGCGCCTTCGAGCACGCCTCTGTCCGCCGATACATTTTTTTGGAGAGGGCAGAGGCTCGGCTCCGATCGCCGCCAGGCATGGCTCCGCGAGGAGCCGTGGCCTATGGTTCGCACCTGACTTGGCTGGAGGGATCGATGTCGCTGATTTCAATTCTGATCTGGATCGCCGTAGGCGCGGTGGCGGGCTGGTTGGCCGGCCTCGTGATGCGCGGCGCGGGCTTCGGCCTGGTCGGCAATATCCTGGTGGGCATCGTGGGCGCGGTGCTGGCCGGCTTCCTGCTGCCCAAGATCGGCATCGTGATCGGCGGCGGAATCATCGCGGCGATCCTCAACGCCTTCATCGGCGCGGTGCTCGTGCTGTTCGTGATCGGCCTCGTGCGCCGGCGCTGAGGCCCGGACATGCGAAGGCCGCGGGTTGGACGAGAGCCCGCGGCCTTTGCGTCGATGGCACCGGAGCGGAGGAGAGAAACGCTACACGGTGCCCTATGTCGCCTCAGTTCCCGCTGCTTTGGTTTGCGACAGCCCCCAGCTGCGGAATGACGACTTTCTAACCGCGGCTTGTGGCGAAGAATTCGCCAAATCGTGGCGAGTTTGTGATTTCTGCCAATACAGTTAATGATTTCAATCGATTGGCGGCGAACGCCGGTTAACCATCGTTGCGGCGCAACGGGGCCCAGCCGCGCCGGAGCGCGGACACGGAAAAGGCCGCAGCGTTGGAGGGGCACCCACTGCGGCCTTCCCGGGGACATGGGCTCCAGTGTGGGGGAGACACCGGAGCTCACAATTGCAGCGGCTGGGGGGAGCCACTGCTTAGTTTGGGCCGGTCGGGGAGATCCGGCGTCCAAACCACGCTCACATATAGCGCGTGGGGCGTGGCGGAGGTTTGCAGCCACAACGGCGATTCGATGAAGAATCGCGGCGAAAGCGTGGAAGCCCCAACCTGTAGATTCGCGTATTTTCGCAAAGCGAAGCACGCCGCCGCGAAACGCGCGCCGCGATCGTGTCGTGCGGCATGACGGGCGCGTGCGATCGCACACTGCCGGCGTCAGGATCGGACCTTCGACGCCTGGAGCGGCGAGCTACGCGTCTGGCTGCTTCTGAACCACATCACGGAACCAAATCCGTGTTCGTGCGTAGGCATATTTGGCGCGCGAGGGGATGCGTGCGCCGCTGGGCCTAATTGGGCCGGACTTCTGGCGGCGCCCTTGGTCCGCGAAGCGGGCGACGGGGCCGGAGAACGGGGGAACCCATGCGTGCCTACATCGCGATCGGCCTCGCACTCATCGTCGTGGGGGCGCTCGGCCTTGCGCTCGAGCACCTCGTCTTCGACGGCGTTCAGGAGATCCTCGACGCCGGCTCGATCCGGGTGACGGCGCGGACCGACCGCTTCTTCCCGGCCGCGACGCTTGCGAGCGTCGCGGCGCTCGCCGCCGGCCTCGCCCTTCTCGTCCTCGGCCGCCCCCGCCGCACCGGCGGCGCCGCGGAGTAGCCGAGGAACACCGGCCACGAAGGAAATCAAGCGCGCCGCGGGCGGACGCGCTTCGTCGTGCCCTTCGTGTCGTCGTGGCAAGTTCTCGGCGCCGCGCCATCACGCGCCGCAATGTATCGCATCAATTGCCGCGTTGCGCGGGATGGGGCGTTGGCGTATCACCCCGCGCGCCGCGCAGCCGTGCGGCTTTCAACCGCGTGACCCGCCATGGCCCTGCTCGCAAAGCGCCTCGCCCGCATCAAGCCCTCCGCCACGATGGGCGTGACGATGAAAGCGCGCGCGCTCAAGGCGGCCGGCAAGGACGTGATCGGCCTCGGCGCCGGCGAGCCCGATTTCGACACGCCGCCGAACGTGCGCGAGGCCGCGAAGAAGGCGATCGATTCGGGCGAGACGCGCTACACCGATGTGGGCGGCACGCCGGCGCTGAAGAAGGCGATCTCGGCCAAGTTCAAGCGCGAGAACGATCTCGACTACGCGCCCGAGCAGATCATCGCCTCCACCGGCGGCAAGCAGGTGCTGTTCAACGCGTTCCTGGCCACGCTCGACCCCGGCGACGAGGTGATCATCCCGGCGCCCTATTGGGTGAGCTATCCCGACATGGTGGAGCTGGCCGAAGGCACGCCGGTTTCCGTGGCCTGCCCGCAGAACAACGGCTTCAAGCTCGTGCCCGAGGAGCTCGAAAAGGCGATCACGCCCAAGACGAAGTGGCTGCTGCTCAACAGCCCCTCGAACCCGTCGGGCGCCGCCTACACCAAGGCCGAGCTGAAGGCCGTGACCGACGTGCTCGTGCGCCACCCGCATGTGTGGGTGATGACCGACGACATGTACGAGCACCTCGTCTACGACGATTTCGAGTTCTGGTCGCCGGCGCAGCTCGAGCCGAAGCTCTATCCGCGCAC
>CAYZSG010000024.1:0-16964 GCA_964481045.1 uncultured Candidatus Odyssella sp. | reverse complement strand
CCCGAGGGCGCCTTCTACGTCTATCCCTCCTGCGCCGGCACGATCGGCAAGACGACGCCCGCGGGCAAGCGCATCGCGACCGACGAGGATTTCGTCACCTACCTGCTCGAATCCGAGGGCGTGGCGGTGGTGCAGGGCTCGGCCTTCGGCCTCGCGCCGCACTTCCGCGTCAGCTACGCCACCTCGACCGAGCTGCTGAAGGACGCCTGCAAGCGCATCCAACGGGCTTGTGCCGCGCTGAAGTAAGGCGCGGCTTCGAGCGCATCGCGGGGGGCGAAGTCGACCGCTTGTGCACAGGCGGAATTCGCCCGCGGATTCGCGTTAAGAGTTTGATTTTGCCCGATTTATGACGCATTTGTGATCCGGCGGCGCGCGCTTAACCGTGTAAAATCAAACGCTTGCTTTGAGATGGCGCGCGGACGGGCAGGTTGAGACAAATCGGCCTGCGAATAAGCCCTTGGTTCCGCTGGCAATGTTTTCGACAGATTTATTCACAGGCGCTTGCGGCCCGCGGCATGCCTGCGAATCACGGTGAGCGTTGACGCGGCCGCCGGAGCGCCGAAATTGGCGGCATGAGCGATACGGAGATCGAGAACGAAGGCGAGGCGGAGGCGCTGCCGGCCGATGGCCCGCTGGCCGCGGGCGCCGCGCTGATCAAGGAGCACCTGCCGCGCCTGCCGCAGGGCCCCGGCGTCTATCGCATGCTCGACAGGCGCGGCGACGCGCTCTACGTCGGCAAGGCGCGGAGTCTCGCTAAGCGCGTGGCGAATTACGTCGCGATCGCCAAGCTGCCCGAGCGCCTGCGCCGCATGGTGGCTGAGACGGCGTCGCTCGAGATCGTCTCGACCCACACCGAGGTCGAGGCACTGCTGCTCGAATCGAATCTCATCAAGCGCCTGAAGCCGCGCTACAACGTGCTGCTGCGCGACGACAAATCGTTTCCCTACATTCACATCACCGCCGCCGCCCCAAGCGCGCCGCTCGACAGCGCGAAGCGCTGGGCGCGCATCGTCAAGCATCGCGGCGCACGCGACGAAGGCGGCGTCTATTACGGCCCGTTCGCCTCGGCCGGCGCGGTCAACCGCACGCTCAATTCGCTGCAGCGCGCGTTCTTGCTGCGCTCCTGCACCGACGGCGTCTTCGCCGGGCGCACGCGGCCGTGCCTCTTGCACCAGATCAAGCGGTGCAGCGCGCCCTGCGTGGGGCGCGTGACGCCCGACGACTACGCGACGTTCATCCGTCAGGCCGAAGATTTCCTGTCCGGCCGCGATCCCGGAATCCGCGAGCGCTTCGCGGCCGAGATGGAGAAGGCGAGCGCCGCGCTGGAATTCGAGACCGCCGCCTCCTATCGCGACCGCATCCGCGCGCTTGCGCACATCCAGGCGCGGCAGGACATCAACGTGCAGGAGATCGACGAGGCCGACGTGATCGCGGCCACGCGCGAGGCGAACCAGACCTGCATCCAGGTTTTCTTTTTCCGCGGCGGCCAGAACTGGGGCAACCGCGCCTATTTTCCGCGCCACGACAAAGCCGCCGCCAGCGGCGAGGTGCTGGCCGCCTTCATCGGCCAGTTCTACGACAACAAGACGCCGCCGAAGCTCGTGCTGCTCAGCGAGGAAGTGCCCGACGCGGCGCTGATCGAGGAGGCGCTTTCGGTGCGCGCCGGGCGCAATGTGGAGCTCGCCGTGCCGCAGCGCGGCGACAAGCGCAAATTGCTCGAGCACGCGCTCGACAACGCGAAGAGCGCGCTCGCGCGCCGGCTCGCCGAAAGCTCGTCGCAGCGCAAGATGCTGGAGGGCGTGGCCGATGCGTTCCGCCTCGAGGCGGCGCCCGAGCGCATCGAGATCTACGACAACAGCCACATCCAGGGCGCCAATGCCGTGGGCGCGATGGTGGTGGCCGGGCCGGAAGGCTTCGTGAAATCCGCCTATCGCAAATTCAACATCAAGACCGCGCGGCCCAAGGGCGAGGCCGGCGCGCCGCCTGCCGAGGGAACGATCTCCGCCGGCGACGATTTCGGCATGATGCGCGAGGTGCTGACGCGGCGCTTCAAGCGCGCGATCGAGGAAGATGCCGAGCGCGAGCGCGGCACATGGCCCGATCTCGTGCTCATCGACGGCGGCGCCGGCCAGCTTTCCGCCGCGCGCGCGGTGCTCGCCGATCTCGGCATCGACGACGTGCCGCTGGTCGCAATCGCGAAAGGCCCCGACCGCAACGCGGGCCGCGAGACTTTTCATCTCCCCGACGGCAGCGAGCGCCAGTTCCCGCCCGGCGACGCGATGCTCTTTTTTCTCCAGCGCCTGCGCGACGAAGCCCATCGCTTCGCGATCGGGGCCCATCGGGCGCGCCGCGCGGCGAGCGCGCTGCGCTCGCAGCTCGACGACGTGCCCGGCATCGGCGCGCGCCGCAAGAAGGCGCTGCTGCTGCGCTTCGGCTCGGCCAAGGGCGTGGCCGCCGCCGGCCTCGCCGATCTCGAGACGACGCCCGGCATCAGCAAGGTGGTGGCGAAAAAGGTGTACGACTTCTTCCACGGCGAGGGATGAGGGGCGTTGACCCAGCTTCCACGCGATTATAAATTTTGATCATATTTCGTTCGGAAATTCATAAGCGAGCGCCTCATGGCCAATGGCAAGCAGACGCATGTCGTCGCCGTATCTCTGCCCAAAGAGCTCTTCCGCGATCTCGAGACATTGCGGGCGCGGCTGTTTCGCAAACGCTCGGAGATCGTGAAAGAAGCCGTCCGCCAGTATGTCGAGCGCTATCGCAATGCCGAGAGCGATGCCGCGTGGGGCGTGCGGGAGGCCACGGTTCCCTACGATGACGAACCCTACACCGCTCGCCAAAGAGCCGCCGTTGCAGCGGCGCGCAAGCGCTACAAAAGGGGCGAATACCTGACGCTGGAGGAATTCAACCGCAAGGTCGGCTATGTGGCGCGTCGTCGTCGATCCAAGCGTCGTTAGGCAGACAGCCCGATTTCCGAAGCACGATCGCGAACGCATCTTCGAGGCCATCAATCGGATGGCGGATGGTCCTTTCGCCTGGGATATCAAGAATCTCGGCAGGGGTGAGTATCGCCGGCGCGTTGGAAGCTACCGGATCTTCTACGAAGTACGGCGCGAAGAAGCGGTGGTTGTCGTTGCGAGCGTGGTCCGGCGCACCTCGACAACATACTGACGCCCTATCGGCGTATTTGAAACGGGTCGAGAGCCCTCGCTACTGTGTGCGACTCGACTATATTCAGAGGCTGATCCGTATTTCGTGAGGCAATGACCACCAACATCCCCAACGCGCTCACCGTGACCCGCATCTTCGCGGTGCCGGTGCTGATCGCGGCGTTCTATCTGCCGATGCCGGCGGCGGCGTGGGCGGCGATGGCGGTGTTCGCGGCCGCGTCGGTGACGGACTATGTGGACGGCTGGCTCGCGCGGCGGTGGAACCAGCTCAGCGATTTCGGCAAGGTGCTCGATCCCATCGCCGACAAACTGCTCGTGGCCGCCGCCCTTTTCATGCTCGCCGCGTTCGATCGCCTTTCGGTGCCTTCGATCGTGGCCGCGATCGCGATCCTGGGGCGCGAGATCCTCGTCTCGGGCCTGCGCGAATTTCTCGCCGGCCGCGCGAGCCTGCCGGTGACGATGCTGGCGAAGTGGAAGACCGCCGTGCAGATGGCGGCCATATCCGTTCTGCTCGTCGCGCCCGCGGCGCCGTGGGGCCTGCCCTGGCAGCGCATCGGCGAGATCGGCCTCTGGATCGCGGCCGTCCTCACGCTCGTGACCGGCTGGGGCTATCTGCGCCAGGGCCTCGACTTCATGCGCGCGAAGCCGGGCGCGGGGGCGGCGCGATGAAGATCTTCGGCCTCGCCGGCTGGAGCGGCTCGGGCAAGACGAGCTTGATGGTGCGCCTGCTGCCCGAGCTGGTCGGACGCGGTCTTTCGGTTTCGACGATGAAGCACGCGCACCACGCGTTCGACGTCGATACGCCCGGCAAGGACAGCTACGAGCACCGCCAGGCCGGCGCCACCGAAGTGCTCGTCACCTCGGCGAACCGCTGGGCGCTGATGCACGAGTTGCGCGGCGCGCCCGAGGCGCCGATGGAAGAACTCGTCGCGCGCATGACGCCGGTCGATCTGCTGCTGATCGAGGGCTTCAAGCACCACGCACACGACAAGCTGGAAGTGTTCCGCCGCGGCGTCGGCAAGCCGCTTCTCTGCGACTCCGATCCGCGCGTGGTGGCGGTGGCCAGCGACGGCGCGGTGCCCGAGGCGCGCGTGCCGGTGATCGGCCTCGACGACACGCGCGCGATCGCCGATTTCGTCGTGACGCATTGCGGTCTCGCGCGGCCGCGGGCGCGCGGAGCGGCCTGATGGCGCAGCTCTCCGACGATTGCTTCGCGTTCGGCGGGCCGCTGATCGGCCTCGACGCGGCGCTCACGCTGCTGCTGGAGCGCACCGCGCCGGTGACCGGCGTCGCGCCGGTGACGCTTGCCGCCGCGCGCGGGCGCGTGCTGGCCGAAGACATCGTGGCGCCGCGCGATGTGCCCCCGCACGACAATTCCGCCGTGGACGGCTACGCGCTCTACTTCGACGATCTGGCGCCCGGCGCCGAATCCGTGTTGCCGGTGAAAGGCCGCGCGGCGGCCGGCCACCCGCTCGAGGATGCGCAGGCGCGCGCAACCGCCGTGCGCATCTTCACCGGCGCGCCGATGCCCTTGGGCGAGGACGGTACGCAGGCCAGCGGCCCCGACACGGTGATGATGCAGGAAGACTGCACCGAGAAGGACGGCTTCGTGCACGTGCCGCCCGGCATCAAGCGCGGCTCGAATCGCCGGAAGCGCGGCGAGGACATCAAGGCGGGCACGGTGATCCTGCGCGCGGGGCGCCGCCTCAAGCCGCAGGATATCGGCCTCGCCGCCTCGATCGGGCTCACGCGCGTGCCGGCGCGCCTGCCGCTGCGCGTGGCGCTGTTCTCGACCGGCGACGAGATCCGCGAGCCGGGAACGCCCGCGCCCGCCGGGGCCGTTTACGACGCCAACCGCTTCTCGCTGCTCGCGGCGCTCCAGGGCCTCGGCTGCGCGGTGACCGATCTCGGCATCCTGCCCGACCGGCTCGAGACGATCCGCGATGCGCTGGCGCGCGCCGCCGCTTCGCACGACCTCATCCTCACCTCGGGCGGCATGTCCACCGGCGACGAGGATCACATCAAGCCGGCCGTGGAGGCGCTGGGGTCGCTGCATTTCTGGCGGCTCGCGATCAAGCCGGGCCGCCCGATCGCGTTCGGCCAGGTGGGCCGCGTGCCGTTCGTGGGCCTGCCGGGCAATCCGGTGGCGGTCCTGGTGACGTTCCTGCGCATCGCGCGCCCGCTGATCCAGCGCCTCTCGGGCGCCGATCCTTCGCCGCCGCGCCTCTTCCGGCTGCGCGCCGATTTCGAGCACAAAAAGAAGGCCGGGCGGCGCGAATGGGTGCGCGCCATGATCGTGCGCGGGAACGGGAACGACGGCGTGCTCAAGAAATTCCCGCGCCAGGGCGCCGGCATCCTCACCTCGATGGTCGAATCCGACGGCCTCGTTGAACTCGGCGAGGACGTGACCCATTTGAAGCCCGGCGAAACGGTGGATTTCCTGCCGTTCAGCGAGGTGGACGCGTGAGGCGCGGATGAGGATTCTCTATTTCGCGTGGCTCCGGCAGAAGGTCGGCGCTGGCGAGGAGGACGTCTCCCCGCCCCCGGCCGTGAACACCGTGGCCGCGCTCGTGGCCTGGCTCAAGGTGAAAAGCCCGGCGCACGCCGCCGCTTTCGCGAACATGCAGGCGGTGCGCGTGGCCATCAATCAGGAATTCGCCGACTGGAACGCGCCGATCGCGCGCGACGACGAGATTGCCTTTTTTCCGCCGGTGACGGGCGGCTGAGGCCGCTCAGCCCTTCTTGCTGTAGCCGCGTTTTTCCATGCACTCTTCGTCGACGATTTCCTGAACGCGCTTCTCGTCGGCCGGCGTCTGCAGCGCGCGGCGCTGCTCGCGCACAGTCGTGCACCAGTAAAGGTCGCGCTTGATGTCTTCCGGCGTCGCGTCCTGTTTGGTCCATTGCTGGTGCGTGGGCGTGCCCTGACACCCGGCGAGGACTATTGCCGCGAGAGCCGCGAATCCGAGCCGCAGAACCATCTCATCCTCCGCCGTGGGCCGTTGTTCGCCAAAATGGCGAGGGCGCCCGCCCGCTGTCAAATCGCGGCGATTGCGGTATCCCGCGGCTTGACCCCGGCGCGCGCCCGGCCGAGATTCCAGGGTGATGATACGGGTCCAGCGCGACGATTTCGATCCCGGCCTGGAGCTGGCGCGGCTGACGGTGGGGCGCACCGACATCGGCGGCGCCGTGCTGTTCTGCGGCCTCGTGCGGGAGATGGCGGACACCGAGAAGCGCATCCGTGCGATGACGCTCGAGCATTATCCGGGCATGACCGAGAAGATGCTGGCCGACATCGAGGCCGAGGCGCTGGCGCGCTGGCCGATCTCGGCGAGCCTCATCATCCACCGCTACGGGCGCCTGCTGCCGGGCGAGCGCATCGTGCTGGCGATCACCTGCTCGGCGCACCGCCAGGCCGCGTTCGAGGCGAACATGTTCCTGGTGGATTGGCTCAAGACCAAGGCGCCATTCTGGAAGCTCGAGGAGCGCCCGGAGGGCGAAGCCTGGGTGGAGGCGCGCGTCAGCGACGACGCGGCGGCGCGCAAGTGGACGAAGCTCCCGATCAAGGCGGCGGAGTAGCCATGGCCGAGATCATCAATCTCAGCAAAGTGCGCAAGGCCCGCGCCAAGGCCGAAGAGGCCAAGCGCGCGTCCGAGAACCGCGCCAAGCACGGCCGCACGAAGGGCGAGAAGACGAAGGAAGAGCTCGAGCGCGAGAAAATGCGCGAAGCGCTCGACCAGGCGAAGCGCGACGACGGCGAGCGGAAGTAGGCCTTCACCAGGGAACCCCGAAGGGGGTCGGGCCCAAAGCCCAGGGTTGCGGCAAAGCCGCTACCCTGGGAAGGGTTCCCAGGGTAGCCGCTGCGCGGCGACCCAGGACTCTAGGCCAGAACCGCTTCGCGGTTCTCGAATGCCCGCCGCTCAATGCCTGTAGTCCGGCGCTTCCCTGTCGAGGATGCGCTTCAGCGCTTCGAAATGCGCGGTCTGCTGCGTGTGGCCGACAGCGCCGCGCATCTGCTCGGCGGTTTTGGCCGCGACCTCGGGCTTCACCATCTTGAGCGTCTTGCCGGTGGACATCGCCAGCACCTGGGTCATGCAGGCGCGCTCGAGGTAGTAGAGCTTGTCGTAGGCCTCGTGCACCGTGCTGCCGGTGACGATGACGCCGTGATTGGCGAGGAACATCACGCTGCGATTGCCGAGCTTGGCCGCCATGCGGTCGCCCTCGGCCTCGTCGAACGCGAGCCCGTTGTAGTCGGGGTCGTAGGCGATCTGCTCGTGGAACAGCAGCGAGGTCTGGAGCGCCGGCAGAAGCTCGGGTTCTTCGAGCATCGTGAGCGCCGTGGCGTAGGGCATATGCGTGTGCAGGATGCAGCGCGCCTGCGGCGCGGCGCGGTGCAGGCGCCAATGGATGTAGAACGCGGTGGGTTCGGGCGGCACATCGCCTTCGATGAGCTTGCCGTCGTTGTCGACCAGCAACAGGCTCGACGCCGTCGTTTCGCGCCAGTGCAGGCCTTGCCGGTTGATGAGGAAGCGGTCGGTCGTGCCCGGCACCGCGAAGCTGAAATGGTTGCAGATCGCCTCGCTGAAGCCGTGGCGCTCGGCCCAGCGGAGCGCGGCGGCGAGATCGATGCGGGCCTGGCGGAGCGCGTCGGCGGTCATGGCTGTCTCGGATCCTGTTGCGGGCGCGCATCGTGCCGCCTCCGGCGCGCCAGTCAAGCGCCACAGCTTCGCGCGGAAATTGCAACGCACGATTCGATCCGCCGCCGTCACATCGCGCTAACGGCGACGTGATGCAGCCTTGATCGCGGCCCGCGCGGCGCGGCGCCTATGGTCTGGCGCCCTCGCCGTCGCGGGGGGAAACACTGCAACAGGGAGAATCATCATGAAGAAGACTTACGCCATCGCTTCGGCCGTGGCCGGCGCGCTCGTTCTCGCGGCGGCACCCGCCCTCGCCCAGACCAAGGGCGGCATGGCCGGCATGACCTATCACTGCTGGGGCGCGGCCAAGGCCGGGCAGAACGACTGCGGCAGCAAGGCCGGCCTGCACGATTGCGCCGGCAAGTCGAAGGCCGACTACGACCTCAGCACGTGGAAGGGCACGAAGGACGCGGCCGAATGCGACAAGCTCGGCGGCGCCCATCAGGCCGGCACCGGCAAGAACACGAAGATCAAGATGTAACGCGGCACTCGCGGCGCGCCCCTACCTTGTATTTCACAGGGCGGGGGCGCCCGCGGATATATTCGACTCGAAACCGTTCGCGCCGCAGCACCTCCTCCACCAGGCAATGCATCGATTCGATGCGAAACGGGCTTTGGCTAACAGGCTTGTGATGCGCTTTGATGCCTTACGCCACACGGCGCCTCTATAGTCCGCCGCGTCCGCGCATTGCCGCGCGGCCGCTGCAACAACAGAAACAACAGGAGTCTCCCATGAAGAAGGTTTCCGCCATTGCCCTCGCCTCCGCCGTCGCCGGCGCGCTCGCGCTCGCGGGCGCCGCGACCGCCCAAATGAAGGGTGCCAGCGGCTTCAAGTGCTACGGCGTCGCCAAGGCCGGGCAGAACGACTGCGGCAATGCCGCGAAGACGCATGACTGCGCCGGCCAGTCGAAGGTCGATTACGACCTCGGCGAGTGGAAGGCCGTGAAGGACGCCGCCGAGTGCACGAAGATGAGCGGATCGGCCAAGCCCGGCAAGGGCGTGAACCCGAACGCGCCGAAGTCGTAAGCGCGACGGCACCCGCGACGATGGCGGAGCAACCGTGTCCACGCTCGATCGGCGCACAGGACCGGCCCCGATTCCCGCGCGAGCGGGAATCGGGCTCCGCCATCCGCACGTCCAGCAGTTCCTCGACGGCCCGCCGCCGGTCGGCTGGGCTGAAGTGCACAGCGAGAACTATCTCGCCGGCGGCGGCCTGCGCCTCTCGTCGCTCGAGCGCATCCGCCGCGATCTTCCGATCAGCTGCCACGGCGTCGGCCTCTCGCTCGGCTCGGCCGAGGGCCTCGACGCCGCGCATCTCGCCGCGCTCGCGTGCCTGTTCGATCGCATCGAGCCCGGCCTCGTCTCCGAGCACGTTTCGTGGAGCGTTTCAGGCGGCGTCTACTACAACGATCTGCTGCCGCTGCCGCTGACCGATGAGGCGCTTGGAGTCTTCTGCCGCAACGTCGACCGCGCGCAGGAAGCGTTCGGCCGGCGCATCCTGGTGGAGAACCCCTCCACCTATCTCGATCTCGCGGCCTCGCGGATTCCCGAGCCGGACTTCATCGCCGAAATCGTGCGGCGCACCGGCTGCGGCCTGCTGCTCGACGTCAACAACATCCATGTGAGCGCGCACAACCGCGGCTTCGACGCGGACGACTATCTCGCGGCGCTGCCGTTGGAAGCCGTCGGCGAGATCCACATCGCCGGCCATGCCAGCCGCAGCATCGGCGGCGAAACGGTGCTCATCGACGACCACGGCTCGCGCGTGATCGCGCCGGTGTGGCGCCTGCTCGACGCGGCGCTGGCGCGCACCGGGCCGGTGCCGGTGCTCGTAGAATGGGATACCGACATTCCCGCGCTCGATGTTCTGCTCGCCGAGGCGGCCAGCGCCGAGGCCGCGATCCGCCGTTTGGCGAGCCGCGCGAAGACACAGAGCGCCGCCCATGCTGCGTGAGCTGCAAAGCCGCATGGCGCGGAGCCTGCTCGACGATTTCAGGGCGCCGGCGCCCGAGGGCCTCGTGGCCGGCGGCGAAGCGCGCGCCGCCGCGCGCTTGATGATCCACCGCGGCAACGTGATCGAATCGCTCGCCGGCGCGCTCGGCCACACCTATTCCGCGGTGAAGGCGATCGCCGGCGAGAGCAATTTCCGCGTGCTCGCCGCCGCCTATGTGCGCGCCTGCCCGCCGCTGAAGCCGCAGCTTCTGGCCTATGGCGGGGCGTTTCCCGCTTTGGTCGCCGGGCACGAGGCCGCGATGCGCGACTTTCCGTTCTTGGCCGATCTCGCCCGGCTCGAATGGGCGATGAACGAGGCCTACTACGCCGACGAGGCGCCGGCACTGACACCCGAGACGCTCGGCGCGATTCCGCCCGAACAGCTGGCGGCGCTGCGCCTCGCGCTGCATCCGGCGGCGCGCCTCGTCGTCTCCGAATATCCGATTCACGCGATCTGGCAGGCCGCATCGGCAGGCGGCACCACGCCCGATCCCGCGCGCGAATACGGCAAGGCCGATGGCCTTGCCGTCCTCGTCGCGCGTCCATCCGGCCCGGTCGAAGCCTTCGCGCTCGGCTCGGGCGAAACCGCTTTTCTGGGGGCCGTTGCCGCGGGGGCACCCCTGGAGAACGCCCTGGCGGCGGCCGAAGCGGCCGAAGCCGGGTTCGACTTCGCCGCCGCGCTGGCGGCGTGCCTTTCCCGCGGCGTCTTCGGCGCCGAGGTCTCGTTCGATCCAACGCTCAATGGAGGGGTCGCATGACCACCATGACCAAGACTTCGGACGCCGCACTGCCCCGCGCGGGCGGCGGTCTTTTCGCACTCTTCGGCCGCCTGTTCGATGCGCACGAAGCGGTTGGCCGCGGGCTGACCAGGCTCGTCGAGCCGGTCTTCAACCTCGCCGCGCGCATCTGGATGGGAAAGATCTTCCTCGATTCCGGCCGCGCGCGCGTCATCAATTGGGACAAGCAGGAGTTCCTGTTCCAGGAGGAATACAAGCTCGGCCTGCTCTCGCCGAAGCTGTGGGCGATCATCACGACCGGCGCCGAACTGGTGCTGCCGGTGCTGCTGTTCGTGGGCCTGTTCACGCGCGTGCCGGCGCTGGGGCTCTTGATCATGACCGCGTTCATCCACTTCGTCGTGGGCTACGCGAACGAGGACTACCTGGCGCCCTATCACTATGTGTGGATGCTGGCCTTCGGATACCTGTTCATCCGCGGCGGCGGGCCGCTCTCGCTCGACGGGCTCATCAAGAGCCAGCGCGCGTAGCGCGTAGGGTGCACGCCCCACCCCGCCCTTGCCACCCTGCCGCGCGAAAGGGGATTCGCCAGATTCCGCGCGCGCAAGAGCAAGGTTTGGAGGAGGCGTGCACCCCGCCCAAGCCGAGACCCGGCGGATTGGCGGAGGCCGGGCCCTCTTGGTGACGGCTTCCTAGCCGATCGGGCGTCAAGCCAGCGTCAAGCGAAGCGTCAATTCGGGGGCGGAGGGCGATGACGATCGAAATAATCCGCCTGACGGGGCCCGGGCTGCGCGGCCCTGTCGCGGACCGGATTCCCCGGCCGCGACGTATTATGAAATATCGCTGATGTTCACCCGGAGGCCGCCATGAAGCGCATCGTGCTTGCCGCATTCGCCGCTCTGTCGCTGGCCGCGCCCGTCTTTGCGCAGGAGAAGGCCGCCGTCCTCTACAAAGCCCAGGGCTGCGGCTGCTGCGATGGCCATGCCGACCACCTGCGCGCCAATGGCTACAAGGTGCGCGTGGTGGAGATGGCCGATCTCGAGCCGATCAAGAAGAAGCACAGCGTGCCCGCCGCGCAGGCCGGCTGTCACACGATCGAGGTGGGCGGCTACGTCGTGGAAGGCCACGTGCCAGCGAAGATCATCGACAAGCTGCTGGCCGAGAAGCCGCCGATCAAGGGTATCTCGCTGCCCGGCATGCCCGAAGGCTCGCCCGGCATGAGCGGCGCCAAGACCGAGCCGTTCAAGGTGGAAGTGCTCGGCAGCGGCAAGGTGTTCGCGGTCGATTGAGCGCGGGCGCCCTGCACCGGCAGTCACGAGCACGCACGGACATCCACGGACGGGATTCGTCCGTGGACGTCAATGGCTATCCGTGGTCGTTGGTGCTGCGCCGCTACTCCGCCGCCTTCGCGGCCTTGGCGCCCTGGCCGCGGACGAGCGCGTCGTAATCCTGCATCAGCGCGCGCGTGATCTCGCCGGGCTTGAACTTCTGGTCGCCGATCGACTGGATCGGCGTGACCTCGGCCGCGGTGCCGCAGATGAACACTTCCTGCGTCTTCGCGAATTCCTCGGGCTTGATGTGGCGCTCGACGACCTTGAAGCCGCGCTTCTTGGCGAGGCCGATCACCGTGCGGCGCGTGATGCCGTCGAGGAAGCAATCGGGATCCGGCGTGTGGATCACGCCGTCCTGCACCAGGAACACGTTGGCGCCGGTCGTCTCGGCGACGTAGCCGCGCCAGTCGAGCATCATCGCGTCGGCATAGCCGTCGCGCTCGGCGAGATGCTTGCTGATCGTGCAGATCATGTAGAGGCCGGCGGCCTTGCTCTTGGACGGCGCCGTGGCCGGATCGGGCCGCTTGTATTTCGCCCAGGCGAGCTTGATGCCTTCCATGCGCGCCTCGGGCGAGAAATACGACGGCCACTCCCACGCGGCGATCGCGACGTTGATGCGGTTCTTCTGCGCCGAGACGCCCATCATCTCGCTGCCGCGCCAGGCCAGCGGGCGGACATAGCCGTCGGTGAGCTTGTTGGCCTTGAGCGTGGCCCGGCTGGCCTCGTCGATCTCGGCGACCGAATAGGGGATCTTGAAATCGAGGATCGCGGCCGAGTCGTGCAGGCGCTGCGTGTGCTGCGTCAACTCGAAGATCGTGCCGTTGTAGGCGCGCTCGCCCTCGAAGACGCAGGAGGCGTAGTGCAGGCCGTGCGAAAGGACGTGCAGCTTGGCATCCCGCCACGGCACCATCTCGCCGTTCATCCAGATGAAGCCTTCGCGGTCATGAAAGGGCAGCATTGACATCCTATTTGCCTCGCGGGTTTAGTCCGGCGCGCGACCGCTACCGGTCGGAACCGCTCGTTTTGGAGATTCCGCGCAATAATATTTCGCGGAAGCGGAATTTCAAGTAACATCCTAACGAGATCGAGTCAAGGATGGCCGAGTTCAGGGCCGGCGCAAGCCCCCTATTCCTCCGCGACGAGGACCTTCGCCAGGGCCTCGACCTGCTGTTCTTCGCCGGCCGCGATCTCGCCTCCGAGGCCGACGCGGCGCTGGAACGCGAGGGCCTCGGCCGCGCCCATCACCGCGCGCTCTACTTCATCGGCCGCAACCCAGGTCTCTCGGTCAGCGAACTGATGGACCTGCTCGGCATCACCAAGCAGAGCCTCGGGCGGGTGCTGAAAGACCTGTTCGCGAAGGGCTTGGCCGCGCAGACCATCGGCACCGACGACCGCCGCGAGCGCCGGCTCAGACTGACCGACAAAGGACAGGCGCTCGAGCTGGCGCTGACCGCGCCGCAGCGCGCGCTGATGGCCGGCGCCTACCGCGCCGCCGGCGCCGAGGCCGTGGCCGGCTTCCGCACCGTGCTCGGCGGATTGCGGAAGCGCTAGATGGATTTGCGCGCCCCCTACGAGGTCCGCGTGATGGGCCGCGCCGATCTCGACCGCGCGCTCGATTGGGCCGCGTCCGAGGGCTGGAACCCTGGCTTCGATGATGCGCGCGCGTTCCAGGCCGCCGATCCGCTCGGCTTCTTCATGGGCTGGCGCGAAAGCGAACCGGCGGCCGCGATTTCGGTCGTGTCATACGACGAGACCTTCGCGTTTCTCGGGCTCTACATCGTGCGGCCCGAATATCGCGGGCGCGGCTTCGGGCTGAAACTGTGGCAGGAGGCGCTGGCGCGCCGGCCGGCGAAGCGCGTGGGCCTCGACGGCGTCGTAGCGCAGCAGGCGAACTACGCGCGCTCGGGATTCCGTCTCGCCTATCGCAACATCCGCTTCGGCGGGGCGGCGCCATCGGCGGCGGGCGGCAAGACCGGTGTGATCCTGCGCCCGGCGCGCACCTTGCCGTTCGACCGGCTCGCCGCCTATGACCGCCGCTGCTTTCCGGCGCCGCGCGCGGCCTTCCTGAGCCTGTGGCTGAGCCCCTTGGCCGGCGCCGCGATCGCCGCCGAGCGCGACGGCGCGATCGCCGGCTTCGGCGCGATCCGCGCCTGCCAGAAAGGCTACAAGATCGGGCCGCTGTTCGCCGACGATGCCGGGATTGCCGACGAGATCTTCCTCGCGCTGGCCGCGCGCGCCGGCGGCGAGATGCTCTATTTCGACGTTCCCGAGCCCAACGCGGCGGCGGTGGCACTGGCCGGGCGCTACGGCCTCGCGCCGGTGTTCGAGACCGCGCGCATGTATGCCGGCGACGCGCCTGATATCGACATCGCGCGCGTGTTCGGCGTGACCACGTTCGAGCTCGGCTGAGATCTCCGCGCGCACGAAAAAAGGAGCGCCGCGAGGCGCTCCTTTTCCGTTGCGTGATCGAACTTCGGCGTTAGCGGATCTGGATGCCGAAGTTGAAGCTCGGCGGGCCGTAATAGTACGGCGTGTAGTAAGGCTGGTAATACGGGCGATAGTAGTAGGGGGAATAGTAGTAGCCGTGATTGTGGTGGCGCCAATGGCGGACCTGCTTCACGGCGTCGTCGGTCTTCGCCGTCTGCTGGCCATTGCCGAGATTGCCGGCCGGGGCGGCCATCGCCGCGCCCGAGATGCCGAGCGCCGTGGCCGCGGCCAGCGCTGCCGTGGTGAGCTTGAGGATCTTCATGGAAACCTCCTTTCGGGGGTGCAATCGATGAGGAAGCTCTCGCCTCCTGTACAAACAAGAACGCCCCGCACGCGCGCGGGTTCGCGGGTTGGGACAATCGTGACCAGCCCGTGAACGGCGGTTCATCTGCGGTTCAGATTTCCGGCGCATGCCATAACGCGCGAAATGCGGCACGAAAAAGGGGCGCGCCGCGCGGCGCGCCCCTTCCCGTTGCAGCCGAAGGCGCGGCGTTTAGAAGCCGATGCCGAGGCGGAGGCCGGGCGTGCGGATATAAAGGCCGGTGTGCGGACGGCGATAGCCGTAGTAGCCGTGCGGGCGATAGCCGTAAGGCGCGTAGTGGCGCGGGCGCGGCGGCGGCGGCGCGTAGCCGTATGGCGCATAACCGTAGGGCTGGTAGTGCGGCTGGTAGTAATTGTTGTAGTAGCCCTGGTGATACGAGCCGTAGTGATGGACCGGCGTGGCTTCGGTCGCGGCCGTGGGGCCGGTATCGGCGCCGAGGTTCAGCGCGGGAGCTGCCGAGGCGGCGCCGGCGGTGGCGAGCGCGCCGGCCGTGGCAATCACGGCAGCGCGGGCGATGCGAGCGATAGTCATTGTGTTCTCTCCTTTGACCCATGCATACGGAGCGTTCGCTCGCCCCGTTTCGTTGTGCCGTGCATAGCGCCCCGGCGCTGAACCCATCCTGACGCCGCCATTCATCTATCGTTCAGTTTCGCGGCGCGCGGTCTATAATCGCGCGATGGAAACCGAACAGCCGCACGTGCTCGTGGTCGACGACGACCGGCGCCTGCGCGAGCTCTTGCGCCGCTTCCTGGCCGACAACGGCTTCCGCGTGACGGTGGCCGGCGACGCGCGCGAGGCGCGCGCCACGGTGGGCAGCTTCGCGTTCGACGCGATCGTGCTCGACGTGATGATGCCGGGCGAATCCGGCCTGCACCTCGCCGGCGATCTGCGCAAGAAGATCGAGACGCCGATCCTGATGCTCACCGCGATGGGCGAGAGCGAAGACCGCATCGCCGGCTTCGAGCACGGCGCCGACGATTATCTCGTGAAGCCGTTCGAGCCGCGCGAGCTGGTGCTGCGCTTGAAGGCGCTGATGCGCCGCGCGGCACGCCCGGCCGCGCCCGCGGGCGCCGACGAGATCAGGCTGGGCGCGTTCCGCTTCCGCCTCGACCGGCTCGAGCTTTCGCGCGGCGAAGAGCGTGTGAAGCTCACCGAAACCGAGGCGCGGCTCTTGGGCGCGCTGGCGCGCAAGGCCGGCGCGCCGATGTCGCGCGAGGAGCTCGCGGCCGAGACCGGCGCCGAGGGCGGCGAGCGCGCGATCGACGTGCAGGTGACGCGCCTGCGCCGCAAGCTCGAGGACGATCCGCGCGGCCCGCGCTATCTGCAGACCGCGCGCGGCAAGGGCTATCTCCTGCTGCCGGATTGATGCGCGATGCAGTGGCTCCGCCGCTACCTTCCGAAATCGCTGCTCGGCCGCGCGCTCACGATCCTCGCGGCGCCGATCATCCTCGTGCAGGTGATCGCGATCTGGATCTTCTTCGACAATCACGTGGACGCGGTGACGCGCAACGCGGCGCGCTCTCTGGCCGGCGAGATCGGCCTCGCGCTGACCTTGATCGAGACCAGCGCGGACGCCAAGCAGCGCGCGGCCGCTGTGGAGCTCGCCGAGCGCTTCCTCAGCATCAATCTCACCTGGCGGCCGGAGGGCAAGCTCGGCCCGCAGATCCGCCACGCCGGCGACGACACGCGCGCCGGCATCGAGCTGGTCGCGGCGATGGAGAACCTGCGCGTTCCGTTCCAGATCGACGCGGTTTCGCTGCCGCGCCAGATCCGCGTCGTCGTGCAGGGCAATGCCGGCGTGCTCGAGGTGGTGGCGACGCGGCGGAAGCTCGGCAGCACGACGAACGAGATCTTCGTGCTCTGGTCGCTCGGCAGCGCGGCGGTGACGCTGGGCATCGCCGTGATCTTCATGCGCAACCTCGTGAAGCCGATCCGCCGGCTCGCCGAAGCCGCCGACGCGTTCGGCAAGGGCCGCGACGTGCCCGACTTCAAGCCCTACGGCGCGCGGGAGGTGCGCCAGGCCGCGGCCGCCTTCCTCATCATGCGCGAACGCCTGCAGCGCCAATTGCAGCAGCGCACCGAGATGCTGGCCGGCGTCTCGCACGATCTGCGCACGCCGCTCGCGCGCATGAAACTCGAGATCGCGATGCTCGGCAACGAGCCC
Organism: uncultured Candidatus Odyssella sp.; assembly: GCA_964481045.1. Lineage (GTDB taxonomy): Bacteria > Pseudomonadota > Alphaproteobacteria > Bin65 > Bin65 > SBBV01. The sequence continues at coordinate 67 of CAYZSG010000024.1, read as the reverse complement.
GGCGCCAAAGGGCTCGCCGGCGACGTGGCCGAGATGGAGCAGATGGTGGAGGAATACCTCGCCTTCG
>CAYZSG010000023.1:0-35874 GCA_964481045.1 uncultured Candidatus Odyssella sp. | reverse complement strand
ACGAGAGAATTCCCACAGCGTAGAGGCTGTAAGAGCGCTCCCACACCTCGATGTCCTTGATGAACTCTGCATGTCCATCGACGGTCACATCGGCCCGTGCCAAGCCGGTGAACGCGATCGCGCTCGCCAGCAGGGCCGTGGATAGAAGAAGTGTCTTTTTCATGGTTCCCACTCCCTTGGCTTAGCGCTGCGTGAGGCCGAGCCCGGTCACCGCAAGGCTGACCGTGTTCGACTGGTTCGCCAACGTGCCCGCCGTCTGGTTCACTTGCGTGACGCCGGTGTTGCCGATGACGGAGCCGGTGATCAGCGCGTGCTTGCTGACAGCCTGCTCGTCCACGTTGTTACCGACGTTCCACTGGCCGAGCGCCGTGTCGGACAGCGCGATGCCGTTGTAGAACGTGAACGCGAGCGACATGCCGTTGGCTTGGTTGTTGATGTTGCCCGAGGCCTGGTTCACTTGCGTGATGCCGTTGTTATCGTTCACCGACGACTCGATGCGAGCATCGCGGAACGGCACGTTGGTCGTCCTGACGGTGTTGCCATTGCCCGATTCGAGCACGTGCACCCGGCGACCGTCTACGTCAGTGAAACCTGCACTGCCGTTGCCGAGGATCTGCTCACCCGCGACCTGCGAGTTCGCGTGGCCCGTGTTTGGATTTGCCGGAGGATCTTGGCCCGGGGGCGTCCCTGGCGGAATCTCGCCCACGTTCGCCCACGCGACCGACACCAGGTTGCCCTGGTTGTTGAAGTTGCCGGCGGACTGGTTGACGGTGGTGATGCCGGCGTTGTTCCTGATCGAGTTGTTGATCAGGTCCAATTTCTCGGCGCAGTTCTCGCAAGCATGGTTGAGCTGATTGCGCTGATTGAAGACGACCTGCGACTTGGCCACCTTCTCCGGGTTGTCGACGATCAGCACCAGGAACGCGGCCAGCTTCAGCTTGAACACGCCTTCCCAGATGTAGATATCGACGTTCTTGTCGACGTCACCGTACAGCGTGAAGTCCGCCTTCGCAGGCGAAGCCAGCAATGCCATACCAGCGACGGCGCCTAGAAGAGCTTTGCGTAGCATCGAACTCCTCCTCCAATTGCCTCTGGTTTGAGTGAAATACCCCGGCCGGACCGTTCGGCCCGGCGGTGGTCCCTCCGTCCCTCCGTCACGCCGTGGAAGACCACCGCTAACAGCCGGACCCTGCGCTTCTAGGCGGTCACGAGGCGATGAGACGCCCCTCTTTCGCTGACGGATCGCGATTTCTTCGCCGGCCGCTTTACCCCCTTTGGGGTAAGTGCGAGCGCGTTGCGGTTATGGTTAATAAACAATAAACAAACGAGACATGTAGATGACAAGCGGTACAACCGGAACAGCAAAGGGGAGGCTGCGTCGCCGGCAATACAGCGTGGCTGAAAATCCCGCTTTCATTGAGAATTGTCGATTCTGATCTTTGTTCTTCGGGCTCGTCTCTTGTTGTTCGGCGTCGATTTTCATGCGGCCATTCAGTTCGTCCGTCACAAGGCAGGATGAAGAATACGTTACCTTGTGCTACATAGTTGGAACGGAGTCACCAAAAAGGGGGCTATCGCAATCTCGTAACGCTCTAAATCTCGCTGGCGAACTTTTCGTGCGTTCACGAGGGGCAATTCGGAATCCGGCATGGGCTTGCCGGCTTCCACCGCAGCCCGGCGTGGACTTTGGCGCCGCCATGAATTCGGCGGCGCCGGCGTTGCCGCTATTGGGGGATGAGCCTTGCAGGAACGTTCTTCGCAGCCTCAACACGACATGATCGCGGCCCTGTATGCTTCGGCAGCGGGGCTGATTCCGCCTTCCCGTCCGCTCGAGCTGCTGGCGGAGCTGACGCGGAGCGACAAGGCCTTCGCCGCCAATTTCAACCTCGACGAGCGGCGCGGCGCGATCTGCGCAAGCTTCAACGTCGAGCCGAACTTCGTCGAAACCTATGGCGAGCTCTACGCCAGCCAGAATCCATGGCTCGCGCGCGCGCCTTATTTCCAGGCCGAAGGCCTGGTCTGGCGCGGCGCCGAGATCGTGGATCCGGCGCGCCTCAATGAGACCGAGTTCTACAAGCTCTTCCTGTATGGGCAGGCGATCGGGCCCACCGCGCACCTCGTGATCCGCGTGCGCGGTCCCGAGGTCTATCACGTCATGCTGACGCGGCGCACGAACTCCGAAGACTACGACGCCGCCGCCATCGAGATCTGCCGGCTTTATACGGCGCACGCGCGGCAGGCCTTCGACATCAGCGACGCCGGCACGATGCGCCGGTTCGTTCAGGATGGCGTCGACGCCGCGTTCGACGAGCTTGCCGCGGGCGTCGCCATCGTGGAGCCGCCGGCAACCATTCTTCACATGAATGCGACCTTCGCCACTTTCGTCCTCGGCGCTTCGGCGGCGGGAAAATCGGCGCCGGGCGCGCTCCCCAAGTTTTCACGCTTTTCGAAACCTCATGTCGAGGCGCGCCTTCCGCGGCAGCTCGCCGAGGCCCTCGCGGCGCGCCCGGTCCCGAGCTTTTGCAATATCGAGAGCGGGGCAGATGATGACGCGCGCCCGACCTCCGTCGGCATACGACCGATTCGATTGACCGCCACCGCCGGCGGGGGTTCGCGCAGCGGCTTCATTCTGATCGCGCGAACCGCCGCATCCCCGTTCGAGCTGGACGAGGCGCCGCTGCGGGCCGCTTATGCGCTGACCGCGGCGGAAGCGCGGGTTTGCGCGGGCTTGATCAGTGGCGACAACGTTCACGTTCTCTCACAGCGGCTTGGCATCAGCCCGCAAACGGCGCGAACGCATTTGAAGCGCATTTACGACAAGACGGGCACGACGCGGCAGGCGGAACTGCTGCGGCTCCTCATCACGTTTGCTTATCGGAAACGGCCGGTCCGACCGGTGGGACCGGACCAGCGCGTCGTCCTTCCATCGAACGTGCTGCCGCTTCGCCCCCATCGAGGGCTCGAACGAAGCGAGTGAGCGGACCGGGCAGGTGGCCTAGTCTGGAAGGCCGGGCAAGCCGGGCGCGGTATACGCGGGTGCAACGTCTGCGAGCTGCTGTGCGCTGCTCGGCGCAGGTTCGTCTTTCGTGGGCCTACCAGCGTAATTCCGGTTCGCGCCCTCGCCGAGCGCGATCGAAGCCCATTCGCCTTTCAAAGCCAGATCCGGCTTCGGTTTCGATGCTTCCGGCAGTTTCTCCGCGAGCATGAAGCAACTATGTTTCTGCGTTTGCAGAGAGCGGCAAAGATCGATCGCGGCCCCCTGGTTCGATATTGGACCTATCTGCACGCGGAAGAACCGCCCTTGCCCCGAAATCTCACCCGGGCGCACTTGCAGATCGAAGTTGGCGATGACGGAGGACAAAGACATCCTCGCGCTCCCCAACTGACTATCCGCGGCGCTCTGCAATTGATGAGAGCCGATCTGAACGAAGAAGCGCGTTTTCGCGGGAGCGCCCTCGGCCATAAGCTCATCCGGCACCTCGTCGATGGCGCTGCGGCGCAGAAGCCTCGCGAGTTGCTGCCTTACCTCCGTCAACGGCGCGCCTCGCTTCGAGCCAACGCCGATCTCCGGCGAAACGCGCGGCGCATCTTCGGCGGCGGCCACGGCGGGTGACCGAGCTTCCCGTGCTTTCGGGTCGATGACTGGATTGCCCGTGGCTGAGGCATCGGCGCGCGCAGGCACGTTCGGGTCCAGTACCGGTTTGTCGGCTGTTTGAACGAACGGCTCGCCGCCCAACCGCAAAAGCGCGCCCATGTCGGCGCACGAAGCGAGGAGGCAGGCCGCCAACGGGAACACGATCGCGCGGCAATGAATGGGCAAGGCCGGCCGCCGACCGCACCTGTGCCGGAACGTCGAGACACGGTTCGGTGTCGTCATAGACCTTCGCCCGCAATGATCGCACGGACTCATACGGACTCTTGCGTTAACTGGAGTACCCGTTTTGGGGTAGCCGCACGCTAGCCGCGTCCGCAGTAAACGCATTGGGCTCGGCGCACAAAGCCGCCTTAGGCTTTCCCGTGTGGCTTCATTTTGACAAGCGCAGCACGCGTTTCTGCCCTCAACTGAAGCGTCAGTGGATCGCCGCGATCATCGCGGCCAGCCAACGATGGGATGACGCAGGCATCATCCGAAGAAGCGCGGACCCTGCCCCAAAAGGAGCACTACAGGAATGCTAGCGCTCGCTACGGTCGATCCGACAACGTCGAAGAAAATCCCGTGAATGTCGGCGAACATGAGCAGGCACGTCCGCTTTGTGAAAAAGGCGGCAAGGGGGAGAAAGGGCGCGGTAGCTGCTAAGAATCAGCTCGCCGCGGATGTTGGCGCCAGAGTTCTTTCGCAAGGCGGGAACGCCGTGGACGCCTGCATCGCAACGGCGCTCGCCTTGGCCGTTCTCGAGCCTTGGACCAGCGGCCTGGGCAGCGCCGGATGCATGACGATCTGGGATCAGTGGAAAATGCGGGGGCATGTCGTCGATTTCCCGGCGGGCCTCCCCACCGCATTGCCGGATCAACCTCCGCCGCGTCGCAACGATGTTTTCGAGGACCAGCATCTCGCTCGACTGACCGCCTACCGGTCGATCGCGATTTTCGGCCAGCCGGAAGGCCTTTGGACCGCTCATGCCTTCGGTACGATGCCATGGCCGGCCCTTGTCGCCCCGGCTGTCGGACTTTCTGAAGACGGGTTAGAGGTCGACTGGTACGCGGCGCTTACGATTGGACTCGAGGCGGCGGCGCTTGGACGTTTCCCTGCCTCGCGGCACTGGTTCTTGCCCGATATGCCCCTTCCTTCCTATTTGGGGCGAAAAGCACTAAGGCGTCTGCGAAACCCTGGGCTCACCGCCGCCCTGAAGTCGCTTGCGGAGCGCGGCGGACGCGACTTCTATGAGGGAATGATCGCCCATGCGATCGCCGACGACCTCGCTCGCGGCGGTTCGCCGATCAGCAAGGCTGACCTCAAGGGGTATCGCGCGCGCAGCCTCCAACCCACGGTCGTCGCGCGGCACGGAAAGCGATATCTGGTCCCCCCGGGGAGCACTCTCGCCGATACGTTCTGCGAGATGATGAGGGCTGAAGCGGACACGTCTTCTCCGATCGATCGGGTCCGACTTACGAACCTCGCGCAGGCCTTTCTCTCCGCATATGCCGAGCATCGGCACGGCGATCAAGATCTGAGTGAATGGAGCTCTCATGTTTCCGTCATCGACGGCGATGGAAACATGGCGTCGCTGTCGCAAAGTCTAGGCTCGTTGTTCGGCTCCAAAGTGGTGCTCCCTTCGACCGGGATCCTCGCCAACAATTTTGCGATGCCGGCGCAGAATGGACATGATCCGGGAAAAGACCCATCGGTCGCAAGCCACTATCTCTTGCCTTTGTTGGCGCTCTCGGGCGACCGGGCCTGGCTAGCGATCGGGGTTTCGGGAAATCGCCATATTCTGCCGACCTTGATTCAAATTATTTCGCTGCTCAGCGAATTCGGGTTCGCAATGGAAGACGCGTTTCACCATGCGCGTCTCGGCGTCAGTCCGTCCGGGCAAATCGAAGTCGACGCGTCGGCGCCACCGGAAATCAAGGCGGCGCTCAAGCAGATTTTTCGCGCGATCGAGGTGCCGACGGCCGTGGATCCGTTCGTGCGTCAATGCGCTGTAGCCGTAAACGTAGACCCGTTCTCCGAGGAAAGGGTCGCCATGACAGAGCCCACCGAACTCTGGGCCGGCACAGCCGCGATCTAAGGAGCACATTCTCGACGCCCGTCACCCAACGGGCGCAGGCGTCTTATCCGTCCGCCCGCATTCGGCGGTTGCGAATGACACTCGGCGAGGCAATCGCGCGATGTAACATATTATCAACCAATAAGATGTATTTTCCGCTCATGGACACTGAGCGCCATGGAACATCGTCCCGCAAAAGCGTCTTTGGCAACCATCATTGAGCGGCTACGGACTGTCAAAGCGACAGTCGCGGCGGCCGAACGGACGCATTCGCACGACGTACATTGTGCCGCCGAGCGGCCTTGCTCGCCCGCCACGCCGGGCTCGAATGCTCCGCCAATCGAAGCCCGCGATAGAAAATCCCAAATGTTCCATCCTTCATACGAAATGGCGCTAAACGCCGGATGGCGTCCATCGCGCCGTTAGGGCGGCCTATGGTAAATTGGTGACGTAAGTAACATTTGGTGCGCACGGCGAGTGACACATGGTTGATAAGGAGTTAAGAATCGAGCGCGGCCACCGATGCGGGAAGCATGACTCGACATGAACTAAACGGGGAGCAGCGGGAGTTTCTGGTGGGCGAGATCTACCGGTCGGTTCTGGGCGCGGCGCCCATCCGGCAGGCCCTACGCGAACTCGCAATCCAAACGGGAAGCGACAAGGCGATTTGGAGCACGTGCGACCTTGATCGAGACACAGTTCATATCGTCGATTCATACAATCTCTCTTCAGAATTCGCCGAGAGACTGAATTCCCTTCCGGCATCGCAGGATGCTTGGCTTTCCAAGACGCAATACTACCAGGCAGAGGGATTGATTTGGCGCGGCGCGCGCATCGTGCCGCTTTCCGATCTGGTCGCGACCCGGTTCTATGCCGATCTTCTGGCGCCGCAGCAGATCTATCACACGCTCCACATCGTCGTGATGGTCAGCCCTGAAAAGGTGACACGGGTCTTGTTGAGCCGTCCGGAGCAGGAGCCGGATTTCGGCGGGAAAGAGATCGATACTGCCCGGTGCTTCGCATTTCACGCCCGCCAAGCGCTCGAAAGTCAACGCAGCATGGCCGGGCAGGCGATGATCTGCGCCGGCTTGGCGGAAGTGATTGGCGATGCGGCGCTGGGCGTCGCGATTCTGGATCCGCCAAAAGTAATCTACACCACCCACGTCTGCGATCGCATTTTGGCATCGCTAGGAGCCCCGTCCGGCGCCAAGACGGGCGGATCGCGATCCGTCGCCAGCGTCGTGCATTTCCCGCGCGCCGTCGCCGAGGCAATCAACTCGCATCACAACGGTGGCGTAAAGCGCATGATCGTGAGCGCTCCCGATCAAGACAGACATGTTCTTGTGAACATAAAGGCCGTTGCCCATCGCGGGCCATCTCAACTCGACAAGCGATTGCTGGTCGTCAGCTTCTTCGACCTCGGACAGAAAGTTCCGATCGACCATGAGCTGCTTCAGAGCGCCTACGACCTAACCTCGTCCGAGGTTCGTATCTGCGCGCTGCTCGCGAACAACGAAAGCGTCGAGAGCATTTCCGAGATACTCGGAATCAGCCCCAATACGGCGCGGACTCACATCAAGCGGATATTCAGCAAGACAGGCGCGGCGCGCCAAGCCGAACTGGTTAAGCTGATTATGAACACCGCGACCTTGCACCGGAATGAAATCACCCGGACCGGGCGTGAGGAGACTGCCGAACTACCTTGATGACGCCTCTTCGCGCGGCGCGCCCATTCGCAGCTCTACATTCAGGTTGCGGCCCATGTGAGCCAGAAAGTCCGTGAATATGCGGAGCCCGGCGTCGGTCAAACCAGCGTATGCAACCTCTCTTACGTGTTGAACGGAGGGTGCCGCGCGACGCAGAACGGACCTGCCGGCGTCCGTGATGTAAACGATGCTATTGCGCCGGTCCACGTGATGGTTTGAGCGCTGCGCCAGCTTAGCTCGCTCTAGCCTGTCCACGGCCCTGACGACAGCCGAACGCTCATGCAACGTTCGCAAGGCCAAAGTCGTCGTATTGTCGCCATCACGCTCGTCCAACCTCAATAGAAGGCGCCAGTCGACCAGCGACAGATCATATTCGCGAAGGGCGGCTGCGAGACGATGGTCATACTCCCGCACAATGCGGCCCATGGCAAACAAGGGGTCGCCCTCGATACCCGGCTTGGCCGCAAGTTTTGAGACTCCGTCCGCTGTACTTCGCACGGCGCGTCTTGAAGCAGTGTTGGTTAATCACGTCTGTGGCGTACAATAGGGTACAAAAGCAACATCAAATAGAACCATCGAAAGCGCCCGTGCGTCAAATGATGGCTGACTTCCCGAGCCTTGACAGGTGTGAGGCGCGTCCGATAACTAGCTGGAAAATGCGTGGACTTGCACGCATTCCGCGATGTGCGTTCGATGCCGCAAGCACCGAACAGAAAAGAAGTCGTGTGTTGGGAAGCGATATATCGCGGGGGGCTGAAGTTGCCGGGAAAGAGACACTCGACCGAAGAGATCGCGGGCAAGCTTCGCCAGGTTGAAGCTCTTGTCAGTGAAGGGAAGACGCTTGGCGAGGCAACGAAACTGATCGGCGTTTCGCGTCAGACGCTTTATCGTTGGAGGGGGGAGCACGAGAGTGGTGCTGACGCCCCTTCCGACCGGTTGCGCGAGCTCGAGGCGGAGAATGGCAGGTTGCGCAAGCTCGTGACCGATCTCTTGCTACAGAAGATGGCACTGGAGGATCAGATCCGCCGTAGATGATACTGCGGTCATCATTGCCGGTTTGCGGCGCGACAAAGCGTGGGGTGATGCCGATCAATCGCGTCGAAGATCCGCGCGAGAGGCTGCTGGCGCGGCCTCGCTCTCACGAGCAGTCAGGGCTTCCTTAAGCTGCACGGCTGCACCGGCGAGTAACACGGGCTCTCGATTGCCTTGCTGCGGATAGGGTAATTGCGCCAAAGACAGCTTGAACGCGCGGTCCTCTGCCGCGGCAATGAGTGCGCGCGCTTGGTCGATTGTGAGATACGGCCGGACCAAGCGCGTCATTGGAGACCCTTTGGCATGCTTTGCGGACGGAAAACGTCGCGCTTTCAGAGCCGCCGGCCCGCCGACGCTCCATGTTTAGAACGATCTTGGCTGCCTATTCATTTACAGCACATATAGGTCAAATGTAACACAATTGTCTCCATCACCCGGCGCAACAATCTGGCTCGAAGCCCAAAACGGAGCCGATGTGACGTTGCGTTTCGCGTCGCCAAATTCCAAAGCGGCCCTCCTTCGTGAAACTGCAGTGCCCGCATTTTGGAACGCTTGAAGGCTGTTCGATGTGGCCGCGGAAAGGAAAGGTCGGCATCCGGTTTCGCCTTCCGCCGGCCGACGTTTTCGGGAGACTCCGACAATTGTACCTGGGCTGGGCCGCAAGGATCCCACCCGCCTATTCGCCAATACGCCGGCGCTCAAACGGTTCAGTTTCGGCCGCCCACCGAGAGCGGGCTCGTCGAACGAAACTCCGCGCGGCAAGTGACCGACTAGCACCCGGCCGTGGCGCGGACCATACATCGGGCCGAGAAAGCAACATGGGAACCGTTCGCGTCGCTCGTCAAATACGCGCGTCATCATTGGCAAAAAAAATGCGCCCCTCGCGGATGGACCCGCGGGAGCGCGAATTTGATACGTCGTGGCCGGGGAGCCACGTGTCGGGAGTCGGGGCCCCCGGACGCATCGACACGTAAGATAACTATCTCGGCTGCTTCCGCTTCCCCAAAATGGGGTATGGTCCATGGAACGCGAGTCCAATTATGGCGCATATGTGAGGCAGCCGTAAATTGACACGCCTTCGACTGAGCGCAGTTGAGCGAGTTGCGGGCCTGCCCACGATGTCTTCGCAATTGCGAGCATCGCCCGACGGGTATCGGACCGGCGCAATTATGAGTAGTCCGAAGCACCAAGCACTTCGCGTTGCCGCAAAAAGCCGATCAGTGCTGCGTATCTCGCCAAGCCGCCATCCGCATTATGTCGGCACGCAAGCATTCCGCGAGATCCATGAGCCGACGGTTCTCGTCGATCAACCGACTGATACGCTGATCAACCCAACCTATCCGGTTTGATATGAACGTTCCGCCGTCCCCTGAAGCACTCTTCGGTAGAAGAGTGCGCTCTTTTGTTCTGACTCGCGAGGCAGCCTTGCGCTTGTAGATGCTGGCCATGAGCTTTACTCGCAAATAACCTCATCGCGCATATGCGACATATATGAAAGGCGGCATATTGGGAATACTAAATCTGACGCCGGAACCCCTTGATAAACTTGTAGGCTGAATCACTGATATTTCTAGCTCTTATTCAAACAATTGAGTTACGGAGGCGGCAACCACTAGCAGCTCACGGCCGCTTGCCGCACGGAACCGCGTACCGCAGCAGCGACGCCCGCTTTCGTACCTGTCTGTCCCACGGCACCCAACGGCCGCAGCGTGAGCTCGGTACATGCGCCTTTCAAGAGTCCCCGTCCTCCTCGCTTTAGTCCGCGGCGCTCATCGGCGCACGTGTGCGGCAGCGGATCGACGCACGTACCGCAACGGAAAATCGAACGGGTAACATGGGCTGGTGCCCCTTAGGTCGCAGCCCATATTTGGGGTATGTCGCAGTGTGTCACCCTGCCGAACGCTTTTTCACCGGGGCCTACCCAACTCAGGGTACGGTGGGACGCACGGACTATGGGATATTCGGTCTGCCCGACTGCAGGTTCCCCCAATTCCTGCAGGTGCGCTTGCCCAAAGCGCGGGGTCCATTGGCGCTCCGGCTGGTTCCCCCGGTCGGAGCGCTTTTGTGAGTTCAAGAGGTGCCAGCGCGCGTAGGCTTCTACCCGTAGCGCGCCGAGAGTGACGGCGCGCGTGCCCGATCGTGTTGTGTGAACCGGATCGCGTCGCATGATTGCGTGATCCCGTTCTGCGCGCTTTCGCCGAATAGCCGGTCCCCATTCTCAGAACATGGTTGGCGGTTCTCATACCCTAAGTGGGCGTTGACGGGTTTCGGCAATATGCGGACCTATTGCACGCGGCGCGCAGCCCCATACCCTTGCAACGTGTGCGCCGCAAACTGACGCGGCGCGGCCATGAGTGTGGCCGCGCCGTCTCTTTGAGCCCGCTGTTCGACCGTGCTCAAAGTGTCGGGACTTGCAAAGATCGACGGACGCTCGAGATAGAAGGCTAGTGAGACTAGTGGTAGTGGAGCGCAACAGGGCTCACTCCGCTTCTATCGCCTTGCGCAAGGCACTGGGTTGTTGCGGTTGCGCTGCGCCTTCCCCGCCCAGCGAACCGATCGGCGCAGCGCGCCTGATCGATCAGCTCTCCGGCATCGAAATCCCCAGCTCCGTGGCCGTGGCCCCCGTCGCCGACTTCGCCCCGAACCCCTGGAACCGGAACAAGATGGACGACTTCATGCGCGAGAAGCTCGCGCGGTCCATCCGCAAGGACGGCTTCCTGATCCCCGTGCTCGTCCGCATCATGAACACGTACTACAGCAATCTCATCGAAGGGCATGACACGCGTCCTCGCTACATCGAGCGCGCCCTGGTCGGCGAACTCGATCGTGCCGGGGGCCGGCGCAACCTCCGACTTGAGGCGAAAGCACACAAGCCCGTTCAGGAGCAAGTGGATTGCATCGCTGCCGAGGGGCAGCTCCCGGAACCGGCCTCGCGTGAGTTTGTTCGTTGGCTTCGTCGTGAATTCTATCGGGACGCGCCCGAGGCCATGCTTCGCATCCGAGGCGCCGGCCGAGAATTCAAAATGGAGCCTGGGGATTGGCGGTCTCGCCCCCAGAACATGACATTGCGGTGGGCCTGCATCGGCCTCCCTCGAGCGAGCGCGTAGGAACTATTCCGCGAGCATCGCATCGCTAATGCGCTGCACCCAGCCGAGATCCTAAACCGCTCCGCGACTTAGGCCCGCTCACGCATCTGCGTCATGGCTTAGCGAGCGCGACGATGTGCAGTGCAAGCAATGTCGCCGTCGGTCACTTCTTCCGGGCCGGACCGTCCTTCTGCCAGTCGGTCGATTGCTCGTAGGCATGCGCTGCGCGGTAGAGCATCGATTCCTGCCAGTGCTTGGCGATGAACATCAGGCCAATCGGCCGTCCGCCTTCGCCATAGCCACACGGAATCGAGATCGCCGGGTGGTGGGTGACGTTGAACGGGCAGGTGTTGCCGATCTGCTCCCAGCTATGGGCCATGATCGCCGGCAGCGGCGCATCGGCCGGCGGGATCTTGGACGCCATCACGCGCGTCGTCGGCATGACCAGCAGGTCGTGCTCGTCGAGCGCGGCAGTGTAGGCGGCTCGCAGGCGGCGACGAAGATTCTGCGATTTGTAATAGAAATATCCTTGATAGAACCGGTCGGTGTAGGCGCCGAGCAGCAGGCCCACTTTGACCGTATGCGGCAGCTCGTTGGCGCGGTCGCGGATCGTGGCGAGACGCGCGGCCAGCGAGACCGGATACACGCCCTCGACATTACGGCCGATGCTGGCGCCGTTCATCACCGCCTGATACGTGCCTTCAAGCGCGATGGCGCTCCAGATCGAGATTCCGTTGGTATGCCAGGGGATCGAGATCTCCTTCACCTCGCAGCCGAGCCTCTCGAGCCGCTTGATCGCTGCACGAACGCCGGCGTCCACATCGGGATGCGAATCGTATTGGCCGAAACCTTCCTTCACGACGCCGATTTTGAGGCCCTTGATCGGCTGGCCGACTGCCTTGGTGTATTTGTCGACCTTCGCGTTGCCCTGTCGCGGATCGAGGCCGTCGGGTCCTGCCATCACCTCCAGGAACAGCGCGTTGTCGGCGACGTTCGCTGTCAACGGTCCGGCATGGTCGATGGTCGCGTCCATGCCCATGATGCCCGTGTAGGGGACGAGGCCCCAGGTGGGCTTGATTCCGACGACACCGGAGAGCGAGGCGGGGATGCGGATCGAGCCGGCCTGATCGCCGCCCGTCCCCATGTCGACTTCGCCTGCCGCGACGAGAGCGCCCGAACCGGTCGATGAGCCGCCGGGCGTGTGGCCCCAGGCGCGCGGATTGTGCACTGGCCCGCTCACGCTTGTGGCGGCGCCGCCCGAGAATGAGAAATACTCGCACACGGACTTGCCGACGATCTCGGCGCCCGCGTCGAGAAGGCGCGTGACGATGGTGGCGTCGAATTCGGGCACATAGCCTTCCAACACCGAAGCGCCGTTGGTGAGCGGAATGCCCGCGACGCAATAGGTGTCCTTGATCGCCACTTTCTTGCCGGCGAGCTTGCCGGACTTGGCGCCCTTGATGTGCGCCTTCACTGCCCAGGCTCCGTACTTATTCTCTTCGCCCTCGGGCCGATAGAAGCCGCCGCGCGGATACTTGATCGGCGGCAGCTCGTCGCCGAGCGACGCGATCATCCGATAGCCATCCGCGAAAGGCGTGATGTACTCGATCACTTGGTTCGCGTAGTCGGCGGTGATGTCCATGCCCATCTCCGCGCCGAGTTTGCGGAGCTGATCGGGATTCGGCAGCTTGAACGCCATGTCGTGTCTCCTCCGGTTGCTGCTTGTCGCTAATTGTCTATGCCGACGATCTTCTCGACGGCATCGCGGTCGGCGAGGCCTTCGGCCGATATCTCGGTTACGACTTTTCCCTTTTGCATTACCAGCGCGCGACCGACGAGGCTGGCGATGAAATCGAGCCGCTGTTCCACGATCACGAGCGCGAGGCCGCGCGATTTCTGAAGGCGCGCGAGCAGGGTCGCAATCGCCTCGACGATCGAAGGCTGGATGCCCTCGGTCGGCTCATCGAGCAGGACGCATTTGGGGCGCGTGGCCATGCAGCGCGCGATAGCGAGGATCTGTTGCTGCCCGCCGCTCAAGGCGCCGCCCTGGCGGCCGAGCAGCGGCGTCAGCACCGTGAAATCCGCAAGCACGGCGTCGACGTCGCTGGGCGCGCGCGCCGCCAAAGCAAGGTTCTCGCGCACCGAAAGGAAGGGGAATATCTCCCGACCCTGCGGCACATAGGCGAGGCCGAGGCGCGAGCGCCGGTGCGTGGGCTCGCCGCCGATCGAGGCGCCGTCAAAGCTGATCTCGCCGGCGGCGAGGGGCAGATAGCCCATCAGCGTCTTCAGCAGCGTCGTCTTGCCCATGCCGTTGTGGCCGAGGACGCCCACGGCCTCTCCTGCAGCGATGGAGAGGCTCACGCCGTTGAGTGCCGGTATGCGCCCGTAGCGCGCATGGATGCCGCGCGCTTCAAGCATCGCGCCAGCTCCCGCCGAGATATACTTCGCGAACGCGCGGGTCGGCGAGCACGTCGCCGACCGGGGCTTCCATCAATATGCGCCCCTGGTGGAACACGGTAACGCCCTCGGCAATCATGCGCACGAAGTGCATGTCGTGTTCGACCACGACGATGGCGCGGCCGCGGCGAAGTTTCAGGATCAGCGCGGCCGTGTGCTCGGTCTCTTCGGGCGTCATGCCCGCCGTGGGCTCGTCGAGCAGCATCAGCGATGGCTGACGCGCCAGCACCATCCCCAACTCCACCCATTGGCGCTGGCCATGCGCGAGGTCGCCGACGCGGCGGGCGGCGACAGCGTCGAGTCCGGTATCGGCGAGCACGCCTTCCACGATGCGCGCGGCCTCGGCGGCGGAATGATACCGCCGCGCCGCAAGCCGAAGGCTCTCCAGCGTCGAGATGCCCTCGAACAGGCTCGGCACTTGTGTCTTGATGCCGATGCCGAGACCGGCGAGACGGTGGCGCTCCTCGCCGGTCACGTCTACGCCGCGGAAGTACACGCGGCCGGCGCTCGGCAAGAGCTGGCCCGTCACCATCTTGAAGAAGGTGCTCTTGCCCGCGCCATTAGGGCCGATGAGGCAGCGCAGCTCTCCTTCGGCAAGACAAAAATCCACGCCATCCACTGCCGGCACGCCGCCGAAGCGCTTCGATAGCCCTCGAGTCTCGAGGATCGGCCCGGTCACGAGGGCGCTCCCGGCAGGCGCGGGCGCAGCAGTTTCTTCAACGTCGGCAGCAGCCCGCTCGGCACCAACAATACGAACAGGATCAGGACGATCCCGAGAACCAGGCTCGGATCGATCTTGGAAAGGCCGAGCGCTGCGGGCAGGGATTTCGTCTGGCCCAGCCACGTCGTGAGATATTGGATGAGAACCGTGCCGACGATGGCGCCGCCGAGCGTGCCGAGCCCGCCGACGAGGATCCAGATGATGATCTGCGCCGCGAAGGCGATGCCGAATACCGAGGGGCCGACGAACGAGCCCCAGCTCGCGAACAGAACACCGGCGAAGCCTGCCACGCCCGCGCCGACTATGAACGCCATGAGCTTGTAGCGCCGCGAATCATAGCCAAGCAGCTCCGCGCGCAGCTCGTTCTCGCGGATTGCGATCAGCACGCGGCCAAATCGGCTCGCCACCACCCCCCGGAAACCGAAATAAACAAGCAACAGCGCGGCGACCGAAAGCCGAAACGTATCGGCGTAGTCGAGCTGCGCGTTGCGATCGCCGGGGATATTAATCGGCGGGAGGCCGGGGATTCCGTTGTGACCGCCGAGTCGTGCACGGCCGATCGCGTACTCTGGTCCCGAAGTGCTGTTGATGAGATGATAGAAGATGAGCGAGACGGTGAGCGTGATCACTGCCAGATACACGTCGCTGATCCGGCCATAGATCATGAAATAGCCGAGCAGCGCGGCAAACAGCATCGGAACGGCGATTCCCGCCAGGATCGGAATCGTGCTTTCGCCGAGATTGATCACCGCCAGCGCATAGGCGTAGCCGCCCAAACCGAAGAAGGCGGATTGTCCGAACGAGAGAATGCCCGCGTATCCCCACACGAAGGCGAGGCTGAGCGCCAGCACCGAGAGGATGCAGTAGACCGAAACATCGACGAGCGTGAACGTCTCGACGAATTCCGGCACGCCGACAAGGGCGGCGATTCCGACGACGGCAATCGCGATGGCGCCAGCGTTGCTACCCGTGCGCATTAAATTCCGCCCCGGAAAAGTCTGCCGGTGATGCCGGCGGGCAAGAGCCGCAACAGGATGATGGCGGCGACGAGCAGCGCCACTTCGCCCACGACCGGCGTACTTAGGAATGTGACTACCTGGTTGACGGCGCCGAGCAGCGTGGCGGCCGAGGCGGTGCCGGCGAGGGCGGTGGCGCCACCGCTGATTACGGTGATGAAGGCCTTGGCAATGTAAGTGGCTCCAATCACGGGCACGACGCCGGAGATGGGCGCCAGTATCGCGCCGGCGAGGCCGGACAGGGCGGCGCCCAGGCCGAACGTGGCGGCGTAGATCTTGCCCGTGTTCACGCCGAGGCCGGCGGCCATGGCGGGGTTCTGCATCGTGCCGCGCGCCAGGAGACCGAAGCGCGTGCGCTTGAGGCCCAGATATAGCGCCACCATGATCGCCGCGGTGATGCCGATGACGAAGAACGTGTAGACGCTCTCTCGATAGGCGCCGATTGCGACGCTGCCAAGCGGCGGCCGCGATCCTTCCTGATAGTAGCCGAGCGCCGCCGAGGCGAGGCCGATCAGCAGCAGGCTCAGACCCCAAGTGGCGAGCACCGTATCGATAACGCGCCCGTAGAGCGGCCGGATCACGAGGCGCTCGACCACGACGCCGAAAATGCCGACAGTGAGCGGCGCGATCACCAGCATGGCGATCCAGAGATTCACGCCGGCCTGCACCGGCAGGATCACGGCGTAGCCGCCCAGCATGAGAAATTCGCCATGGGCGAAGTTGATCACCCGCATCATGCCGTAAACGACCGCCAGCCCGACGCTGATCAGCGCCAGGCTGGCGATCGCATACGCGACTTGGATGACGAAGATCGCCGCGTAGTCCACGGCGGAAGCTAGAGCTTCGGTTCGAACTGCTGGTTCGTGTTGGGGCTCTTGATGAGATCGCAGACGCCGTCGGGGTTCGTCGGGCTTACCTGCTGGAAGGACTGGATGATCTCGAACTTCCGGCTCTTTGCCTCGGCAAGGTGCATGTCGAACACGAAGTGGTGCGTCTTGGGATCGACCGTCATCTTGCCGCCCGGCCCTTCGATGGAAAGCCCATCTTCGAGCGCCTTGATAACCGCCTCGCGGGCGATCGAATTCGCCTTCTTCACCGCCTCGGCCCAGATCTTCACGCCCATGTATTCGGACATGCCGAGATCGCTGACATAGCCGTAATTCGTGCCGAACTTCTTGCGGAAACTCGCGAGGAACGTGGCGTTCGCCGGCCGGTCCAGCTCCTCGAAGTAATTGTAGCAGACCACGATGCCTTCGCTGAGCTCCTGCGGCATGCGGAGGTGTTCGCCGGCCTCGCCGAAGGTCTGCGAAGCGATCGGGATGTTCTTCTTCATGCCCGCGCCGGCCCACTGGCCGTAGAAGGCGGCGTGGCCGGGCCCTACGAAGGTGTTAACGATGAAGTCCGGCTTGGCCGCTTGGATCTTGCCGATGGTGGGGCCGAACTGATTCACGTCGAGCGGGAAGAATTCGCTGGCGATCACCTCGGCGCCGTTCTCCTTGGCGATCTTGCGCGTCCACTTCTCCGAGAGTTGGCCGAAATTATAGTCGGCGGCGAGCACGTAGATCTTCTTGCCGTGCTTCTTGATCATGTACGGCAATAAGTTCGCGAGAAGCTGCCCCGGCGTGGTGCCGGTGAGGAATGCGTTGCGGTCGCAGACGCCGCCCTCATAGGGCGTGTTGTAGAAATAGAGAGCGTTGGCGCGGCGGAGGATCGGGCGGATCACCTCGCGCGAAGAGCTCTGCAAGCCGGCATGCACCACGTCTACCTTGTCGCGCAGTGCGATCTGCTGGGCGAATTGCGCGTAGAGTTGGTCGTTGGACTGCGCGTCGTAGGTGACGAGTTCGATCTTGCGGCCGAGCAGGCCGCCGGCGGCATTGACTTCCTCTACCGCGAGCTGGATGCATTGCAGCTTCTGCGTGCCGAAGGGCTGCAAGGGACCCGACGTATCGGCGATGGTGCCGAGCTTGATCGCGGCGCCTTGGGCGAAGGCGAAGCGGGGAAACGATAGGGCGGCCGCCGCGGTGGCGGACGCTGCGGCAAGGGCGCGGCGTCGCGTGATGGTCATGGTGTTCTCCCTCATTCAGATCGGCTTTTTGATCGGGTGATCGCTGTCGGTGATTTGGCGTGGATCAAGCGATGCCGCCACACCGCTCAGTTTGATCACCACGGACAGCATAGTGGCGCCGGGGCGCGCTTGACCAGTCCTTGGCGAATCTGATGGCGAGGCATGGCAATGTCCACGCGGTTGACAACGGCAGTCTTCATCGTGCGGAGACGCGGCACGATGCGCCGCTGAGTCAACCGGCCGTCCACAGGTTTGCTTGCTCGGCTCAATCGCGCGCGAGATAGTCGATCGCTGCCAACGCGTGCACGCGGACGATGTTCAGGAACTCGTCGATCGCGACGGATTCGTTGCTGCCGCCGACGCCGGTCGGAGTCGGGCCGTAGATGTAGGCCGGGATGCCGCGATAGCGCCAGAAGCGCGCGTCGCTGCCGCCGATGCTCACCGCCGGCGGCGGCCGGAAGCCCATCAGGCGCTGGACGCTGTCTTGAATAATCGCGACCATGTCGCCGCAGGGATCGGACACGTTCGGTGCGGCGAAGATCAGCTCGTCCATCCGCGCATCGGGGTGCCGCGCCAGGATGGCCGCAAGCTCGGCCATCAGCGCCGCCTTGTCGATGCCGACGGGCAGGCGGATGTCCGCGTCGAAGACGCATTCGGTCGCGCGCAGGCTGATCTTGGCGCCGCCGCGGATCGTGCCGACGTTCAGCGTCACCGCCTGCACCGTCTCGACGGCGCCCGCGCCGAGGCCGCGCTCCATCGCCGCGCGCGCCTGCTCCAGCGCCGCCGCCAGCGCCGGCGGCGTTTCCGGCTTCAATCGGGTGACGCGCTCGAGATCGACGATGAGGCGCGCCGCCTTCGCGATCGCGCCCGCGCCCGGGATGGGATAGCCGCCGTGGCCCGCCTGGGCGGATACGGTGAACCGCGCCCAAAGCGGGCCTTTCTCGCCGATGCGCACGAGATGCGGGCTGCCGGGCTCCCCGTTCAGGCAGCAATCGCCGATCAGCTCGGGATGGTGTTCCATCAGAAAGCCGGTTCCCCAGCGGCCGCCGCTTTCTTCGTCGGAAACGGCGCTCAGCGACACGCGGCCGCGAAGCCGGTCGCGCAGGCGATGGAGATAGGCATAGGCGGCCAGCGACGCCGTCGTTCCGCACTTCATGTCGGCGGCGCCGCGTCCGTGCACGCGGCCGTCCGCGACGTCGCCGCTGAACGGCGCGCGATGCCAGCCGCCGGCGTCGGTGACGGGATAGACGTCGATATGTCCGTTCAGCGCGAGATGCCGCCCGGGTGCTCCGCAATCGAACGTGCCCGCGACATTGGGCATCTCGGCCTGCGGCGCGATGACCGAGAACGGCAGGCCGCGCGCGCTCAGGAACGCGCAGACATGATCGGCGGCGGCGCGCGTGTCTCCCGGCGGATTGGGCGACGCGGCGCGGACGAACGCGCTCAGGAAGGCCACGAGCGCGTCCCTGTCTTCCTCGATCCATTGCAGGACCTGCCGCTTCGCGTCCTCGGCGATCGAATTCATCGGACGGAGCCGCCGCGACCGGCTAGCCGCAGGCGCATCGCTCGAAATCGCCGCTGCCGGTCGGGCACCAGTCGGCGGGCGTCGAAACGCAGACGCCGCCGATCGTGCACACGAACGTCCGTGTTCTCAGACATTCCCGCCCGCCCGCGCTCCCGGTGCTGACGATGACCGCCGTCGTGCAGCCGGTCGAGGATCGCCACTGCCACGGCGCGCTTCCCGGGCGCGCGCCGCTCATCCATTCCTTGTAGCGCGGAAAAAGCTCGGCGCGGTCGCGCACCGGCCAGCCGGTCCGCTCGCAAAGCCCGTCTTCGCTCGCGCCGCTCGTGCCTTTTTGGATGAGTTCGGCGATCACCGCACCCGAATCGCCTTGCGCGAACGAAGAACCGGCCATCAGGCCAAGTCCGATGATCGAGGCCGCACGGGCGATCCAGGGCATGACAGATTCCAGTCTTGATTCGAAGGCCTCTTTTATCAGACACGCCCGGCGAAGCCTATCGCGGGCCGATCTTCGCCTGCCTCGCTAGGCACATCGCGGGCGCCGCGCTACGATCGCACGGTGCGTTTCCGCGTTCTGATCTTGGCGCTTTTGCTGTCGTGGCCGGGCGTGATCGAGGCGCAGGAGGGCGCGCGTCCTCCCTGCGGAACGCCGCCCCATCCGGCCTATGCGCCGCCGTCCGCGCCGCCCAATGTCGGCGTCTGGCGCAAGCAGGGCGCGGGGGACGATTGGGCGTTTCCGGGGTGCAAGGGTCTCCGTCCGGGAGCGTTCAAGCTGCTCGTCGCCTTGGCCGGCAGCTTCCGGCACGACGGCGGCGCCCACGAGCTCCTCGGCCGGTTCGGGCGCATCTCGGCGCTGCGCCAGATCCGCTACTGGTCGGTCAGCGACGGCGAGTGGCGAACCCTCATCGACGACGCTTCGGCGCTGAGCGGGCCCGATCTCACGCGGCGCCGGCGGGATTTCACGGAAGCGGAGCTGCGCGCCGCGGGCGCCGTTCATTTCGAGCAGGTGGAATCGCGCCTTTCCTCGCCGGTCGTCTACCGGATGCGGGTCTTGGATTTCGCGCCGGATCGCTTCGTCGTGGAGACCGAGAACGTTACTTCGGTGCGCATCGCCTTCCTCCCCGTCGCCGCGCCGGGAGAGACGCGATCCGTGCACTTTCTCACCCGCCTCGGGCCCGGCCTCTGGGGCTACTACAGCCTGGCGCTCTCGGCGCAGGATCCCGGCCTGTTCGTGCGCGTGCGCGATGCCTCGCTCATCAATCGCGTGACGGCGATCTACAGGCATTTCGTCGGCATTCCCACGGACCGTGAGCCGCCGCCGGCGCGATAGCCGGCTCACTCCGGCGGCAGGACGCCGTCGCGATGCAGCGTGTCGAACGCGGCGACGCAGCGCGCCAGAGAAAAGCGCTGTTCGATGCGGGCGCGGGCGGCGGCAGAGCGGATCGCGCGCTCGCCCGGACCGGCTCCGGCGATCGCGTCGAGCGCCGCGGCGAGCGCCGCCGCGTCGCGCGGCCGCACGACGATGCCGGAATCGCCCACGATCAGGCGCGTGTCGCCGACATCGGTCGCCACCGCCGGCAATCCGGCGGCCATGCCCTCGGCGATGACGTTCGGGAAGCCTTCGCCGAACGCCGAGGTGGAGAGCACGCAATCCGCGGCCGCGTAGAGCGCCGGCATGTCGGCGCGGATGCCGAGGCCGCGCTGATTGGCAGGGCCGGCCAGCGCCTCGGTGTCCTTCCCGGCGGCAAGGAACGCGATGCCGGGGCGGAGGCCGGCGAGCGCCGCCAGGGTCGCGTGGTCCTTCATCGGATCGACGCGCGCCGCGTGGATCGCGACGAAGGCGCCGCCGTCGATGCCGAGCTCCGCGCGCACGCGCCGCCGCGCCGCATCGTCGGGGCGGAAGCGCATGGTATCGACGCCGTTCGGAATCACGGGGAACGCGCGCGGCGCGTAGCCGAGCGTCTGGTGATACGCGCGGCCGGCATGGGAATTGGCCACGACCGCGTCGGGCCGGCTTGCGCGGCGCGCGCAAGCGCGGATCGTCCAGCGCAGCGCGGCGCCGTAGCGGCTCTGGTCCATGTCGGAGCAGCGGATGCCCCAATAGAGCCGCGTCGCCTTCCGGCGCCCCGAGCGATCGAGCGCCCAGAGGCCGAGGAGATCGGCGTAGTACATCCAGCTCTGGATCGCGGTTGGCTGCGTCTCGCGGATGATGCGCGCGAGTGCTGAGACGACGCGCGGCACAGAGAGCGGACCAGCGAGCCCGAGTTCTCGCACCTCGACGCCGGCCGAGCGGATCTCCGGCGCGAGCGCGCCGCCGCCAATGAGATCGACGACGATCTGCCGGTGCGGGGCAGCGCGTGGTGCCGTAACGAGCGCCGCCAGCATCCGCTCGGCGCCGCCGACGCCGAGCCCGGCGATGACGTGGAGAACGAGCGGCGCGGTGCTCACGGAACCGCGCCGCCGTTGGAGTGGTGCAGCGCCCGGACTACTTGATCGCGGTGATCCAGTCGCTGATCTTGACCCACTTGCCGCCTTTCACCTGATCGACCGCGACCGTCTGCGGCTGGGCATGGTTGCCCTCGCCGAGCGATTGCTCGGGATTGCCGAACTTGTCCGTATATTTGATCTCGCGTAACGCCTTCGTAAACTTCTCGACCGTGATGTCTTTGCCCGCGGCCTCGAGCGCCTGCGCAGTCCACTCCATCACCGAATAGGCGACCGTGGCCTCCATCGTCGCCGGCTTCTTGTATTTCGCCTCATAGGCGGCGATCCAGGCCTTGGCCGAGGCGATATCGGTGTCCTTGTCGTGGATGCGCCACTGGCTGATACCGTAAAGCCCGTCGAGGCTGGCCTTCGTGCTCGCCGCGATCGCGAGAATCGTCTGGTTGCGCCCCGGGATCGACGTGATCATGTTGACGTTCCAGCCCATCTGGCGCGAGCCGGTGTAGGCCGTGACGGTCTGGCGCACGATCGTGCCGAGCACGACGAGATCGACTCCGGCATTCTTGAGCGAGGCGAGCTGCGCCGAGAGATCGACCTCGGTCGGCTTGAACGTCGCCGTGGCGGCGACGGTCGTGTTGTTCGCCTTCACCGCGTCGTTGACGCCCTTCAGCACGAGCTGGCCGAACGGATCGTCCTGATAGAGCACGCCGATCTTCGCGGGCTTCAGCGTCTTGATCGCCCAGTTGACGCCGGCCGCCGTGCCCCAATCGTAGTTCACGACAAAGGTGTAGCTGAGCGGGCTCTTCGCGGCGTGGAACGGGCCCGCGACGCCGGACCAGGGGAAGAGGTGCGGCACGCCGGCCTCGAGCGCCTTGCCGTGGGCGGCGATCGTCGGCGTCGTCCCGAACGAGTTGACGATCGCGAACACCTTGTCGGAGCCCACGAGCTTTTCCACCGCGCGCACGGCCTTGGCGGGATTGAAGCCGTTGTCCTCGACGATGACGCGGATCTTGCGGCCGTGGATGCCGCCCTTCTCGTTGATCTCGTCCACCTTCATCATCATGCCGGTGCGCAGCCATTCCATGCCGGCCGCGGTGGGGCCTGTGAGATCGAGATGCGCGCCGAGCACGATCTCGGTCGCGGAAATTCCCTGCGGCGCCTGCGCAAATGCGCTGCCGGCGGCGAAGCATGCGGCCAGCGCCGCGGTGCGGAATGTCGATTTCATCGAGCGTCCTCCCTTGGAGATTTTCCAGCACTCTAAGTCAGTTTCATAACGAAAGCTACTTCCGCCTTAGCTATACATTCCCTCGATCAGCGGCGCGTACTTCTGCGCTACCACCTTCCGCTTCAGCTTCATCGTCGGCGTCAGCTCTTCGTCTTCCGGCGTGAGCAGCACGTCGATGAGGCGGAACTTCTTGATCGTCTCGACGCGCGCGAGCTTCGTGTTCACCGCCTCGACTTCGCGCTGGATCAGGCCCTGCACCGCCTCGGCGGCACAGAGGCTCGCATAGTTCGTGAACGGGACGCGCTGGTCCTGCGCGAAGCGCGCCACGTTCTCGAGATCGATCATGATCAGCGCCGAGAGGAACGGGCGCTTGTCGCCGATCACCACGGCGTCGGCGATGTAGGCGCTGGCCTTCAGCTGGTTCTCGATCTCGGAGGGCGTCACGTTCTTGCCCCCGGCCGTGATCATCACGTCCTTGAGACGATCGGTGATGCGGAGATAGCCGTCGGGCTCGAGCGCGCCCACGTCGCCGGTGTGCAGCCAGCCCTCCGCGTCGATCGCCGCCGCCGTCTCGGCCGGCTTGTTGAGATAGCCGGCGAACACGTTGTTGCCGCGGATCAGGATCTCGCCGGTGTCGGCGAGCTTGACGTCGATGCCCTTGGGCGGCGGCCCGACCGTGCCGACGCGGTTGCGGCCGAGCGGGTTTACCGTGGCGAGGCCGCAGCTCTCGGTGAGCCCGTAGGCTTCGCGCAAATCGATGCCGAGCGCGCGGAACCAGGCGATGATCTCGGGCGCCACCGGCGCCGCGCCGGTCATGCCGAAGCGGATGCGCCCGAGCCCGAGGAAGCGGCGCAGATTGCCGAGCACGAGCGATGCCGTGGCCGCGCGCATCAGGCGCGTGAGCGCGCCCGGCGTAGAGCCTTTGTCGCGCGCTTCCTCCACCCGGCGGCCCAGGCGGATGGCCCAGCCGTAAGCGCTCTTTTGCAGGCGCGTCGCGTCGGCGATCGCCAAAGTCACGAGCGCGTGCATCTTCTCCCATGTGCGCGGCGGGGCGAACAGCGCGTCGGGCTGCACCGCGCGCATGTCCTCGAGCAGCGTATCCGCACTTTCGGCGAAATGAACGGTGTTACCGAGGATCAGTGGATTGAACACCGCGCTCATGCGCTCGGCGACGTGGCAGAGCGGCAGGAACGAGAGCGTGCGATCGCCATCGACGAGCGGCGTCATCACATGCGCGCGGCCGATCTGCGCGATGAGGTTGGCGTGGCGAATCATTGCCGCCTTGGGCGGACCGGTCGTGCCCGAGGTGTAGATGAGGATCGCGATCTCGTCCGGCTTCGTGCGCGCGACTTCCTCTTCGACGAAGCGTGAATTCGCCGCCTCGTGCGCGGCACCGCGCTCGAGGAATTCGGCGAAGGTCATCACCATCGTGTCGCTGAAACCGCGCAGGCCCTCGGTCTCGAACACGACGATGTGGCGGAGTTCCGGGCAGGTCTCGCGCACGGTCAGGATCTTGTCGAGCTGCTCCTCGTCCTCGACGAAGACGATGCGGCTGCGGGAGTCCTGAAGGATGTAGGCGACCTGGCTCGCGGCCGAGGTCGTGTAGATGCCGTTGCCGATCACGCCGATCGACTGCGCGCCGAGATCACAGAACAGCCATTCCGGCCGGTTCTCGCTCAGCACCGAAGAGACGTCGCCGCGCTGCAAGCCGAGCGCGGCGAAGGTGTGCGCCACGCGCCGCGCCTTGGCGCCGTAGTCGCGCCACGTGATCGCGCGCCACAGTCCGTGGCGCTTTTCGCGCAGCGCCGGGAACTCCGGCGTCGCGGCCACGCGCTGCCAGAACAGCGACGCCGGCGTGGGCGGGAGCGGATCGAAGCGCGCCATCGCGGTCATCGCCACGTCTTGCGCCGGCGCCAGCGCCGCTGGCCGCGGATGCCGCCTTCGCGGATGCCGAGATAGAACTCGCGCACGTCGGGATTGGCCGCGAGCGCCGCGGCGGTGCCCGAGAGCACGACGCGCCCCAGCTCCATGATGTGCGCATCGTGCGCATGGTCGAGCGCCACGCGCGCGTTCTGCTCGACGACGAGCACCGTGGTGCCCATCGTCTCGTTGATGCGGCGGATCGCGGCGAAGATCTCGACGACGAGCAGCGGCGAGAGGCCGAGCGATGGCTCGTCGAGCATCAGCAGCGTGGGCCGCGCCATCAGCGCGCGGCCGATCGCCAGCATCTGCTGCTCGCCGCCCGAAAGCATGCCGGCGGTCTGCGCCTGGCGCTCTTGGAGGCGCGGGAACAGCGCATAGACTTGCGCGAGGTCCTTCGCGACGTCAACCGCATCGCTGCGCGCGAACGCGCCAACCGCGAGATTCTCCGCGACCGAGAGCAGCGGGAACACCTGCCTTCCCTCGGGCACGAGGCTGATGCCGCGGCGCACGATCTTGTCGGGGTCGAGGCCGTGGATCGCCTTGCCGTCGAACGCAACGCCGCCCACGCGCGGATCGACGATGCCGGCGATCGTGCGAAGCAGCGTCGTCTTGCCCGCGCCGTTGGCACCAAGCACGGCCACGATGCGGCCCTTCTCGACGGAAAGGCTCACGCCCCGCAGCGCCGGGATCGGGCCGTACCACGTCTCGATGTTCTTGATGTCGAGCAGGGCCATGGCTCACGCGCCCAGATAGGCTTCGATCACTTTGGGATCGCGTTGCACGTCGGCGGGCGCGCCGCGCGCGATCGCTTGCCCCTGGTTCATCACCAGCACGCGATCCGAAACCTCGTTCACCAGCGCCAGATCGTGCTCGACCATGAGGATCGTGATGCCGAGATCGGCCACCATGTCCTCGATCCGGAACGCGAGATCTTCTGTTTCCTCGGGATTGAGGCCCGCGGCCGGCTCGTCGAGCAGCAGCAGGCGCGGCGCCGCGGCGAGCGCGCGGCCGAGCTCCACGATCTTACGCACGCCATAGGGCAGGCCGGCCACCATGCTGTCGCGGTGGCGGTGCAGGTCGAGGAAGTCGATGACGGCTTCGACGCGCTCGCGGTGCTCGCGCTCGGCGGCGCGCACGCGCGGCAGGAACAGAAGCTCCGAAACGATGCCGGTCGTGCGGTGCGTGTGGCGGCCGAGCAGCAGGTTCTGCATCACCGTCGCGTGCTCGAACAATTCGAGGTTCTGGAACGTGCGCGCGATGCCGCGGCCGATCACGCCGTGCGCCGGGACCGCCAGAAGATCGCGCCCGTCGAATTCGATCGTGCCGCCGCGAGGCGCCAGCAGCCGCGAGATCATGTTGATGACTGTCGTCTTGCCGGCGCCATTGGGCCCGATGATCGTGAACACCTCGCCCTTCTCGACCGCGAAAGACACGCCGTCGACCGCGCGCACGCCGCCGAACCACAGCGAAAGATTTTCGACGCGCAGCAGGCTCATCGCATGCGCTCCGAGCTCATATAGGCCTTCGTGCGCTTGAACATCGCGCGGCGATAGATCGGGAAGCCCTGGAAATAGGCCTTGATCTTCGCCCATCGCCCGGCGAGGCCGAGCGGCTCGAACAGCACGAAGAAGACGAGGATGAGGCCATAGAGCGCGAGCTGAAGGCCGGATTGCGCGCCGATCGCGGGCGGCAGGTAGTCCTTGAAGCGGGCGATCGCCGGGTCGAGCAGGCCCAGGAATACGGCCCCGAGCACCGCGCCTTTGATGCTGCCGAGACCGCCGACGACGACCATCATCAAGAGCTCGAGCGAGAGCAGCACGTTGAAGCTCTCGGCGGTCAGCGTCGAGATCTTGTGCGCGTAGAGCGCGCCGGCAAGCCCGCCGATGGCCGCCGAAAGCGCGAACGCCATCGTTTTCGTGCGCGCGAGCGCCACGCCGAGCGTCTCGGCCGCGATCGGGCTGTCGCGCAACGCGATGAACGCGCGGCCGGTGGGCGAGCGCAGCAGGTTGAGGCAGACGAGCACCGTGCCGGCGAGCAACGCGAGCGCAAGATAGTAGTAGCCGGACCCGCTTCCGAAGCGCACGCCGCTGAGACTTGGGTTCGGAACGGTCAGGAAGGTTTCGCCGGCGCTGAGAAATTTCCAGTGCGCGAAAAGGTGCTCGACGATGCCGCTGAACGCCAAGGTCGCGATTGCAAGGTAGAGGCCGGTGAGGCGCAGCGCGGGCAGGCCGAGCAATATGCCAACCGCGCCCGTGCCGAGCGTGGCCAGCGCCAGCGAAACCGGCAGCGGAATGCCGGCGCGCAACGCATGGGCTTCGATGTAGGCGCCGATCAGCAGGAACGCGCCGTGGCCCAGCGAGACGAGGCCGGTGAAGCCCGTCAGCAGCATGAGGCCGACGCTCGCGATCGCGAGCACGAAGACGAAGGCGAGTTCGCCGACGTAGTAGGCGGGAATCAATGCCGGCAGCGCCACAAGGATCGCGACGAGCGCGGCATACCAGCCCCAGTCGCCCCTGTGGCGGAGCAGGTCGATGTCCTGGTCGTGGCTGGTCTTGAAGACGTAGCGCATGGCTACACCCGCTTGCCCTGCGGCCCGCCGAGCAGCCCGCGCGGGAATGCGAACAGCACGACGAGCAGCACGACATACGCCGTGATGCCCTTGGCGCTCGGCTCGTAGACACCGACGAGCTGCTCCGCCACGCCGATCAGGAGCCCGCCCAGGATCGCGCCCGGAATGCTGCCGAAGCCGCCGAGCACGGCGGCGGCGAATCCTTTCAGCACGATGATCCAAAGATTGAGCTCCACCGCCAGCAGCGGCGCGATCAGGATGCCGGCGATGCCGGAGACGGCGGCGGCGATCGCCCAGGTGAGCGTGAATACCGATTTCACCGGGATCGCCATGAGATACGCGGCGAGCTGATTCTGCGACGCCGCCTGCATCGCGACGCCGAGCCGCGTGTGGCGGAAGAAGAGATAGAGGACGACGCAGAGAATCGCGGTGCCGGCCGCGATCGCGAGCATCGATTCCTGCACGAGCACGCCGCCGATATTGCGCGGCTGCTGCGCGAACGGCGTCGGCAGGCCGCGCTCCTGCGGCCCCCAGACGAGGCTCGCGATGCCGCGGATCGAGAAGGCGAGGCCGATCGTCAGCATGATGCCGGCGAAATGCGGCTGGCCAATGATCGGGCGCATCACGACGCGGTCGAGGCCCGCGCCGACTGCGGCCATCGCCACGATCGTGAGCACGAAAGCGAGGATGTAAGGCAGGCCGAGCGGAACGATGAGCGTCCAGGCGATGAACGCGCCGAGCATCAGCAGATCGCCCTGCGCGAAGTTCACGACTTCGGTGGCCTTGTAGATGAGCACGAAGCCGAGCGCCGTGAGCCCGTAAATGGCGCCCACGGCCAAGCCGTTCACGAGCTGCTGCGGCAGGTCGCCGATGACGAGTTCCTCCCTCGTGCGCCGGCGCTTGGTGTTTGCTGTTGTCGGCCGGTGGCGAGTGACTTACCTTAGCGAACTGACCAAGGCAAGATTGCGCGGACCCGAAACGATGGCACGCTCCACGGCAGCAGCCGCCGGCACCGAGGCCGCGCGAACGGCCGAGGCCGCGCGCCACATCCGCGCGAGTCTCGTCACCCCCGTACTCGACATCACCGGCGACCGCTGGACATTGCTGCTGCTGGCGGCGCTCGCGGCCGGTCCGCAGCGCTTCGATGCGCTTCCGCGCCGCATCGGCATCGCGCGCAGCACGCTCGCACAGCGGCTCGAGGACCTGGCGCGCGACGGACTCATCGAGCGCATCGCCTATCAGCGGAATCCGCCGCGCTTCGAATACGGCCTGAGCGCCAAGGGCCGCGACACGCTCGCGATCTTGCACGCGATCCGCAACTGGGATCGCACCTGGGCCTCGGCCGAGGCGTTCGAATCCTGGCCGATGGAGGACGAGCCCGAGCGCCGCCTCGTCTGCCGCGCGTGCCGCGCGCCGATCCATGCGAGGGATGTATCGTATCGCGCCGCCTCCACTTTGGGACCGCGCGGCTCCAGGCGCGGACGCTCGGCCAATTCGGCCGAGCTTTGGGGCGAAGCTTCGCTTCGCCAGAAGGTCGCGCAGCGACCGTCGCGGTCACAAAGAAGGGCGCGGCCACAGCCCTTGAACTCCGCTGCGGACACGCTCGGCAACAGGAGCCTCGCGCTCGTGATCGCGGCGGCGTTCTTCGGCCTGCGCCGCTTCAGCGACATGGAGCGCGCGCTATCGCTCGCGCCCAACGTGCTCGCGCGCCGGCTCGACGAGCTGGTGGCCGCCGGCATGATGGCGCGCCACGTCTATCGCGAGCGGCCGCGGCGCTGGCAATACATCCTCACCGAGAAGGGCCTCGATCTCTATCCGGTGATCGTGGCGCAGATCGGCTGGGCGGATCGCTGGCTCGCCGGCCCGGCCGGTCCGCCGCTCGCGCTGACGCACAAGGCGTGCGGCAAGACATTGATTCCCGTGCTCGAATCGCCGCGCCCGCGATTGATATCGCCGGTCTAGGGGTCACTAGCGTTATGAAACTCACTGTGGTAGCCTTCGTTCAAGAATCGGGAGGACGTCCCCGCCAATGACCAGCCGTCTGCCTCGGGAATGGACGGAGCGCATGGCGCTGCCGGTGATCGCGGCGCCGATGTTCCTCGTCTCCGGCCCCGATCTGGTGATCGCCGCCTGCAAGGCCGGAATCATCGGCGCGTTTCCGGCGCCCAACTGCCGCACGATCGAGGATCTCGACGCCTGGCTCGCGCGCATTTCCGCCGAAACGAAGGGCGCGGCGCCGTTCGCGCTCAACATGGTCGTGCACTCCACCTATCCGCGCCTCGCGGCGGAGCTCGATCTGGTCAAGAAGTACAAGCCTGCGCTCGTCATCACCGCGCTCGGCAGCCCGCGTAACGTGGTCGAGGCGGTGCATTCCTATGGCGGGCGCGTCTTCGCCGACGTGATCTCGCCGAAATTCGCGAGGAAGGCCATCGAGGCCGGCGTGGACGGGCTCATCCTCGTCGCGGCCGGCGCGGGCGGCCATGCCGGCGCACTTACGGCCTTCGCATTCCTTCCCGAGATCCGCAAATTCTGGAGCGGCCCGATCGTGCTCGGCGGCGCCATCTCCGACGGGAGGGCCGTGCGCGCGGCGGAAGTGCTCGGCGCCGATCTCGCCTATGTCGGCACGTCGTTCATCGCCGCCGCCGAAAGCATCGCGCCCACGGCCTACAAAGACATGCTGATCCGCAATGATGCCGAGGGCATCGTGCTCACCAACGCGGTAACGGGCGTGCACGGCAACTTCCTCGCCGAAAGCCTCGTCGCCGCGGGATACGACTTGAAGAACCTGCAGCCGAAGAAGATGAATCTCTCCGAGGGCGCCGACACGGCGATGAAGGCGTGGAAGAACATCTGGTCGGCGGGGCAGGGCGTCGGCAGCGTCGCCGCCGTCGAGCCCGCGGCCGAGATCGTGGCGCGCCTTCGCCGCGAGTATGCCACCGCGGTCGCCGAGGGGCGCCGCCCCAATCTCTGGCTCGAGAAGAATGAAGCCGCGCGCAGCGCGGCCGAATGAAGCGAGGAGACGCGCGATGAATGCCGTCAATCCGACGAATCCGGTGCTCGCCGGAAACTATGCGCCGATCGACCGCGAGGTCGTTCTTAGCGACCTCAAGGTCATCGGAGAGATTCCGAAAGACTTGAACGGCGTCTACGTGCGCAACGGCACGAACCGCCGCTATGCCGCCCAGGGCCGCTATCACTGGTTCGACGGCGACGGCATGCTGCACGGCGCCTATTTCGAGAACGGCAAGGTGACGTACCGGAACCGTTGGGTGCGCACGAAGTCGTTCGTCGAGGAGGAGAAGGCCGGCCGTGCGCTGTGGGAGGGCGTGATGGAGCCGCCGCGCCGCGACCGGCCCGACATGCCGCTCAAGGACACGTCGAACACCGACGTGAAGTTCCACGCCGGCAAGCTCATCACGATGTGGTACCTCGCCGGCGACATCTATTCCGTCGATCCGGCGGCGCTGGCCACGGACGGGCAGGAGACGTTCGGCGGCACGCTGAAATGCCGCGTCTCCGCGCATTCGAAGGTCGACGAAGCGACCGGCGAGTTCATCTTCTTCGATTACGGCAAGCAGGCGCCCTACATGAGCTACGGCGTCGTCGGCCCCGACCGGCGCGTCAAGCATTGGACGCCGATCGAACTGCCGGGCCCGCGGCTGCCGCACGACCTCGCGATCACGCAGCATTACTCGATCCTGCACGACCTGCCGCTGTTCTACGACATGGAGGCGTTCAAGGCCGGGCGGCACAAGATCAAGTTCCATCACGAGATGCCGGCGCGCTTCGGCGTGATCCCGCGCCACGGCCAGGGCAGTGAGATTCGCTGGTTCGAGGCCGAGCCCTGCTTCGTCTATCACATCGTCAATGCGTGGGAGGAGGGCGACGAGGTGGTGATGACCGGCTGCCGCTACGTGACGCCGCGAAAGGGCAACGGCGAGCCCGATACCGAGCGCTATGCGAAGATGATCGCGCATCTGATGATGGATGCGTGCCTCTATCAGTGGCGCTTCAACCTCGTGACGGGCGCCACCAAGGAAGGCCCGCTCGACGACACGCTCAACGCCGAATTCCCGATGATCAACAGCGCGTGGCAGACGCGGCGCAATCGCTGGTCCTACAACGTGATGATGGCGCGCGGACCGGCCGACGAGCCGCGCTTCACCGGCCTCGTGAAGTTCGACATCGACAGCGGCCGCTACCAGGCGTTCAGCGAAGGCCCGCATTTCTGGTACAGCGAGGCGCCGTTCGCCGAGCGCGACAATCCCACGAGCGAGGACGACGGCTATCTCGTCAGCTACGTCTGGAATCCCAACGAAAGCCGCTCCGAGATTCAGGTGTTCGACGCGCAGAACCTGGGCGACGGCCCCGTGGCACGCGTGCTGATGCCGCAGCGCGTGCCGAACGGCTTCCACGCGACATGGGTCAGCGCGAAGCGCCTTGCGAGCGGGATCTAGCCTCGCGGCGCGGCCCCGGCCCATGCCCAGTTCCGTCAAGGTGGAGGCGCGGCCGGAGGCGTTCACGTTCGAACCGTCGCGCGCGGCGGTCATCGTCGTCGATATGCAGAACGGGTTCGTGTCGAACGACGGCTATCTCGCGCGCGCCGGATTCGACATCGGCGCGGCGCGCAACACGCTTGCAAGCTGCCAGCGCCTGCTGGCGGCGACCCGCCTCGCCGGCATCCGCACGGTTTATCTGCAGATGGGCTGGCACGAGGATCTGCATGACGCAGGGTCGGCCGATGGCGGCATGTATCACAAGTCCGTGGCGATGCGGTTCATGCGCAAGCAGCGCCAGAACGACCGCGCCGCGCTGATCCGCGGCACCTGGGACTATGCGATCGTCGACGAGCTCGCGCCGCAGCCGGGCGACATCGTCGTGCCGAAAACGCGGCTCAGCGGCTTCTTCGAGACCAATCTCGATTCGACGCTGCGCGGCGCCGGAATCACCACGCTGATCTTCGCCGGCATCGCGACCAACATCTGCGTCGAGGCGACGATCCGCGACGCGCTCTACCGCGATTATCTCTGCCTCCTCGTCGAAGACGCGACGAACGCGACCGGCCCCGATTTCATGAAGGCCGCGACGCTGTTTAACGTCGAGACGATCCTCGGCTGGGTGACGAGCACGGCAGCGCTGAGCCGTGCGCTCGCCGATGGCACGGCAGCGTCGTAAGCGCGATCGGTGGCCATGAGCGCGCTCCCCGACTTACATCCGCAGATGCAGGCGGCCATCGCGAAGTTCGCGGAGGCCGGCCGCGATCTGCCGAAAGCGCAATCGCTGGCGGAGGCCCGCATCAACGCGGTCGCGCAGCGGCGCTGGTTCAATGCCGAACCGCCGGCACTCGCGCGAGTCGCGGAGCGTACGGTTCCCGGCCCCCATCGCGATATCCCGGTGCGGTTCTATGTTCCACATGGTGTCGCTGAGCCGGCGCCCGCCATCGTCTATTGCCATGGCGGCGGCTGGTTCGCGTGCAGTAACGATACGCACGACCGAATCATGCGCCTGTTCGCGCTGGCCGCGCGCGCGATGGTGATCGGCGTCGATTACTGCCTCGCGCCCGAGAACAAGTTTCCGAAGCCGGTCGAGGAAGCCGCGGCGGTCCTGAACTGGGTTGCCGCGCATTCGGGGGAATGGGGCCTCGACGCCGGCAGGCTTGCTTTCGCCGGCTGCTCGGCCGGCGCCAACTTGGCGCTCGGCGCGGCGCTTTCGCTGCCGGCGGCAACGCGCGCGCGCTTCCGCACCGGCGCTTTGTTCTATGGCGCGTACGATCCGGCGCTGGAATCGGAATCGTGCCGCCGCTTCGGCGCCGACGGTGAGTGGCTGTCCGCCAAGGAAATGGCGTGGTGCTGGAAGACATATCTCGCGCGGCCGGAAGACCGCGCAGACCCGCGCGCCGCGCCGCTTTGCGCGAGTGACGCGGCACTGGCGTCGCTGCCGCCGCTCTATCTCTGCGCGGCCGAAATCGATCCGCTGCGCGACGACAGCGTGCGCCTGGCCGCGCGGCTCGGCGCAGCCGGTGCGCGTCACGCGCTTTCGCTGCGCGCCGGCATGGGGCATAGCTTCCTGGGCTTCGCGCGCATGGTCGACGAGGCGGGCCGTACGTTGCAGGATGCGGCGGATTTCATCAACGCCGCATGGGCCGAGGCGTCCACGGCGAACGAAAGGGTGAGCGCATGAGCCGCGTGTATCTGCTGGGCGGCCACCAGACCGACTTCAAGCGCAACTTCGCGCGCGAAGGCAAAGGCATCTTCGAAATGCTCAAGGAGCCGGTCGAGGGCGCGCTCGCCGCCACCGGCATCGCGCCCGAGGAGGTCGAGGTCGCGCATATCGGCAATTTCGTCGCCGAGCTGTTCTGCGGTCAGGGCCAATTGGGCGGGCTGTTCGCGGCGATTCATCCGCGCTTCTCGGGCCTGCCCGCGTCGCGGCACGAGGGCGCCTGCGCGTCGGGCTCGCTCGCGGCGCTGGCGGCGCAGGCCGACATCAAAGCCGGCCACTACGATCTCGCCTGCGTCGTCGGCGTCGAGATGATGCGGCACACCGATGCGCAAACGGCGGCCGGCAATCTCGCCGCCGCCGCGTGGATCGGCCGCGAAGGCCAGGAGGCGCGGTGGATGTGGCCGTGGATGTTCGCGAAGCTCGGCGACGAGTACGAGCGCCGCTACGGCCTGAATCGCGAGCATTTGGCCGCGATCGCCAAGAACAATTTCACGAACGCGCGGCGCAATCCGAACGCACAGACGCGCGAGTGGAAGCTCACCGAGGCAAGCTTCGGAACGGATGACGCCGCGAACCCGCCTGTGGAAGGCCGCATCCGCAAGCAGGATTGCGGGCAGATCACCGACGGCGGCGCCTGCGTGTTCCTCGCCTCGGAGCGCTACGCCGAGGAATGGGCCGCGCGCCGCAACCTCCAGATCGGCGACGTTCCCTATCTCAAGGGCTGGGGCCATCGCACGGCGACGATGCGCCTCGAAGACAAGCTCAAGGAAAGCCCGAACGACCCCTACATCATGCCGCATGTGCGCGGCGCCATCACCGACGCCTATCGGCGCGCCGGCATCCCCGGTCCCGAAGCGCTCGACGCGATCGAGACGCATGATTGCTTCACGACCACCGAATACATGGCGATCGACCATTTCGGCATCACCGCTCCGGGCGAAAGCTGGAAGGCGGTGGAGGAGGGAAGCATCGCGCTCGACGGCGAACTGCCGATCAACCCCTCGGGCGGCCTCATCGGCGCCGGCCATCCGGTCGGCTGCACCGGCGTACGCATGCTGCTCGACGCGTGGAAACAGATCACCGGCCACGCCGGCGACTATCAGGTGAGCGGCGCCCGCCAGGTGCAGACGCTGAACATCGGCGGCAGCGGCACGACCACCGTGAGCTTCGTGGTCGCGGCGGGGAACGCGTGATCCGCTTCGACGGACGCGTGGCGCTCGTCACCGGCGCCGGCAAGGGGCTCGGCCGCGCCTATGCGCTGCTGCTGGCGCAGCGCGGCGCCGCCATCGTCGTCAACAACCGCAAGCGCGAGGCGGCCGGCGAAAAGGGCTCGGCCGATCGCGTCGTCGACGAGATCAGGGCGGCCGGCGGCAAGGCGGTCGCGAACTACGACGGCGTCGAGACGCGCGAATCCGGCGAGCACATGGTGAAAGCGGCGCTCGATGCGTTCGGACGGCTCGACATCCTCGTCAACAACGCCGGCATCGATCAGCACGCGGCGCTGCACAACATCTCGCTCGACGACTTCGAGCGCGTCTTCGCGGTGAACTTCTACGGCACGCTCTACGTCACCAAGGCGGCGCTGCCGGTGATGCGTGAGAAGAACTACGGCCGCATCATCGTCAGTACGTCGTCGGCCGGGCTCTACGGCCTGCACGGCCTCACGGCCTATTCCGCCAGCAAGGGCGCGCTGATCGCGTTCATGCGCGCGCTGGCGCAGGAATGCGCGCGCCGCCCGATCCGCGTGAATGCGATCGCGCCGTACGCACTCACGCCGATGACCGAGCGGCAAGGCGTCGACACTTCGCAGCTTCACGGCCCCGAGCTCGTGGCGCCGCTCGTGGCGTGGCTCGCGAGCGAACACTGCACGGCCAACGGCGAAACCTTCATCGCCGGCTCGGGCCATTTCGGCCGCGCCTGGGCGGTGGAGAACCAGGGCGTCAAGCTCCCGCCCGACCGGCCGATCTCGCCCGAAGACGTCGCCGCGCGCATCGACGCTATCCGCGCCGAAACGGCGCCGCGCGGCTACGCCGATGCGGTCGCGTCGTTCGTCGGCATCAAGGGCGGCGCGTGATGTGGGGCGAACTCGCGCTGGCCGCCGGCGCCGGCGCCGGCGCGATCTTCGCCGCGATGCTGCTGCTGTGGCTCGTCTCGATTCCGCTGAAGGACGCGAGCATCGTCGA
>CAYZSG010000022.1:0-36031 GCA_964481045.1 uncultured Candidatus Odyssella sp. | reverse complement strand
TGAAGCGCGAGCCGCAGGCCGGGCAGAAGCGCCGGCGGCGGATCGCGGAATTGTCTTCGGTCGGCCGCGAATCCTTCACTTGCGTGTCGTCGTGGCCGCAGAACGGACAGCGCATTCTTGTTTCCTCCCCCTGCCCCCGCGCCTAGAAGCCCGGATAGACGGGAAAGCGCCGGCAAAGCTCGCCGACCTTCGCCCGCACCGAAGCCTCCGCCGCGGAATTGTCCCCCGAATTGCTGGCCGCGAGCCCGTCGAGCACGTCGCCGATCAGATGGCCAACCTGGCGGAACTCCTCGACGCCGAAGCCGCGCGTCGTGGCGGCCGGCGAGCCGAGGCGCACGCCCGATGTCACCGTGGGCTTCTCGGGATCGAACGGGATCGCGTTCTTGTTGCAGGTGATGTGCGCGCGCTCGAGGCTCTGCTCGGCATTCTTGCCGGTGAGCTTCTTCGGGCGGAGATCGACGAGCATCAGGTGCGTGTCGGTGCCGCCGGCGACGATGCCGAAGCCGCGCGATTTTAGCGTTTCGGCCAGCACCTTCGCATTGTCGACGACGGCCTTCGCATAGTCGCGGAACTCCGGCTGCAGCGCCTCGTGCAGCGCCACGGCCTTGGCCGCGATCACGTGCATCAGCGGTCCGCCCTGCATGCCGGGGAACACGGCGCTGTTGATCTTCTTGCCGAGCTCGAGATCGTTGCTGAGGATCAGGCCGCCGCGCGGGCCGCGCAGAGTCTTGTGCGTCGTCGTCGTGGTGACGTGCGCGTGCGGCACCGGCGAAGGATGCGCGCCGCCGGCCACGAGGCCCGCGAAATGCGCCATGTCCACCATCAGATACGCGCCCACGCTGTCGGCGATCTGGCGGAAGCGCGGGAAATCGAGGAGGCGCGGATAGGCCGAGCCGCCGGCGATGATGAGCTTCGGCTTGTGTTCCTGCGCGAGCCGCTCGATCTCGTCGTAATCGACCTGCTGAGTGTCGGGCCGCACGCCGTATGAGACCGGCTTGAACCACTTGCCCGACATGTTGATCGGCATGCCGTGCGTGAGATGGCCGCCGGCCGGCAGCGCCAGGCCCATGAACGTGTCGCCCGGCGAGAGCAGCGCCATGAACACGGCGGCGTTCGCCTGCGCGCCCGAATGCGGCTGCACGTTCGCGAAAGCGCAGCCGAACAATTTCTTCGCGCGCTCGATGGCGATGTTCTCCGCCACATCGACGTGCTCGCAGCCCGCGTAATAGCGCCGGCCCGGATAGCCCTCGGCGTATTTGTTCGTGAGCACCGAGCCCTGCGCCTCGAGCACCGCGGCCGAGACGACGTTCTCGGAGGCGATCAGCTCGATGTGCTCGCGCAGGCGGCCGAGCTCGCCGCGGATCGCCGCCGCAATCTCGGGATCGGATTCGCCGAGCCGCGCGCCGAAGAAACGATCCGCGAAAGCCGGCGCCATTTTCTGCTGTGCGAGTGCCATCTGCCTGTTGCCCCGATGATCTATTGGGAGAGCTTGGCGACGCGGCGCTCGTGCCGCCCGCCGCCCTCGAATGACGTCGCGAAGAAAGCGCGCGCCGCGTCCCTGGCCGCCTCGTCGCCCAGAAGCCGGGCGCCCATCGCCAACACGTTCGCGTCGTTGTGCTGGCGCGCCAGCTTCGCCGAGAGCGCGTCGTGAACCACGGCGGCGCGGATCGCCTTGTGCCGGTTCGCGGCCATGCCCATGCCGATGCCGGTGCCGCAGACGAGCACGCCCCAGCGCGCGCGGCCGCCCTCGATCGCGTTCGCCACCGCGTCGGCGAAATCCGGATAATCGACGCTGTCCGCGCTGTTGGTGCCGAGATCGATGACCCGGAATCCGAGGCCGTCGAGGTCCTTGGCGAGCGCCGCCTTCATCGCCACCCCGGCATGGTCGGAAGCGAGCGCAACCGTATCGCCCCGTGCCGGTGCCGACCGCCGTCCTTCGCTCATGCCGCCCGAAAACTCCGCAGGGCCGCCGCCTTCACCGCCGCTGGGACACCATATCTCGCGGGAATGCGCGTGCGACCGCACTAGCTGTCCCCTATAGCGCGCCGGGGAGGCGCGGCGCAAGCGAACGCCCTGCCGCATTCGAACCGCGGGCCGAATTCCTACGCTTTCGAGTAAAATCAAAGTAATGGGCAGTTATAGCGAAGAACCGAATAGTTAATAATTGGTCGGCGATTGACACTTAGTGTCCACTATGGAATCAGTCACGATCCGAAGAACAACGGCAAGAAACGCGAATACAGGGCAAGGCACGCCGGGCCGCGCGGGTGGGTTTGCGGCCAGAAGTTGCTGAGAGGGGCACGAAGAAATGAGCAGCGAGAAAAACAAGAGCATCTCCGACGAGGAGATGCTGCGGATGACGGCGAGCGTCGTCTCCGCCTATGTCGGCCACAACAGCCTGACGCCGACTCAGATTCCGGACGTGATCAAGACCGTCTACGGCTCGCTGACGAGCCTCGGCGCACGCGCCGGCGGTGGGCGCGATTCGCCCCGCCCGGCCGTGCCGGTGCGCCGCTCGATCACGCCCGACTACATCGTCTGCCTCGAAGACGGGCGCAAGCTGAAGATGCTGAAGCGGCACCTGCGCACGACCTACAACATGACGGTGGACGACTACCGCCAGAAATGGGGCCTGCCGATCGACTATCCGATGGTGGCGCCCAACTACGCGAAGCAGCGCTCCGCCTTCGCCAAGCGCATCGGCCTCGGCCGCCGCGCCGCGCGGCCGAGCGCCGGCACCGCGCATTGAGTCGCCGATAACGCGCGCTCCTGGCGAAGCTCCGCTTCGCCACAAGATCGCGCAGCGATCGACCGCGAAGAGATCGTCATCGTCCGCGCCGCCGGCAGCACCCGGCGGCGCTGCGTGAGGACGAAAAAAGGGCCCGGCAGAGATGCCGGGCCCTTTTCGTGTCCATGCGCGCTCGCCGGGAAATACCGGGATCTGCCCGGTCTTGCGGGGGACAGATGCGGCCGCTTTCGATGCGGTATGGCAATCGACGCGATAAGGGGCGGATCGATCGGTCCGCCTCGCTTCCGGTCTCGCCGCCGCACGAATTTCTTCGCGCGGCGGCGCTGCTGGGAAATTAGCGAGTGCCGACCTTCGGGATCTTCGTTTCGACCTTCGCCTTGATGTGGGGCTGAAACGAAACCTTCGCCGTGCAGCTCACCACGCCGCCACGCGGCTGGGAAAACGCGATCGTATCGCGGGCATTCACGTTGCGGAACGCGATCTGGCTGTGCGCGACGGCGCGCAGGCGCCAAGTATTGCGGACCATCACCACGATGTCGATCCGCGTGCCCTTCGGGATCGTGTGCGGGCTGGTGTTCGTGATGATGAGCATGCCGCTCTTGAGCGAGACGCCGTCGGTCTTGTTGGCGGCGCAGCTCAGCGTATAGGCGCGCTTGAGCTGATCGAACGACGCGGCGCTCGCCTCGAGCGCCAGCGCGGGCAGCACGGCCGCGGCGAGGGCCGAGGCCATCAGGATGCGTTTCATCGTAGTCTCCTGTCGATAGGATGAGCGCGCGGCACTGCTGCGGGCTCCCCCGGGTTCAGTTCAGGGCGCAGCGTCGCGCGCCGCGGTGAGGCGGCGGCGGCGATGCGGAATTCGAATTGCGGGATCGCGCGCGCCGGTGCGATTGCGCGCTGGGATAGGCCATCTGATCGAGTCGAGCGTCGCGGCCGTGATTTCGGGCGTCACCGCGTTCACCAACCTGGGCGGCACTATGAACTGGTTCACACCCGTTCGCAGTGACAGGCGTCACCCGGCAACCGGCAAATCAGGGTCGCTTCTCGCTGCGCGTCCCGGTGCGCAAGCCATCGTCGTGGGAACAAGGTTGCGACACCGCCAGGCTTGGATCGAGGACGAAAAATGGGCCGGGCCGAGAGGCTGGGCCCTTTCGCGTGCGCGACGCGCATCGACGTGCCACGCGGCGCGGATTGGGAGCGGAAGCGCTGCGTTGACATGCTGGAGAGCGAGCACCTGCCGCTCCTCCGGCTCTGGCCTCCCCTTGTCGGCGCGTCTCCGCCGATCGCATTATTATCCGGATGCTTAGAGGAGCAACCGATGACCGTCTTGAGTACCGTGCGCTTCCGGGTGAAGCCGGGACGCGACCAGGAATTCCTTGACGCGCACAAGACGGTCGCCGGCGATTGGCCGGGCCTGATCCGTGCCAACATGATCAAGACCGGCGACCGAAGCTATTGCCTCGTTGCCGAGTGGCCCGACATGGACGCGCTCGTCAATGCGCGGCCCAACATGATCGCCACGCTGAATTCGTTCCGCGACACGCTGGAGGACCTCGGCGGCGGACGCGGCGTCACCGACCCGGCGGCCGGACCGGTGGTTCTGGCGCTGAAGTAGCCGGTGATGCATAGCCGCTGTTCGAGGCGCTGTTTGCGTGAGAAAATGGATCGGTCGCCTGTACTCGACCCCTAAATTCCAACTCTGACCGCGATATCTCGAGACCACGATGCGCGCGCAGTTCCTTCGGCTCGCATTGGCCGCGGCGACGGTCGCGGCGGCCACCGCCGCGCAAGGCGAAACGGCAGGCGGCCCTCGTTTCCGTGCCGACGGCCCCGACGCGGCCGCGTACGGATTCAAGGAGAACTATCCCGCCTGCACCGGCCTTACCTACATCCGCGAGACGCGCTGCCGCGTGGGCGCATTCAGCGATTTCGGCCGCCTGTTTCCCTCGCGCCTGGTGCGCGCGGCCGAAAACGCCTCGCCGCTGCGCCGCGCGGAAAAGGAGCCCGAGACCGGCTACGTGTTCGAGGGCCGGAGCCGCACGCTCGACGACTATCTCGACACCTATCCGGTCACCGGCCTGCTGATCGCGAAAGGCGACCGGATCCTCGTCGAGCGCTATCAGTATGCGCGCACCGATCGCCACCTGCTGGCCTCGTTCTCGATGGCGAAATCCGTGCTCGGCCTGCTGATCGGCATCGCCGTCGAAGACGGCGCCATCCGCTCGATCGACGACGTGGCGGAGGCCTATGTACCCGAGCTGCGCGGCACCGAGTTCGGCCGCACGCCGATCAAGGCCCTGCTGCAGATGGCGTCGGGCATCGCGTTCAACGAGGACTATTCCGATCCCGGGAGCGACATCTACGTCCTGGCGCACCTCACGCTCGAGCAGGCGCCGGCGGGCAGCCTCGGCGCCCTCCGGCGCTTCGACACGCGCCGCGCCGCGCCGGGCGCGCGCTTCAACTATTCCTCGGCCGATTCGGTGGCGCTTGGTCTCGTATTGGCGCGCGCCACCGGGCGCACGATTTCCGACTACGCGTCCGAGAAGCTCTGGCGGCCGCTCGGGGCGGAGGCCGACGCAAGATGGAACGTCGACGCGACCGGGCACGAAATCACCTACGCCTACTTCAACGCGGTGCTGCGCGATTGGGCGCGCCTCGGCCTGATGCTGGCGCATGGCGGCACGTGGTCCGGCCGCACGGTCGTGCCCGCGAAATGGGTCGCCGCCTCAACCTCGGCCGGGCGCGATTCGCCCTCGCCCACCTACGGCTTTCATATCTGGATTTCGCCGTTTGGCCGCGACCGCTTCCTGCTCAGCGGCTTGCGCGGGCAATACGTCCTCGTCGATCCGGGGAACAAGCTGGTGCTCGTGCAGACGGCGCTGGCCAACAGCGACGTCGCGCTCAGCGAGCTCACCGCGCTCTGGATGGCCGCGCGGGCGCGATTGCAGTAGCGGGCGCCGGCGGACCGCGTGTTACAAGACGCTGTCTGCTAGAGCGTGGCTGCCAAATTTGAAATCGCTGTCGCTGCGGGAATGGCTCGTGTGCGGACATCCTTCGAGGCTGCCCCCAAGTGGGGCCGCACCTCAGGATGAGGCCTGTATTTGCCGCAACAAGTCGCATCATCCCGAGGTGCGCGCCTTCTTGGGCGCGCCTCGAAGGATGGCCACACACGAGGCGTTGTCGCCACCGATCGATTCGATATCGACCGAACTTGCTCCAGGCAAAATCAGGTTCGGGGACGAATGCATCCATAACGGGTCTCAGGCGAGACACTCTCGCCCGCATGTTGCGCTTGACAATGTTCTATATATGTTCTTTTATTCGAGCTTGTGCCGGAAATTGGCCGAACGGCGCCGCGTGTTCGCGCGCGTCGACGTTGTGCTGTTTGGATATGTGAACCTCGTCGTGAAACCGCCGCGCCCCTTGCCGCGCGCCGGCGCTGTGCCGTTGCGGCGGGCGCCGATGCTGACTTTTGCTAACCGATTGCGCGATTTTCGCCGCCGTGGCATCGCCGCATGTCGGCGGATGTTTACAGATGTTGACGAATGTTAACGCTGCGCCACCCCCTCCCGTAAACATCCGCGCGGCCCCCTCCGGCGCGGCGATGCCCGCGTTTGCACCGAAATGACTACGGATGACTACAAAAGACTACGTTTGCACCCCTCCCCCTGGGGGCATCGCCGGCTGCGGCCCGGGCGCCGTCGCATTCTCCGCCGATCCCGCGCCGCATCCGCGAAAAGCCAAGGCTTCGCCGCAATGCCCGGCAAAGCCCGGTGACACGCGCGGCGCCGCGCGCGCAAAAAGAAAGCGGCGGCCTCTTGCGAGGCCGCCGCCGTTTCGTCCGAAGTCCGCCGAGGCGCTTACTGCGCGATCTGCGACTTCTTGTTGGCGTCGAACTTCCAGAACACGTAGCCGCCGCCCATCACGTCGCCCTTCTTGTCGAGCTTGATCGGGCCCATGACGGTGGTGAAGGCCTGGCCGCTGCGCAGCACCGGCGACACCTTCGCCATGTCGAACGACTTCGCCTTCGTCGCGGCCTGCGCCCACACCTGCACCGCGGCGTAGGTGTAGAGCGTGTAGCCTTCCGGATCCTGGTTCGCGGCCTTGAACGAATCGACCACCATCTTGGAGGCCGGGTTCATGCGCGGATCCGGACCCTGCGTGAACATGATGCCGTTCGACGCCGGACCGGCGACCTTGATCACGTCGTCGGTGTCGAGCGCGTCGCCGCCCATGATCACGGGCTTGTAGTTCTTCTCGGCCGCCTGGCGGGCGATCAGCGCCGTCTCGGGAGCGTAGCCACCGAGATAGATCACCTGGATACCGGCCGCCTGCATCTTCGCGACCACCGCGGCGTAGTCCTTCTCGCCCGGCTTGATCGCTTCGTAGAGGGCTTCCTTGCCGCCGGCCTTGTTGAAGGCCTTCTTCGTCTCGTCGGCGAGGCCCTTACCGTAGGGCGTGTTGTCGTGCAGGATCGCGATCTTCTTGCCCTTGTGCGTCGCGGCGAGATACTTGCCCGCCACGTCGCCCTGCGCGTCGTCGCGGCCGCAGACGCGATGGACGTTCGTCCACTTCTTCTTCGTCGCGTCGTCGGTGAGCTTCGGGTTGGTCGAGGCCGGCGTGATTTGCAGGATCTTCGCCTTCCAATACACTTCCGAGGCCGGGATCGAAGAGCCCGAGCAGAAGTGGCCGATGACCGCGGCCACCTTGGCGCCGGCGACCTTGTTCGCGGCCGTCACGGCCTGCTTCGGATCGCAGGCATCGTCTTCCACGACCAGCTTGACCTGCGCGCCGTTGACGCCGCCGGCCTTGTTGATGTCGCGCACCGCCGCCTCGGCGCCCATCTTCATCTGCGTGCCGAACGGGGCTTCCTTGCCGGTGATCGGGCCGATCACGGCGATCGAAACTTCCTTCTGCTGCGCGTTCGCCGCCAGCGCGAATGCCGACACGGCGGCAAGCGCTAGGATCGGGGTTTTACGCATCGATTTGGCACTCCCTTGTCCATTGATGAGTCGCGGCCCGGCGGTTCCCGTTCGCTCCCGAGCCATCCGCGCCGCTGCGGCGATATTAGTCGCCCCACCCCGATCCGGACAAGGGAAGCTTTGCGGATTCGAGGCCTAATTCGGCTGTTTTTCGCGCCAGCCGAGCGGCCCGGTGCGCTCGTAGAGCCACGGATACTGGGCGGTCAGGCGCCGCGTGCGGGCCAGCCGGTGCGCGAGCATCGCCACGCCGACCAGGAACGCCGAATCCAACAGGTATCCCGTGAGCGACCACAGTTCGCCCTCGGCGAAGGCGCGGTTCATGCCGCGATCCACGAAGCCGAGCAGCAGCGGATAGACGATCACCTGCCAGTAGGGGCGCCAGGTTATGGCGACCGCGCGCCCGGTCGCCCAGGCCGCGAAGCCCATCATCACGATCGTGACGATGATCGTGCCGCCCAGATGGGTGTCGAGCAGAGGAACGTTCATCGGTGCGCCCCACCTTCGAGGTAGGCCGCGCGCACCTCGGGATTGGCGAGCAGATCCTTGCCCGTTCCGGCGAGCACGATGCGCCCGTTGGCCATCACGTAGCCGCGGCTGGCGAGGCGCAATGCCTGGTGCGCGTTCTGCTCGACGAGCAGCAAGGTCATGCCGGCGCGGCTGATCTCCGCAAGGATGCCGAAGATCTGCTTCACGATCAGCGGCGCGAGGCCGAGCGAGGGCTCGTCGAGCAGCAGCAGGCTCGGCCGGCTCATCAGCGCGCGGGCGATCGCCAGCATCTGCTGCTCGCCGCCCGAGAGCGTGCCGCCGCGCTGGGCCGCGCGCTGCTTCAGGATCGGGAACAGCGCGTAGGCGCGCTCGAGGTCGGCCGCGAAGTGCGCGGGATCGGAGAGCGAGGCGCCGAGCTGCAGGTTCTCGTACACCGACATGCGCGGGAAGATGCGGCGGCCTTCCGGCACCTGCGCGATGCCGCGGCGGATGATGTCGTGCGTCGGCATGCGCGTGATG
This sequence comes from uncultured Candidatus Odyssella sp., assembly GCA_964481045.1. GTDB lineage: Bacteria > Pseudomonadota > Alphaproteobacteria > Bin65 > Bin65 > SBBV01. The sequence goes on along the minus strand of CAYZSG010000022.1, from coordinate 27,298 downwards.
TCGGTGCCCTCGAATTCGATGCGGCCCGCCGCCGCGCGCGGGTTGCCGCAGATCGTCATCAGCATCGTCGATTTGCCGGCGCCGTTCGCGCCGATGATCGTGACGATCTCGCCCTTGCTCACGTCGACGTCGACGCCGCCCAGCGCCTCGATGTTTCCGTAGCGCGCGCGGAGGCCGGAAACCTTCAGCATCTAGGCCGCCTCCTCCGGCTCGCCGAGATAGGCGCGGATGACGGCCGGATCGTTGCGGATCTGCTCGGGCGTTCCGTCGGCGATCTTCCGGCCGTAGTCGAGCACGATGATGTGGTCGGAGATCTCCATCACCACGCTCATGTCGTGCTCGATCAGCAGCACGCCGATCTTGTGCTCGTCGCGGATGAAGCGCAGCAGCGTGTTGAGCTCTTCCGATTCGCGCGGGTTGAGGCCCGCCGCCGGCTCGTCGAGGCACAGCATCACCGGCTCGGTGCACATCGCGCGCGCGATCTCGAGCCGGCGCTGGCCGCCATAGGGCAGGCCTTCGGCCGCGTCGTCGGCGCGGTCGGTGAGGCCGGTGCGGTCGAGCCAGTAGCGCGCGCGGTCGATCGCGGCGGACTCGGCGCGCTTGTAGCCGCGATAGCCGAACAGACCGAGCACCGTGTAGCCCGAGGCGCGCATCAGCTTGTTGTGCTGCGCCACGATCAGGTTCTCGAGCACCGTCATCTTCGGGAACAGGCGGATGTTCTGGAACGTGCGCGCGACATGCGCCTGGGCCGCGATGCGGAAGCCTTCCATGCGCTCGAGCAGGTACGTACGGCCCGTCGCCGTGTGCGTGAGCGTCATGCGCCCCACGGTCGGCTTGTAGAATCCGGTCAGGCAGTTGAACACCGTCGTCTTGCCGGCGCCGTTGGGGCCGATGACGGCGGTGATCTGGCGATCCTGCGCCGCGAAGCTCACGTCGTTGACCGCGACGAGGCCGCCGAAGCGGATCGTCAGATGCTCCACCTCGAGCAGCGGCCGGCTCACGGCTTCTTCCCCTTCGCGGGCGCGTTGAGGCGCACGGTCGGCTCGCGATGCGCGAGCAGGCCCGCCGGCCGCCACAGCATGATGCCCACCATCGCGAGGCCGAAGGCGAGCATGCGGAAATCCTTCACCTCGCGGAACGCCTCGGGCAGGCCGATCAGCAGCAGCGCCGCGAGCACCACGCCCAGCTGGCTGCCGAAGCCGCCGAGCACCACGATCGCGAGAATGATCGCCGACTCGATGAACACGAAGCTCTCGGGGCTCACGAAGCCCTGGCTCGTCGCGAAGAACGAGCCCGCGAAGCCCCCGAACATCGCGCCCACGCCGAACGCCGTGAGCTTGGTGTTCGTGGGGTTGATGCCGAGCGAGCGGCACGCGATCTCGTCCTCGCGCAGCGCTTCCCAGGCGCGGCCGATCGGCATGCGCCGCGCGCGCAGCGCGAACCAGTTCACGACCAGCGCCATCGCGAGAATGATGTAGAACAGAAAGATCTTCTCGTGAGTCGAGCTGTATTGCACTTCCCAGAAGTTCTTGCTGAACCACTGCCAGAACGCCATCTGGCCCTCGGGCGCCTCCTCTTCCCAGGAGAGGCCGAGGATCATCGGCCGCGGAATGCCCGAGATGCCGTTGGCGCCGTTGGTGAAGCCGTACCAGTTCTGGATCACCACGCGGATGATCTCGCCGAAGCCGAGCGTCACGATCGCGAGATAGTCGCCGCGCAGGCGCAGCACGGGAAAACCGAGCAGCACACCCACGAGCCCCGCGAGCAGCCCCGCGAGCGGCAGGCAGATCCAGAAGCTCCACTCGATGCCTTCGGTGGTCGCGAGCAGCGCGAAGGTGTAGGCGCCCACCGCGTAGAACGCGACGTAGCCGAGATCGAGCAGGCCCGCGAGACCGACCACGATGTTTAGGCCCCAGCCGAGCATGATGTAGGTCATCACGAGGATGGCGACCGACATCGCCTGCTGGTCGTGGCCGAAGACGATCGGCAGCGCCACGGCGCAGAAGCCGAGCAGCGGCCCGGCATAGAACGCGATATGCTGCATGCGCGCGCCGGCGCGATCGGCCGCCGCCTCGCGCGCCTTCAGATCCTCGACCCGGAACTTGCGGCGCCCGAGCGCGGCGCGCACGGCCAGGAACGCCGCCGCAGCGAACACGCACCAGCGCACGACCGGCGCCTCGAACGGCATGAAGCGGTTCGCGATCTCCTTCGCGGTTCCGGTTCCGAACAGCGTCTCGGGCAAGAGGCCGATCAGCAGCGCGAGCGCCACGACGCCGGCGCCGATCACCACCGCGCCGCGATAGCCTTCGCGCAGCAGGATCACCGCGATGCGCCCGAAGAACGCGATCAGGCATGCGGCAACGACGTCGGGAAAGCGCGTGAACAGTTCGAGCTTGCCCGGCACGTCGCGCAACTCGAAGCCCACGAGGACGATCGTGAGCATGAGGACGACGAAGGCGGTGAGCCCCGCCTCCTTCGCCATGGCGCCGTAATCGAGCGGCCGCGCGTCGGTCGTCATCGGCTAGACCTTCTCGATGTCGGGCTTGCCGAGCAAGCCGGTCGGCCGGAAGATCAGCACGACGACGAGCACCATGAACACGGCGACGTCCTTGTATTCGCTGCCGCGCTCCGCGTAGCCGGCGAAGAACGTCTCGATGAGGCCGATCAGCACGCCGCCGAGCATGGCGCCCGGCAGCGAGCCGATGCCGCCCAGAACCGCGGCCGTGAACGCCTTCACCCCCGCCAGGAAGCCGATGAAGAAGTCGATCGAGCCGTAGCGCAGCGTGTAGATGAGGCCGGCCACCGCGGCGAGCACCGCGGCGATGACGAACGTGGCCGCGATCGTGCCGTTGACGTTGATGCCGAGCAGCGACGCCATCTTCTGGTCCTGCTCGCAGGCGCGCTGCGCGCGGCCGAGCGTCGTTCGCGTGATGACGTAGGTGAACGCCGCCATCAGCACGACGGTGATGACGATGATCATCAGTTCCATGTAGCTGATCTGCACCGTGTAGTCGGTGTTGTCCGGCGTCTTCACGGTCCACAGCTCGACGCCGCCCGGGATCAGCGGCCGCAGCGGACGCGGCCGCGCGCCCTGCAGCAGCTGCACGTAGTTCTGGAGGAAGATCGACATGCCGATCGCGGTGATCAGCGGCGCGAGCCGCGTCGAGCCGCGCAGCGGGCGGTAGGCGACGCGCTCCAGGGTCCAGCCATAGGCGGCGTTGACGACCATCGAGAGCAGCAGCATCGCGACGATGGCGACCGGCACCCATCCGATGCCGATCGCGTCCATGATGAAGAACGCGATCAGCGCCACGAACGCGCCGATCATGAAGATCTCGCCATGAGCGAAATTGATCATGCCCACGATGCCGTAGACCATCGTGTAGCCGATCGCGATCAGCCCATAGACGAAGCCCAGCGAGATGCCGCTGATGAGCTGATTGAAGAAATAGGAGAAGCTGTCCTGCATCGCTCAGCGCCCCGCGGCCCGGCGGGCCCGCACATGATGATGCAAATGGTGTTCCGCGCCAGCCCGGCGGCGCGCGGCGCTTCGCGCGACGGCTCGATTGATCCCCGCCATCCCTGCCCTTGTCGTTCTCAGCATGGCGCTGACAGCGCCGAGGCAGGCGCCTTCATAGCCAAGCCCCTGTAGCGAGACAACGGGATTTGCCTTGGCCGCGACGTGTTATCCCGCGCCACGCCGCCGTCTGGACATGCAAATTGCTTTAGACTTAAAACAATCGCGCGCCCGCCATGCCGGGCCCTGTCCGTGCTATCAATGCGCGGCGAGAGCGGAGATCACGACATGAATATCGCGGCCAAGCCCGCCACGGTGCCGTCGAACCAGCACGCCCCGTTCCAGTGGGACGATCCGTTCCTGCTCGACGATCAGCTCACCGAAGACGAGCGCATGGTGCGCGATGCGGCGCGCGCCTATTGCCAGGACAAGCTCCAGCCGCGCGTGCTCGAGGCGCACCGCCACGAGACGTTCGACCGCGCGATCATGTCCGAGATGGGCGCGCTCGGCTTCCTCGGCTCGACCTTGCCCGAGAAATACGGCTGCCCCGGCGTCAACTACGTCACCTACGGCCTCGTCGCGCGCGAGGTGGAACGCGTCGATTCGGGCTATCGCTCCGCGATGTCCGTGCAGTCGTCGCTGGTCATGCACCCGATCTACGCCTACGGCACCGAAGACCAGCGCATGAAGTACCTGCCGAAGCTCGCCACCGGCGAATGGGTCGGCTGCTTTGGCCTCACCGAGCCCGACCACGGCTCCGATCCCGGCGGCATGAAGACGCGCGCGAAGTCCGTGCCCGGCGGCTTCAGCGTCACCGGCGCCAAGATGTGGATCACCAACTCGCCGATCGCCGACGTGTTCGTCGTGTGGGCCAAGACCGACGACGGCGTGATCCGCGGCTTCGTGCTCGAAAAGGGCATGAAGGGCCTCAGCGCGCCGAAGATCGAGGGCAAGTTCTCGCTGCGCGCGTCGGTCACCGGCGAAATCGTGATGGACAACGTGTTCGTGCCGGAGGGCAATCTCCTGCCGAACGTCACCGGCCTCGCCGGCCCGTTCGGGTGCCTGAACCGCGCGCGCTACGGCATCGCCTGGGGCGCGCTCGGCGCCGCCGAGTTCTGCTGGATGGCCGCGCGCCAATACACGCTGGATCGGAAGCAGTTCGGCCGCCCGCTCGCGGCGAACCAGCTCATCCAGAAGAAGCTCGCCGACATGCAGACCGAGATCACGATCGGCCTGCAGGCGTGCCTGCGCGTCGGCCGCCTGTTCGACGAGAAGAAGCTGGCGCCCGAGATGATCTCTATGATCAAGCGCAACTCGTGCGGCAAGGCGCTCGACATCGCGCGCACGGCCCGCGACATGCACGGCGGCAACGGCATCTCCGACGAGTTCCACGTGATCCGCCACGTGCTGAACCTCGAGGCCGTGAACACCTACGAGGGTACGCACGACATCCACGCGCTGATCCTCGGCCGCGCGCAGACGGGGATTCAGGCGTTCACCGGGTGATCGGTTTCCATATCCGGCCACCGCTGATCGACAGCACGCGCGCGGCCACAACCGCGCCGCAATCCCCGCCTATCGAGCCGCTCGCCCGATCCGCCGCGGGCTCGATGGGGTTCTCCGGATGCACCCGCTTCTCCGCAGGCTTCGCCTGCTCGGCCTGCTCGTCCTCTATGTCGCCGTCGGTACGCTCACGCTGAGCACGCTGCTCGCGGAATTCGGCGAGAGCTGGTGGATCGCCGATCTCTTCGCGCACTTCCGCTATCACTATGCGCTCGGCGCGCTGCTGCTCGTCGGCGCCGCGCTGGCGCTCGGGCGCCGCGTCGCGGGCCTCGCCGCGGCGTGCCTCATCGGCGCGCAGCTCTGGGCGATCGCCGCGCCGCCGCGCACGCCGGAAGTCGAGCGCGCCGATACGGGCACGCCGCTGCGCGTGATGTCGGTCAACGTTCTCGTCGTCAATCCGCGGCAGGAGGATGTGGTCGGCGCGATCGAACGCGCCGCGCCCGACATCGTGGCGCTTCAGGAGATTTCGCGCTCCTGGCATCCGATCGTCGAACGGCTGGCGCAGCGGCTGCCGCACGTGGCGCCGGCGGATTGGCGCACGCAGCCCTCGGACAACATCCTGCTGAGCCGCCATCCGATCGTCGAAAGCCGCATGGCGATTCCGCCCGGACCCACGCGGTGGTTCGCGCATGTGGAAGCGACGGTCGACGTGAACGGCCGGCGCATCCGCGTGCTCGCCGTGCATCCGCCACTGCCCGCCGGCCCGCTGCTCACCGACATCCGGCAGGCGCATCTCGACTACTACGCGCGAGTGGCGGCGGCGACGGAGCTGCCGCTGCTGATCGTCGGCGATTTCAACATCACGCCCTACTCGCCGCGGTTCCGCGCGATGCTGCGCGAGGGCGGCTTGCGCTACGTCCATCTCGGCTGGGCGTGGCCGCGCTCGTGGCCCTCGGAGAGCCGCGGTTCGTATCAGCGTTACGTCCGCGGCTTTCCGATCGATCACGTGCTGACCAGCCGCCACTTCGCCGTCGCCGCCGCGCGCGCGGCCGAAGATGTGGGATCGGACCACTACCCGGTCATTGCCGATCTGGTGCTGCGGCGATAAAGAACCCGCAGATCGGCAAGACTCAATTAGAGTTCGCGTCCGCTTGCCACGCGCGGCCGGCGTTTACGGCATCGTAGTGTTTGGCGGGCAGAGTCGCGTTCCGCCTCCGCGGACTGGAGGGTTTGCATGATTCGTTTACTCGCAAGAGCCGCGCCGGCGATGCTCGCGGCGCTTCTGCCGCTGTCGCCGGCCCTGGCGTCCGACTACGCGTGCAACTTCGTCGAGGTGCAGTGCGACCGCGCCGCCAATCTCGTGCGCGTCGTGCCGTTCCGCGCCGAGAACGAGGAGTGCGACCGGCTGCGCGCCGTGAAGGACGCGGACTGGCTCGTCGACGTCGGCCGGCACGTGCGCGCGGGCAAGGATCGCAAGGGACAGGGCGCCGCGAAGGTCGTCCGCTGCGACTTCGGCGAAGGTCGCGCGGCTTCCGTTTCGGTTCGCGGCGTCCCCGTCGATTCGACGATGCAGGGTCCGTGCGGCGCGGTGTTCTCCGCGATCGTGACGATCGACGAGGTGCAGCCGCGCCCGCGCCGCGTCGTCAACGAGCTGAACCTGCTCCAGAGCTGCGAGGCCGGCGGCGCCGCCGACCGTATCGAATATTTCCCCGAATCGCAGAAGGTGCTGATCCAGTGGTCGTCGGAGCCGCGCTTCGGCGTGCTCGAACGCACCGTGCTCGCGCGCCAGAGTCTGAAGCGCAACGGACGTTAGCGGCGGCGCGAGCTCACGCGCAATTGATGCCTCGCGCGAGCCGCGCGACATAAGTATCGTCATCGCTTTCACGAGGTCCGCGATGACGAAAGCATTTGCCGCTCTCGCCCTGCTCCCGCTGTTTGCCGCGACCGCCGGCGCACAGACCTTCCGCACCGAGAAGCACGAAGTCCGCGTCGTCACGGTGGCAAAGGGGCTCGAAAACCCCTGGGGCCTGGCGTTCCTGCCCGACGGGCGAATCCTCGTCACCGAGCGGCCGGGCCGCTTGCGCCTCGTCGCGCGCGACGGCCGCCTCTCGGCGCCCATCGCCGGCGTTCCCGCGGTCTATGCGCGCGGGCAAGGTGGCTTGCTCGACGTGACGCTGCACCCCGATTTCGCGCGCAACCGCCTCGTCTATTTCACTTACGCGGAGCCTGGCCCCGGCGGCGGCGGGACGGCCGCCGCGTTCGCGCGCCTTTCCGACGACGGCGCGCGGCTCGAGAACCTCAAGGTGATCTTCCGCATGCAGCCCAAGACCGAGGGCGGCCTGCATTTCGGGTCGCGCATCGTGTTCGCGCGCGACGGGCGCGTGTTCATCACGGTCGGCGAGCGCGGCCAGATGAACCTCGCGCAAGACATCGCGGTCAATCGCGGCCAGGTGATTCGCCTCGAGGCCGACGGCCGCGTTCCGGCCGACAATCCGTTCGTGAACCGCAACGGCGCGCGGCCCGAGATCTGGTCCTACGGGCATCGCAACCCGCAGGGCGCCGCGATCCATCCGCAAACCGGAAAGCTCTGGACCGCCGAGCACGGGCCGGCCGGCGGCGACGAGATCAACATCCCGCTCGCCGGCCGTAACTATGGCTGGCCGGTGATCGGCATCGGCCGCCACTATCACGGCGCGCCGATCGGCGTGGGCACGCACAAGGAGGGCATGGAGCAGCCGGTCTACAATTGGGACCCGCAGATCGCGCCCTCCGGCATGGATTTCTACACGGGCGACAAGTTCCCGGCGTGGCGCGGCAACCTGCTGGTGGCGCTGCTGATGACACAGGCGCTGGTGCGCCTTGAGGTTTCGGGCGAGAAGGTCGTGCGCGAAGAGCGCATGCTGCGCGGCATCGACCAGCGCCTGCGCCACGTGCGCCAGGGCCCCGACGGCTTCGTCTATCTGCTCACCGACGAAAGCGACGGACAAATCCTGCGGCTCGAGCCGGCGCGGTAAGCGCGGCGCCGCCGTGGGCGAATTGCGGGCCCAGGAACGAGCCGCCGTCGAAGCCGTCGCCACACATTTCTCGGCGACGTGGCACGAGGGCGGCGATCTGACGCGTGCATATTTGACACGAGACGGCCGGCGGATCGGCATCCGCTTTCTGCCGAATGCTTGGCGCGGTTCGGAGGTTCTCGCCTTCGTGCACAGCGAGGGTTCGAAACCCGCCATCATCGCGAACGCCGCGCAGTCCTTGCTGGAATGCCTGCGCGCGAGGGCAGGAAACACGGCCGCGACGATCGAAGGCAAGCGGTGGCTCGTGCTCCTCGGCGCATCGGCGCTCGGCGACGCCTATCGCGATGCGTGTTCGCAGCTTTCCGATGCGGCGCCGTTCGAGAAGATCGTGCTGGTGCCCGAAGGCGGCCGCGTCGAAGTGGTGGCCGACTGAGCGCGGCGCGCTTCAGCTTCGCGCGCAGCGGTGGCTGACGCAGATCTTGGTGGCGTCGGTCGCGGTCAGCGGCTCTTCGTGGAGGCCGCATTTGTGCGCGCCGCCCTCGGCGCCGGCCGCATCGTTCTTGCAGAAGAAGGTGCATTCCGAGCAGAGGCCGAAAGCCTTGCCGTTGGTGCGCTCGAGCGTCACCGCGAGGCGGCCCAGGAAGCGGCTCACCGTCTCGAGGTCCTCGCCGAGCTCCGAAGCGGAATTTTCGAGGCACTGCAGCGGGTCGCGGCGGAGGACGGTGTGGCCGGCATCGGTGATGTCGATCCGCACGGCGCGGCGGTCTTCGGGCACCGGCACGCGGCGAACGTAGCCCTTGGACTCGAGCGATTTGAGGGTCTGCGAGGCCGTCCCCTTCGTTGTGTGGAGGTAGTCGGCCAGTGCAGAGGGGGTACGCGAATAGCGGTTGGCCCGGGAGAGATAGCGGAGCGCCTCCCACTGCGCCGGGTTGAGCCCCTGCGCATACTGACGGCAATGGATGCTGCGGCCCAACCTATTGATAAGATTGGCGATCTTGTCGGGCATCAGGCGCCTGTCCGCATTGTGAAGCTTCCCCGGTGAACTGTCTTGAGACGGTTACGTTGTTGTTATCGACTCGATATAGTTTCGACTCGACATCGTTTATTTGGCGTGCTACCTGACGGTCAAATAATATCGACTCGAAACAAAGCAACAAGAGCATTGTAACAAAAGGCGATGGAGGGATCGCCTTCTACAAGAGGGAACACGCGGACCCATGGCTCTCATCAAGGCGTCCCAGACCGAAAGAAGCGACCGGCGCTACATCGCAACCACGATGGAAGTGCCCCTCCTCGAGCGCGACCACGAAGTCGATCTCGCCAAGCGCTGGCTCGAAAAGCGCGACGAGAAGGCCCTGCACGAACTGGTCGGCGCGCACGCGCGGCTCGTCGTGCGCATCGCGGCCGGCTTCCGCGCCAGCGGCCTGCCTTTGGCCGATCTGATCCAGGAAGGCAATATCGGATTGATGGAAGCGGCCGAGCGCTTCGACCCCACGCGCGAGGTGCGTTTCTCCACTTACGCCAGCTGGTGGATCGTCGCCTCGATCCAGAACTACATCCTGCGCAACTCCTCGATCGTGCGCGCGGCCACCACGCCGAAGCAGCGCCGCCTGTTCTTCAATCTGCGCCGCCTGCGCGGCAAGGTGGGCGGCGGCTACGACGGCGGCCTCTCGACCGACGAGCGCGTGGCGCTGGCCAAGCGCCTCGGCGTGACGATGGCCGAGGTCGAGCGGATGGAGACCCACCTCGCCCGCCCCGACCAGTCCCTCAACACGGCGATCGGCAACGACGAATCGGCCGAGATTCAGGATTTCCTCGCCGACACGGCGCCCACGCCCGACGAAATCGCGGAGAGCGAAAGCGGCCGGCGCGCGCGCAGCGAGTGGATCCAGCAGGCCCTCGACCGGCTCTCGCCGCGCGAGCGCAAGATCGTCGAGCGGCGCTTCCTGCACGAAGGCAAGGAGACGCTGGCCGACATCGGCGACAGCTTCGGCGTCAGCAAGGAGCGCATCCGCCAGATCGAGGCGCGCGCGCTCCAGAAGATGAAGGAAGCGCTCGAGCAGCTTGCCGACCGCCCCGAGGACCTCGTCGAATCGTGAGCGGCGCCTACCCGATCGAAGTCACGGTCCACGACCTGAAGCGCGCCCTCGACGAGGGCAGCGCCACGGTCGTGGATGTGCGCGAGCCTTGGGAAGCCGACGTCGCCAAGATCGAGGGCGCCCTGCTCGTTCCGCTCAGCGTGTTCGCAGCGCAGGCCCAGGAACTGCCGCGCGACAAGCCGATCCTCATCCACTGCCATCACGGCGGCCGCAGCATGCAAGCCACGCAGTGGCTGCGCCGCAACGGCTACGACCGCGTGTCGAACGTCGCCGGCGGCATCGACGCATGGTCGCGCGAGATCGATCCCGCCGTTCCGCGCTACTGATCCGCCGCAAAGCCGTCTCGCGCCTTCAACGAGATCGCGCTACGCTTGCCTCCGGCAATTGATGGAGATCGGCGATGCTTGGGCGGCTCGTTCTGGCGGTCGGAGTCCTCGCGGCATTTCCGGCCGGCGCCGAGACGGCGCGCGTCGAGATCGACGGAACCGCGATCACGCTCGCCGTGCCGTCCGGGCATTGCCTGCTCGAGCGCTCCCACCCCGCCGATCGCAGCATCATCGAGACGGTCGAGCGCGTCGTGGCCGCCTCCAACCGCGTCCTCGCCGCCTTCGCCGATTGCGACCAGCGCGCCGAAATGCGCTCGGGCCAGCGCAGCGTGCTCGACGACTACGGGCAATATATGACGCCGCTCCGCGGCGGCGCGATCGGGCTTCCGCCGGCGCAATTCGCACAGCAAATGACCGAAGTCTTCAAGCAGCAGGGCGCGCAGCTCATCCAGGGCGCCGAAGCCGACACGCGCGAGCGCATCGGCAGCCTGAAGCTCGGCATCCGCATGGGCGAGAACAAGATGCTCGGCGTGTTGCGCACCGATGAGCGCGCGAGCTATCTCGGCATCGTGCAGAATCTCGGCCTGCCCGACGGCTCGACGAAGCTCCAGGTGGGCGTCGCCGCCTTCGGCCTCCAGAAACGGCGGATGGTGAGCCTCAATCTCTACGCCCGCTTCGAGGAGGGCCCCGGCGGCGCCAACACGACGCTGCGCGTGCTGCAAGCCTCGGTCGGCACCTATGCGAGCACCAGCGCCGCAAACGCGCGCTAACCCACGAAGCGCAGGAACGGCATCGCGGCCTTGATGAGCCGCGGCATCGCGAGCGGGCGCACGAGGCGCGCATCGTAGCGCGCCATGCGCCGGTCGTTTTCGGCGAGGCAGAGCTTCATGAAGCTCTTGATCGTGAGCGGCTCGCCGCCGGCGACGAAATTGCGCCCGTCGATCGTCATCGCGGCGTTGTTCTTGCCGTCCTTGGAGCCTTCGCCGCTCTTGGGGCCAACGCCGCCTTTCGCGAACTTCATGCGCTTCCACGCGCGCGTCGCCAGCGCCGCGAAGCGCCGGCCCGCATAGACCGGGCGCGCCGCGGCATTGCGCTGGCCCTGCGCCCACACCGCCCAGTTCACGAAGAACAGGATGTGCCGCGCTTCCTCCTGGATGACCGGCTCGAACACCTCGATCAGCTCGGGCGGAAAATAGCCGCTGTCCTTCGCCAGCTTGAACAGCCCGAACGCGAAGAACGAATCGAAGCACTCGCCGTAGCCGGTGCAGAGATAGGCCCATTCGGGATCGGGCGGCGGCGTGAAGCTCTCATCGGGCGCGATCTCGATTCCGTAGAACCGGATCATGTTCTCGAGCACGACCTTGTGCCGCCGCTCCTCGAACGCGTTAAGCGCGATCGCCTCGCGGATCAGCGGATCGGCCGTACTGTCGGCGATCGCCTGCATGTTCTTCGAGGTGTGCAGCTCGGTCTCGACCGCGATGTCCCAGAACGGCAGCGCCGTGAGCCGCGCCAGCGCGTCGGGCGCGAGCGTGGGCCACGGGATGATCGCCGGCTTGTAGGGATCGAACGTGTCGAGCAGCATCCGGCAGAAAAGCTGCTTGTGTTCCTCCGAGCCCGGCCGGATCCGGCCCTCGCGCGCGAATCGCCATCCGGAGACCGGACCGGAGCCGGGCGCGCCGTCTGCGGCGATCTCGCTCAAGCGTGGCATCCTTTGCCCGTCAACATCGTTGTGGACTTAGGCCCCGTGCATGGCGCCGGTCAACCGGTGCTGTTGCCGCGCCGCCCGCTTGTGCTATTGGCGGCGCGGGGAAACGGGAGGGATCCGCAATGCTTTACCGTAACGCAAAAGTCGCGTTCGCTGCCGCCGCCATGCTCGCACTCGGCGCCGCCACCGCCGCCGCCGAGACGCCGGTCGAGCGCGGGCGCTATCTCGTCGAGACGATCGCGGGCTGCGGCAATTGCCACACGCCGCGCGGCCCGGGCGGCGTCTTCGCCGCGGACAAGCACATGGCGGGCGGCTTCGTCGTCGTCGACGAGAAACCGTTCCGCGCGGTGGCCTTGAACATCACCCCGGACAAGGAGACGGGCATCGGCAACTGGACCGACGCGCAGATCGCCAAGGCGATTCGCGAAGGCATCCGGCCCGACGGCAGCCTGATCGGCCCGCCGATGCCGTTCGAGCTTTATCGCAAGCTTTCCGACACCGACCTCGCCGCGATCGTCGCGTATCTCAAGACGCTGAAGCCGATCAGCAACAAGGTCGAGAAGTCCGTCTACCGCATCCCGCTGCCGCCGGCTTATGGGCCGCCGGTGGCATCGGTGCCCGACGTCCCGCGCGCCGACAAGGTGAAATACGGCGAGTATCTCGCCGGCCCGGTCGGCCACTGCGTCGAATGCCACACGCCGATGGACAAGGGGCACCACGACTGGTCGCGCATTGGCCAGGGCGGCATGAAATTCAACGGCCCCTGGGGCGTCTCGGTCGCCCGCAATATCACGCCGCATCCCGAAGACGGCCTCGGCAAGTGGACCGACGCCGAGATCAAGCGCGCGATCACGCAGGGCATCTCGAAGGAAGGAACAAGGCTCGCGCCGCCCATGGCCTACGCGCTCTACGCCAAGGTCACCGAGGCGGACCTAGACGCGATCGTGACCTATCTCAGGACGCTGAAGCCGCTGCCGCGCGCGAACTAGGCGGCGCGGCGCTTGACGATCTCGACGCAGGTGTACGACATCACGCGCTCGCGCTTCTGGTTGAACGCTTCGAAGACGACGGTGACGTAGCCGCGATCGGGACGCGTGGCCGAGGACTTGATCTCGGTCACACGCGCCTGCATGACGATCGTGTCGCCGGGGCGCGTCGGCTTCCACCAGCGCACCTCGTCGAGGCCGGGCGAGCCCATGCCGCCGCCGCGCAGGAAGCCGGCCTCGATCATGCTGGCGAAGCTCACCGCCATCACCTGCATGCCGCTCGCGATGAGGCCGCCGAACTGGCTCTTCGCCGCAGCGGCCTTGTCGGTGTGGAACGGCTGCGGGTCGTAGCGCCGCGCGAACGCGACGACTTCGTCCTCGCTGATCGACACAGGCTTCGCACGGAAGACGTCGCCAAGCGCGAAGTCTTCGAAATACTGCTCGCTGCCGATGGCTTTCGCCGGCGGCAGCCAATCGAACGCGGTCACTGCTTCGGTTTCTCCGCCGGTGTCGCCGCGGCCGGATTGGGCTTCGGCTTGGGCGGCGGCGGCGGGGCCACCACGACCCGCAGCCGATGCAACCGTGTGGGTCCGCGCGCCTCGAGCGAGATCACGCAGCCGCTCTCGAACACGGTGAGACGATGGAGGATGTTGTCGGGCCCGCGCACCTGCGAGCGCGTGGCGTAGAGCCGCGCGATCAAGCCCTCGGCCATCTTCGGCTCGACGATGTCGCACCCGAGCCGCAGCATCTGCTGGAGGATGCGCGTGAAGTTCCACTCCTGCTGATCGACCTTGTCCCAGGTGACCCGCATCTCGAAATTATAGCGCCGCACCTCGAGCTCGGGCGAAAGCTTGGTCTTGAACACCCAGGTGCCGGGCTTGGCGGCGGGCTCGATCAGCGGCGCCGGGAAATGCGGCCGCGGGCTCCAGCCGAAGTGCAGCTTGTAGGCGGCGAACGCCGTGCCGGCGCCGGCCACGGCGAGCGCAAGCGCGCCGAGCGCGGCGGCGCGGAACAACTTCGAGCTCATGGGAACCCCTCTGTCGCAGGACCTGCCGCAAAATAGCCGACCCGCCCCGGGAACGGAACACGCGGATGCGGCGGTCTCCGGGGCCGCGCGCCACAGGGTGCGCTACTTCGTTTGTAGCGGCAAAGGGCGGGCCTGGGGCCCCGCGGCCCCACTTTTTGCCTCTGCGCATTGCTCCACGGGCAACGCGCGGTTAACGTGGCTTCAGGCTTTTTCCCGTTTCATCCCGCCATGAATCTTTACGAGCGCTTCCTGGGCGTCCAGGGACTGCTGTTCAACCTGTTCTTTGCCGGCGCGGCCATGGTCCTGCATTTCTGGGGCCTGCCGCGCGCTGTGGAATCGCTGGAGTTCGCGACGCTCCGCCACGTCCTGGGCATCGGCATCCTGCTCGGCCTGGCGCTCGAGCCGTTCGCGCTGCGCGTGAAATTCCGCGAGACGCTGCGCGACATCCACGGCGGCATCCTCGGCGACCGCGACGAGGATGCGGGGCCGCGCAGCCTCGGCCTCGTGCTGGCGTGGTTCATCCACCTCGTGGTCGGCGCGATCCTGCTGCTGCTCGCGATGCAGGCGCTGGGCTTCGGCCCGCGCACCTATCCGTTTCTGTTTATCGGCGCCGCGACGATCCTCGTGCTGCGCGAGATGTACATCCTCGGCCTCATCATCGTGCCGCCCGATCGAGACCGCCGCACCTCGGGCTGGCGCATCCTCGCCTCCGATCTCGTGCTGCTCGGCCTTGCGGCGCTGGCCTACAGCGCGAGCTGGACCGTGATCGCCGCCCGCCTCGCGCGCCTCGCCGGCGAAGGGATCGGCTCGTTCATCACCGAGATCGTTCTGGCCGCCGGCCTGTTCCTGCTGTTCCTGCTCGCGATGCGGTTTGGTTTCCTGGTCGAGGAAGGCATCGCGAGCCGCAACCGCGCGATGCGCTATGCCGTGCGGCTGTCGCTGCTCGCGGCGCTGGCGGCGGCGATGCTGCCCTACTACCTGAGGCCCTGAGCGCCGTGGCCGACCGGCCCGACGCCGGCTTCTCCGCCTACCACGCCGCCACGCGCGACGGCGGCCCGCGCAAGACGCTGCTCGCGGCGCTCGATGCGTTCGGGCCGTTCGCCGGCTTCGCGCTCGACCTCGGCTGCGGCACGGGCCGCGACACGGCGGAGCTGCTGCGGCGCGGCTGGCGCGTGCTTGCAGTCGACGCCGAGGCGGAAGCGATCGAGTCGCTGCGGGCGCGGCCGGAGGCGGCCGCTGCAGGCGACCGATTGGAGACGTGCGTGGCGCGCTTCGAGGCGATTGCGCTGCCGCGCTGCGACCTCGTCAACGGCAGCTTCGCGCTGCCGCTCTGCGGCCCGCGCGCGTTTCCCGCGCTGTGGCGGCGCATCCGCGATGCGCTCGGGCCGGGCGGCCGGGTCGCGTGCCAGCTCTTCGGCCCGCGCGACAGCTTCGCCAGTCGGGCCGACCCGCCCGCGATCCACGACCGCGCGGCGGTGGAAGCGCTGATCGCCGGCCTGGCCGTGGAAATGCTCGACGAGGAGGAAACGGACAGCGTGACTCCACGCGGCACGGCGAAGCACTGGCACATCTTCCACATCGTCGCGCGCCAGTAACACGACGCTCAACGCATCGCCGCTAATGCCACACGAGCCGCCACGGCAGCTTCGTGCCCACAAGCAGACCGGTCACTTCGGCCTCGGTGCCCTTGCAGTCGTAGGCGTTGAACACGTGGATGAGCGCGATGGCGCGGCCCGCCTCCTCCGCCGCCTCGATGCGGAACGTCACGGCGCCGGCCGCGGGGGCGAGCGCGCGGCGCATCGCGGCGAGTTCGTCTTCCATCGCGCCGCTCGCCGTCATCGCGTTCCCAGGATCCTCGCCAGCCGCTTCAGCGGGCGGCGGTCCATCGCGAGGCCGAGCGGCGTCGAGAAGTGCCCGGCGCCGCCGATGAACGTGTTCTCGGGCGGCAGGCGCCAGCGCTCGACCAGCGAGCGGCCCGAGGCGAACGGCAGGATTGTGTCGCGCGCGCCGAGCACGGCCACGATGTTCTCGGGCGGGATCGGCGGGCCGTCCGGCACCTGCGTGAGGCCCTGCCACAGCATGAGGTCCTTGGCCGACCAGCCCGCGCGCTCGAGCGCCTCGGCCATGCCGATGCCGGCCGAGAGCGAGCTTTCCGCGATCAGCGTATCGATCTGATCGGCGACCGTGAGCAGCGCCACCGCATCGGGCCGCATCGCGGCCGGCCAGTGCGGCGAGAAGCTGGCCGCGAGCAGCGCCGCGAGCGCGCCGAGGCTGGCGCCGCCGATCGCCACCGGCGCCTTGCTCTGCTGCCGGCACCAATGGGTGAGCACGGCGAGCTCCTGCGCCTGCGCCGAGAAGAAATCGATCGGCGCCAGCGGCGAGCGCGCCATGAACGGCTCGCCGCCATAGGTGCCGGACAGGCGCCGGCGGCCGTGCCAGGCCGATTCCAGCTCGATGACGCGGATGCCGTATTTGAACAGCACCTGCACGTCGGCAGTGGCGCGGCCGTAATGGTCGAACTCCACGCAGATGCCGTTGCCGAAGATGAAGGTGGGCGGATTGATCGCGCCGCGCGGCTCGTGCACGCGCGCCCAAGCCGTGCGGACCGGCCCTTCGCCCAGGCGCGCGGCCGGCGAGCGGAAGCGTAGCCAGTAATCCTCGCCGGAGGCAGTGGCGACGCGGCGCGAGGCCTCGACGTTCGGGATCGCCTCGGGCGGCTGATAGATGCGCCAGGGCTCGGCGCGGCAGCCGCCATAGGCCGCTTCGAGATCGGCGTGCAGCGGCGTCTCGAAGCGCACCGGCGGCACCGGCCGGCCGAAGCGGATGTCGAGGAAGCGCAGGCGTTGCAAGGTGAGCCAGCGCGCGGCGGAGGCGCGGCGCGCCTCGAGCCGCGTGAGCTGGGCGGGCGACCGGAGGTTGGGCGTGAAGAGGCCCTCCTCCCACGCCTCCGCCGCCGCCTCGTATTCGCGCCGGTGCGATTCGAAGGCCGCCAGCTTGCGCGCCAGCCGCGGCGCGGCCTTCGCATCGACCGGCACCCCGGCGAGGAACGCCGCCGGATCGCCCTTGGCCGCCATCGCTGCCGCCCACAGGCGCGACAGCGGCAGCCAGAGCTGCAGCATGCTCCACAGCACCGGCCGGTCGATCGCGAGATCGGCGATTCCCCAGCCGAGCGGGCCGCGAAGGCGCGTGGCCTGTCTTTCGCTCATTGTCGTGACCGCGTTTGCCCTTGCATCTTATACGGCTCAGGGGCCCGGCGGCGAACCCCTGACCGAACGTGGTAGCGTAATCGGGAAAAAGCGAATATTTCGTGGCGCCATGCACTTCTATTTCGATTTCATCTCTCCGTTCGGCTACTTCGCGGCGCTCCGCGTGGGCGACCTCGCGACGAAGCACGGCCGCGACTGCGAATGGCACGCGATGCTGCTGGGCGTGAGCGTCCTGAAGGTCATGGGCCTGAAGCCACTACTCGAGACGCCGCTCAAGGGCCCCTATCTCAACCACGACGCGGCCCGCTACGCGCGCCGGCACCGCCTCGCGCTCAAGCGCCCGCTCGACGGCCCGGCCATGAACCCGGTGCCGGTCGCGCGCGCGTTCCACTGGCTGAAGCGCCATCATGCCGACCGCTATCGCGGCATCGCGGTGGATCTGCTCGACGCCTATTGGCGCGAGGCGCGCAACCTCGAAGACCCGGACGAGATCGCGGCAATCGCCGAGCGCCGCGGCGTCGAGGGCGCGGCCGTGCGCGCCGCCATCGAGAGCGACGAGGCGCGCCAGCTCCTGCGCGCAGCGGTGGACACGTCGCTGAAACAGGGCGTGTTCGGCTCGCCGTTCTTCATCGTCGACGGCGAACCCTTCTGGGGCGTCGACAAGATGGAACAGATCGACGAATGGCTGGCGCTGGGCGGGTGGTAGTCCCCTCGCCCTTAGGCGAGGGGAAAGGGGAGAGGGGGAAAACCACAAAAGCGGTAGAGCGCCGCCGCACGTCCGAGATTAAAGATGCTCCCCCTCACCCCCTGCCCCCTCGCCCCAAGGCGAGGGGGAAGACGATCTCGCGCACCACCGCGTAGTCGCGCAACAGTTTGGTGATCTCCGCCTCGACCTTCGCGCGCTCACCGCCACTCACGTGGATGCGCACCGAGATCGTGCCGCTTTCCTCCACGCCTTCCACGCGCGCCTCGATGCCGCCGGCCGCCAGCACCTCGGCGATGCGGCGCTCGGTGGCGAGGCGCCGGAGCGCCGGCTTGTAGATCTTGCCGACGGCGGTGACCGGCATCGCGTCGAGGAACACGACGCGCTTCGGCAGCGCCGGCCGCTCGTGGATGCGTTTGGCGAGATAATCGAGCACCTCGCGCTCCTCCGGCTTGGCGCCCGGCTTCGGCACCGCGAACAGCAGCGGCAATTCGCCGGCATAGGCGTCGGGCTCGCCCACGGCGGCTGCGATCTGGAGGGCCGGATGCTCGGCCGCCAGCTCCTCGATCATCGCCGGATCGATGTTGTGGCCGCCGCGGATGATGAGGTCTTTCGCGCGGCCGGTGATGAAGATGCGCCCCGCCGCATCGACGTGCCCAAGATCGCCGCTGATGAGCCAGCCGTCGGCGCGGAACATGCCCTTGTTGCGCCTGGGATCGGTGTAGCCCGGCCCCACATGCGGGCCGCGCAAAACGAGGATTCCGGTTTCCCCCGGCTTGCAGTCGCGCTCGAAGCTTTCGCCGTCCGCGGCGAGCTTCACCGCCTTCACCATGCTGTAAGGCAGCCGCCAGCCGACCGAGCTCGCCACGCGTGGCGCGCGCACCGGCTCGATCGCGACCGTACCTGCGCTCTCGGTCATGCCGAACGTGCTGCGCACCGGCACGCCCATGACGCGCTCGAACTCGGCGGCGAGCTCGGTCGGCAGCGGCGTGCCGCCGGTGAACAGCGTGCGCACCGACGAGATGTCGGCGCCCTCGCGCGGCGCGTTGAGGATCGTGGCGATGATCGTCGGCACCGCCACGAGCGTGGTGACGCGGAATTTCTCGACCGCGCGCCAATAGTTCTTGATGAACGCCGTGCTGCGGAAGCCGAGCCGGGTCGGCAGGATCATGCAGGCGCCGCGCATGAACAGCGACGTTCCGTAGACGAAGGCGCCAGCGACGTGGAACAGCGGAAAGCCGTTGATGCCGGTGTCGTCCGCCGTCAGCTCGTAGAACAGCCCGGCGCTCCAGCTCGAATGCACCTGGTTGCCGTGCGTGTGCTGCGCGAGCTTCGGCGCGCCTGTGGTGCCGCCGGTGTGGAAATAGGCGGCGATCGTGTCGCGCGTCAGCATCCGCGCGAAGGCGAGCCGGTCGCCCGGCTGCTCGGCCAGCGCCGCCGCGAAATCGCGGCTTTCGACGCCGGCCGGCGGCATGTCGCCGACATGGAACACGGCGCGGATGCCCTTCGCCTTGGCCAAGACGGCGGGCACCTTGCTCCAGATATCGAGTTCGGGATCGGGGCCGAGCGCCACGAGTACGCGCGCCTTGGCGCGGTCGAGCAATTCGGCGATGTGGTCCGGCGCGAGCAGGTAGTTGATCGGGCACGCGCGCGCGGCGATCTCGGCGCCCCACAGCGCGAAATGCGCCTCGGGGATGTTCGGCAGCAGGATCGCCACCGATTCGTCCTCGGCGACGCCGGCCGCGTGGAACAGGTTGGCCGCGCGGCGGATCCGATCGAGCAGATCGCGATAGGAATAGTGCTGCGCCGGCCCGTCGGGATCGGGCGTGGGCAGATAGATCAGCGCCGTGCGGTTGCCGTGGCGCTCGGCCGAAAGGCGGAAGAGATCGAGCATGTGCTTCGGCTCGACCGCCGTATCGTAAGGCTGCTGCTCGATCGCCTCGATATCGGCGAGCGAGCGGATCGCGTTCGGCACCATCGCTTCCTCACCCCTGCCGCGGCCGCGCCGCGTGATCGAGGCCCATCTGCCAGAAGCCGCTTTCGAGCCGGCAGGCGGCGCGGAACGTCTCGAGCAGCGGCGCGTAGCGCGCCTCGTTGCCGCGCCGCGCCCAGAGGCGATCGAGCCGCTCGGCCGCCTCGCGCGCTATCGCCTGATACTCGCCGCCGGCATAGGTCGCAATCCATTCGGCAAAGAGATTGCCGGCGGTGAGCGTTTCGGGATCGCGCGCGAGCGCATCGCCGATCACGCCGTAGCCGATCACGCAGGGCGCCAGCGCCGCATGGAGATCGAGCGCGTCGCCGGCGAGCCCTCGCTCGATGACGAAGCGCGTATACGCCATGTTCGCCGGGTCCTCGGGCAACGCGGCCATCTCCGGCTCGGACAGGCCCCATCCCGCGCAGTACTTGACGTGCAGCTTCATCTCGACGTCGAGGATGATGCGCATCGTCTCGGCCGACGCGCGCAGGTCTTCGAGCGTGTCGGCCTTGAACGCCGCCAGCGCGTAGGCGCGCGCGAAGTGGATGAGGAACAGGTAGTCCTGCTCGAGGTAGTAGCGGAACGCGGCGGGCGCGAGCGTGCCGCGCCCGAGGCCGTGCACGAACGGATGGGCGACATAGGCACTCCAATCCGGGCCAGCGTCGTGGCGGAGGCGATCGAACAGCGTCATGCGGCGGGCATCGGCGGGCGTTTGGGTGTAGGATCGTCGGCGTCAGCGGAGAGATCGACCATGGCAGAGTGGATCGAGACATTCAAAGGGGTGATCGATGCGCGCGAATACGATCCGAACGCGCACATGAACACGCAGGCCTATGTCTCGCGCTTCGACCAGGCGACGTGGTTCCTGCTCGCGGCCGTGGGGCTCACGCCGCGCACCGTGCGCGAGCGGAAGCGCCGCGTCGCCGTGCTGCGCCAGAGCTTCAACTTCGTGCACGAGCTGAAAGGCTCCGAGCTGATCGTGATCAAGAGCGGCTTCGTCGCCGTCGGCGACAAGCATCTTCGCTTCCAGCACCGCATGATCGACGCCGAGGCCGACACGCTGATGGCCGCCTGCGACGGGACCGCCGTGGAGGTGGATCTCGGGAGCGAGCGCGCCGTTCCGATCGAAGCGGCGATCAAGGATCGCGCGAAGGCGCTGCTGGTGACGGCGAACGACGCCGAGCGCGTCGATCTCGACGCGCAGCTCTAGCTCAGCGGGCGCCGGCGCGGAACATCGCGCGCTGCCCTTCCCAGACGATCGCGGCGTCGCGGCCGTGGCAGTCGCGCGCGGTTTTGGTTTGCGGCGTATTGAGCACGAGCTTGCGGTAGGTGCCCTGGATGCGCGCGACTTCCGTCTCGCCGCGATGGAAGACAAGCGTCCAGTCCGTTTCGGCGTTCTTGATCTTGAGCGCCGGCACCTCGGCGTAGCCGCCATGGAAGCAGACAGAGGTCCAATCGCCCTTCACCACGTCCGCGAGCTTGAACTGGCCCGACTGCTTAAGCCCCTGAGCGCGCTCGAAGAACGCGCGCTCGACCGCATCTCCGCCGCAGGCGGCGAGCGACGCCGCCACGGCCCCGATCAGCATCGCGCCGCGCATCGCGCTCAGGCCTCCAGCAGGTTGCGGATTTCCTTGGGCAGGCGGACGACGAGGCCGTCGAGCTCCGGCGACATGAGGATCTGGCAGCCGAGGCGCGAGGCCTTGGTGATTCCGAAGGCGAGATCGAGCATGTCTTCCTCGTCCTCCGAGGCGGGTTTGAGCTTCGCGAGCCAGCCTTCCTCGACGATGATGTGGCACGTCGAGCAGGCAAGAGAGCCTTCGCATGCACCCTCGATGTCGACGCCGTTCTTGCGCGCGATCTCCATCACCGACATGCCGACGGGGGCATCCACGACCTTGCGATTCCCGTC
This sequence comes from uncultured Candidatus Odyssella sp., assembly GCA_964481045.1. Lineage (GTDB taxonomy): Bacteria > Pseudomonadota > Alphaproteobacteria > Bin65 > Bin65 > SBBV01. The sequence continues at coordinate 5,328 of CAYZSG010000022.1, read as the reverse complement.
GCGCTCGATGAACGTCATTTTCGACATTTTTACGCCGTCCCCTGGCTAGTCGTCCCCCTCGAACCTCGATCGGGAAGGGCGGCGGGCGCCGCGCTTCCCGTCAGATCCGGCGGACGCCATGCGACGCCACCGCATTTGAATCGCGGCGCGCGACGCATCGCTCCCTGCATTTGCGGGCAGGACAAGAAAGGGAGAGCGCCGGAAGAGTCAATGAGCATCGCGCCAGACTGGCGGCGCGCGGCGTCGCTACACCGTGAACGACTCGCCGCAGCCGCAGCGCCCCTTCTCGTTCGGGTTCTTGAACGTGAAGCCGGTGTGGAACTTGTCCTCGACGTAATCCATCTCGCTGCCGAGCAGGAACATCGTGGCGGCCGGATCGATGAAGATGGCCACGCCCTTGTCTTCGATCACGTCCTCGAATTTCTTCCGCTCCTTGGCGTATTCGACGACGTAGGAGAGGCCCGAGCAGCCCTGCTTCTTCACGCCGATGCGCAGGCCGAGGACAGGCTCGCCGGCCTTGGCGAGCAGCGATTTGACGCGCGCGGCGGCGGCATCGGTGATGGTGATGGGTGCTGGCAGTGGCATGGCTTCTCTCGATCCCCGGAATCTAAGTCGGTCTCACGGTATTGCGAGGGCTTGAATCCTCTCAGTAGATGTCCAACGCGAGCTTCGCGTCCTCGGACATGCGGTCCTTGGTCCAGGGCGGCTCCCAGACCAGGCGTACTTCCACCTCGCCCACGCCCGGCACTGCGGCTACGGCTTCGGCCACCCGGCCCGGCATCTCGCCCGCCACCGGGCAGGCCGGCGCGGTCAAGGTCATGTCGATCGCGACGTCGCCGTTCTCGGCCTGCTCGAGTTTGTAGATCAGGCCGAGGTCGTAGATGTTCACGGGAATCTCGGGATCGTGCACGGTCCGCATCGCGGCGACGATCTCGTCTTCCGAGGCCTTCGCCTCGCCTGACTCGAGTGGCTCGCCGGCACGCGCCATCGCCACCTCGCCTTCGGGCACGGCGCCGGGCATGAAATCGCCGAGGCTGGGTTCGCGGCTCATTCAGTGCTCGCAATCTCGGCGCCCTCGAGTGCCGCTTTCATCGTATGCCACGCCAAAGTCGCGCATTTGACGCGCATCGGATATTGCCGCACGCCCGAGAGCACCTGGAGGCGGTCGAACTCGTCCGCGAGCGTCGGCGGCAGATCCGGCGCGGCATCGTCCTGCGTGCACATGTGATGCAGCGCGCCGAACAGCGACTTGGCCTCGTCCTCGGTCTTGCCCTTCAAGATCTCGGTCATCAGCGAGGCCGACGCGGTGGATATCGCGCAGCCGCGGCCCTGGAACGCCACGTCTTCGATGCGGTGATCCGGCGCGAGCTTCAGGTAGATCGTGACCTTGTCGCCGCAGAGCGGGTTGTCGCCCTTGGCCTCGCGATTCGCATCGGCCGGATGGCGGAAATTCCGCGGCCGCTTGCCGTGGTCGAGGATGACCTCTTGATAGAGTTCGCGAAGGTCGGACATCAGGCAAACATCTCCCGTACCTTCTGGAGCGCCTTCACGAGCGCGTCGGCCTCGGCCGGCGTGTTGTACATGGCGAACGAGGCGCGCGCGGTGGCCGGAACGTTGAGGCGGTCCATCAGCGGCTCGGCGCAGTGATGACCGGCGCGGATCGCGACGCCCTCCATGTCGAGGATCGTGCCGATGTCGTGCGGATGCGCGCAATCGAGCGTGAACGACACGATCGCGGCCTTGCTCTTGCTCGTGCCGTAGATCGTGAGGCCCGGAATCTCCGAAAGCCGCCCGGTCGCGTAATCGCGCAGCTCGTGCTCCCATTCGGCGATGCGCTCGCGCCCGACGCTTTCGACATAGTCGATGGCCGCGCCGAGGCCGATCACCTCGGCGATGGCCGGCGTGCCGGCTTCGAAACGGTGCGGCGGATCGCGGAACGTCGTCCCAGAGAAGGAGACATGGGCGATCATGTCGCCGCCGCCCTGATACGGGGGCATCTTCGCGAGCAGCGCCGCTTTGCCGTACAACACGCCGGTGCCCGAGGGCCCGTAGAGCTTGTGGCCGGTGAAGACGTAGAAATCGGCATCGATCGCGCGCACGTCCACATCGAGATGAACGACGGCCTGCGAGCCGTCGAACAGCACCGGAATGCCTTTAGCATGCGCGAGGCGCGCGATCTCGGCAGCCGGCGTCACTGTCCCGAGCACGTTCGAGCAATGCGTGATCGCGACAAGCTTCGTGCGCGGTCCGAGCAGCGCCGCGAACTTCTCCATGATCAATTCGCCGGAATCGTCAATCGGCGCCACCCTCACCTTGATGCCGATCTGCGCCTCGAGCATCTGCCACGGCACGATATTGGCGTGATGCTCCATCTCGGAGACGACGACTTCGTCGCCTTCCTTGAAGAACGTGCGCCCGTAGCTTTGCGCGACGAGATTGATGGCCTCGGTGGCATTGCGCGTGAAGACGATCTCCTCGGCGCTCGCGGCATTGATGAACTTCGCGACCTTGCCGCGCACGGCCTCGAAGCGCTCGGTCGCGTCTTGCGACAGGAGATAAACGCCGCGATGGATGTTCGCGTAGCCCTTCTCGTAAACCCCGCGCACCGTGTCGATCACCTGGCGCGGCTTCTGCGCGCTGGCGCCGCTGTCGAGGAACACGAGCGGCTTGCCGTGCACTTTCGTGCCGAGAATCGGGAAATCGCGCCGCACCGCCTCCACGTCGTAGGCGTTGCGGAGCAGCGGCGCGCTCTGACGGATTGCTGCGGTCGTCATGCCGGGCCTGCCATCCAGCGTGCGATGTTGTGCTCGAGCGTGAGGCGCATGCCGGCCAGCGCCACGCTGTCGATGACTTCGTTGAGGAACGCCTCGACGAGCAGGCGCCGCGCCTCGGCCTCGGGAATGCCTCGCGAACGCAGATAGAACAGCGAGGCATCGTCGAGCTCGCCGGCCGTGGCGCCGTGGCTGCACTTCACGTCGTCGGCATTGATCTCGAGCTCGGGCTTGGAATTGATCTCGGCCTTTTCCGACAGCAGCAGCGCGCGGTTCATCTGCTGGCCGTCCGTCTTCTGCGCGTTCGGGCGCACCGTGATGCGGCCCTGGAAAACGCCGCGCGCGCGCCCGTCGAGCACGCCCTTGTAGAGCTCCTTGCTCGAGGTCTCGGGGCTGATGTGGTCGATGACCGTCGTGTGATCGACGATCTGCTCGCCGCGCCCGAGATAGGCGCCGTTGAGCCGGCATTGCGCGCGGCGGCCCTCGAGCGCCACGTGGATCTCGTTGCGCGAGAGCCGTCCACCGGCGGAATAGACGAAGCTGTCGTAGTGCGCGCCCTCGGCGAGGCGCGCACCGGTGAGCGCAAGGTGGAACGCCTCGCGCGATTCGTCCTGGATCTTACAGTGCCGCAGCACGGCGCCCTCGCCGAGCGCGATCTCCGTCACCGAGTCCGAGAAATAGGCGCCGATGCAGAGGCCGACATGGTGTTCGATGATCGTGGCATGCGCACCCTTGCCGGCGATCACGAGATTGCGCGGGTGGTAGACCGGCGGCTTCTCCGCGCCGCTGCCGATCCAGAGAATCTCGATCGGCAATTCGCTGTGCGTGCCGGGCGCGATGTGGAGCACATAGCCGTCAGCCGCGAACGCCGCGTTGAGCGCAGCAAAGGGATGCCCCGCGAGGCCCGGCGCCTTGCCGAGCGCGGCCTCCGCGAGCTGCGGGCGCGACTTCAGCGCCTCGGCGAAGCTCAGCAGCTCGATGCCGGGCGAAAGCTGCCTCTGGCTCGAAAGGGCGTCGCGCAGACGCCCGTTGACGAAGACGAGCCGGTTCTCCGCCTCGCGTCCGAACGTAACGCCTTTCAGGCGCGACTGATCGAACGGCGCGGCCGGCGCATCGACAGAGAAGTCGCCGTCGATGAGGCCGTGCAGCGGCGTGTAGCGCCATTCTTCCTTCTTGATCGTGGGGAAGCCCGCACCGCGGAACGCCTCGGCGCCGGCGCGGCGCCAGCCCTGCAGCCACGGCGCCGCACCCGCCTCGAGGCGCTGCCGCGCGCCCGCGTAGCGGTCGAGATAGGCGCTGCCCGCCGGGATCTTGGTGGCAACGACCATCGCTACGCGGCCTCCTTGGCGAATTCGGCGTAGCCGCGCTTCTCCAGTTCGAGCGCCAGCGACTTGTCGCCCGAACGCACGATGCGGCCCTTGGCCAGCACGTGCACGTGGTCGGGCACAATGTAGTCGAGCAGGCGCTGATAGTGCGTGATCAGCAGCATCGCGCGGTCGGGCGCCTTCAGCGCGTTCACGCCGTCGGACACGACCTTGAGCGCGTCGATGTCGAGGCCGCTGTCGGTCTCGTCGAGCACGGCGAAGGTGGGCTTCAGCAGCGCCATCTGCAAAATCTCGTTGCGCTTTTTCTCGCCGCCCGAGAAGCCGACGTTCACGTTGCGCTTCAGCATGTCTTCCGACATACCGAGCTTCTTCATTGTCTCGCGCAGCAATTTCAGGAACTGCATCGCGTCGAGTTCGCTCTCGCCGCGGTGCTTGCGCACCGAATTGAGCGCGTGCTTCAGGAACGTGGTGTTGGAGACGCCGGGGATCTCGACCGGATACTGGAACGCGAGGAACACGCCTTCGGCCGCGCGCACTTCCGGCTCCATTTCGAGCAGGTTCTTGCCCTTGTAGAGCACCTCGCCCTTGGTCACCTCGTAGCCGGCGCGGCCGGCGAGCACGTAGGAGAGCGTGCTCTTGCCCGAGCCGTTCGGCCCCATGATCGCATGCACCTCGCCCGCTTTGATGCTGAGCGAGAGGCCACGCAGGATTTCCTTGCCGTCGACGGTGGCGTGAACGTCTTTTATTTCGAGCATGACTTCTTCCTTACCCCACGCTTCCTTCGAGGCTGATCGCCACCAGCTTCTGCGCCTCCACGGCGAATTCCATCGGCAGCTCCTGCAGCACCTCCTTGCAGAAGCCGTTGACGATGAGGCTCACCGCGTCTTCCTCCGAGAGGCCGCGTTGGCGGCAATAGAAGAGTTGATCCTCGCTGATCTTCGAGGTCGTGGCCTCGTGCTCGACGCGCGCCGAGCGGTTCTTGCTCTCGATATAAGGAACGGTGTGAGCCCCGCACTTGTCGCCGATCAGCAGCGAATCGCACTGCGTGTAGTTGCGGGCGCCCTCGGCGCGCGGGCCCATGCGCACGAGGCCGCGATAGGTGTTCTGCGCGTGGCCGGCCGAGATGCCCTTCGAGATGATCCGCGAGCGCGTGTTCTTGCCCAGATGGATCATCTTCGTGCCGGTATCGGCCTGCTGGTAGTTGTTGGTGATCGCCACCGAATAGAATTCGC
>CAYZSG010000021.1:0-36542 GCA_964481045.1 uncultured Candidatus Odyssella sp. | reverse complement strand
GATAGGAGTCGCGCGCCGGCGGCGGGCCGATGCACACGCTCTCGTCGGCGAGGCGGACATGCATCGCCTGCTCGTCGGCGGTGGAATGCACGGCCACGGTCTTGATGCCCATCTCGCGGCAGGCGCGATGGATGCGGAGCGCGATCTCTCCGCGATTGGCGATGAGCACCTTGTCGAACACGGGCCCGCCCTAGTCGATGATCATCAGAACGTCGCCGTATTCCACCGGCTGCTGGTTCTCGATCAGGATCTTGCGCAAGGTGCCGGCGCGCGGCGACTTGATCTCGTTGAAGGTCTTCATCGCCTCGATGAGCATCAGCGTCTGCCCCTCCTTCACGCGGTCGCCGACGGCGACGAAGGCGGGCGCGCCGGGCTCGGGCGCGAGATAGCCGGTGCCCACCATCGGCGACTTCACGGCGCCGGGATGCGACCCGTCATAGGCCTTCTCGACCAGCGCGGGGGCGGCCACCGGCGTGGACACGGGCGGCGACGCGGCCGAGGCGGGCGCCACGGTTTCGTGCACCACGGTCTGCTGGCGCGCCACGCGGACGCGGAACGCGCCGGTCGCGTACTCGATCTCGGTCAGGCCGGTCTCGTCGAGGAGCTTGGCGAGCTGGCGGACGGCGTCGGCGTTGATGGTTTTCATGAGAGTGCGCGGGGGCATCTAGCGCGCCTTGCGGCGGGGGATCTGGCCGGCCAGCGCCTCGAGCGCCAGCGCATAGCCGAGCGGCCCCAGCCCGACGATGACGCCCGTGGATGCCGGCGAGACGTAGGAATGATGGCGGAAGCTCTCCCGCCGGAAGACGTTCGAGAGGTGCACTTCGATCACCGGCTTCTCCGCCGTTAACAATGCGTCAAGGATGGCCACCGAGGTATGCGTATAAGCCCCGGCATTGATCACGATCCCGGCGGCGGCCTTGCGGGCCTCCTGGATCCAGCCCACCAGTTCGCCCTCGTGGTTGGTCTGCCGGAAGTCCACGGCCAGGCCAAGGCCTTCGGCCCGCTGCCGGCAAAGCTTCTCCACGTCGGCCAGCGTGGCGCGGCCGTAAACCTTCGGCTGGCGCAGCCCGAGCATGTTGAGGTTGGGGCCGTTCAACACGAAGACGAGCGGCGGCTTGGCCACGAGGGCTCCCGAAATCCATGAGGTCGCAAGGCGTTATAGCAAGCCGTTCGCGCCGGCGCCAAGCGCGGCGGCCGCCGCCGGAAGTCTTTCCACAGGCCCGCGCCCGCCTCCGAATCTGTCACAGCCTGGGTTACGCCGTTAACCATAAGGGAGAAGAGGTCGTTAAGCCCCGGCCCTTAGTTTCCTCGGGAATGCGGCCAAAAGACAAAGGTCCAGGCCGGTCTGGGGCATGCTCATGACGACGGAAACGGTTAACGCAAAGCGGCGGCAGCAGCGGCAATTCGCGCGGCGCCTCAAGCGTCTCTGGCGCGGACGGCGCGGCGTCACGGCGGTCGAGTTCGCGCTCATCGCGCCGGTCGCGTTCACGCTGGTCTGCATCTTCATCGACCTCTCCATGGTCATGTTCATCACGAACGTCATGGAGGGCGGCCTGCGCGAATCGAGCCGCTACGCGATCACCGGCTATGTCGAGGCCGGCAAGACGCGCGAGGAGAAGATCGCCGAGATCATCAAGGACCACAGCTACGGCTTCATCAAGTCGGAAGACATCACGATCACCTACAAGGTGTATCCGAGCTTCGCCGACGTGGGCAAACCGGAGCCGTTCGTCGACCAGAACGCCAACGGCCAGTACGATTCGGGCGAGCCGTTCACCGACGTCAACAGCAACGGCCAGTGGGATGCCGACATGGGCAAGGCCGGCGTCGGCGGCCCGGGCGACATCGTGGCCTACAACGTCGCCTACAAATGGCAATTGTGGACGCCGCTGGCCGCCCATATGTGGCCGAACAACGGCCTGGTGGTGCTGTCCGCCACCGTCGCCGTCCGCAACGAGCCCTATTAATCGGAGCCGCGCCATGATCCGCCTCAGCCGCTTCTCCATCCTGCGTAGGCTCGCGCGCTTCGGCCGCGAGCAGCGCGGCGTGGCCGCCGTGGAGTTCGCGATCATCGCTTCGGTGCTCAGCTTCGCTTTGCTGGGCGGCACCGAGCTCTCGCGCTACACGCTGATGCACCAGAAGATGGACCGCGTGTCCGCCTCGATCAGCAACATGGTCGCGCAGTCGAGCACCATGAAGGCGGTCGATTTCACGAACATGTGGGGCGCCGCCGTCGAGATGGCCAAGCCCTTTGACATGGGCGGAACGTCGAGCAAGGTCATCGTGTCGTTCATCGTCGCGGAGAGCGACACGACCTACCGCGTCCAGTGGCAGCGTTCCGGCGCCGGCACGCTGTCGCAGACCAGCAAGCTCGGCACCGAAGGCGGCCTCGCGACGATGCCGAACGGCGTCACGCTGAAGCAGGGCGACACGATCGTCGCGGTCGAGGTGTTCGCCACCTACACCACTTTCGTGTTCCCCGAAGTCATCAGCTCGGCGCTGGTCTATCACAACTCGTTCGACCAGCCGCGCCTCGTCGATCTCATCACGCTCGAATAGGCGAAACGCGCTCCCTCAGCGGGCGCCCGGCCTCACCGCGAGAAGGCGGCAGCACGGCGTTGCCGGCGCGCCCCGGATCTCCGGGCGCAGCGCGATCTCGCGCACCAGCTTCGTGCGGATCGCGGCGGCGAACGACCGGAATCCGTCGGCCACGATGTAGAACGCGCCCGGCCCGCCGATCACGCTGTCGCGGTAGTAGAGATCGAGGTCGCGTTCCGGCGGCGTGCCCCGGCGCGTCGGCCGGTCGTTCACGATCGGCAGCCCGTTGATCACGATGCCCCGCGCCAGCGCCTCCGCGCGCGCCTCGCCGAGATCGCGCCCGTTGTTGTTGCGGCCGTCGCCCGAGATGTCGATGACGCGGCGCGGCCCGCGATAGGGATTGGCGTCGAAGCTCTTCATCGCGAACTCGAGGGCGCCGCTGATCGACGTCCAGCGCTCGGTCGTTATCGGCGCGGCCGCGAGCCGCTTCACGAACGCCTCCGCGCTCGGCCGGCCCGAGATCGCGGTCCAGTCCACGACCAGGCGTTGGAAGCCGTAGCTGGCCCATTCGAAGTAGGTCACGGCGATCCGCTTGCGTTGCCCGCCGGCGATGGCCTGCAGCACGCGCGGATCGAGCAGCGCCTTCAGGTAGCCGTCGCGCTGAAGCTCGGCTTCTTCGCGGTCGATGCTGCCCGAGACGTCGACGGCCAGCGCCAGCTCGAGATCGACGGGCTCGCGTCCCTCCGCGCCGGCCGGCGCGGCCAGGACGATCAGGCTGAGAACGAACCCGGCGACGCCGAACCGCATGGAGGCCTGTCCACCCGCGGGAGCGCCGCGGCACTTGCCCGCGGAGATTGACGGAAGGCGGGCGCATCGCGCAAGACCGCGGGCAAAAAGAAAGCCGCTCCGGAGGCGGGTCCGGAGCGGCCGTCTTGCGAGCGTCCTCCCGTCGCGCCTATTTCGACAGGCGCAGCTTCGAAAGGTGGTTGCCGATCTCCTTGAACACCATCTGCAACGCCGGCGCGTCCGGCGCGTACTGGTAGTAAGGCGAGGTCGGGCCGCTCGCGATGCCCTTCATCAGCGTCTCCTGCGGCCCGTCGTTGTAGCCGAACTGGATCGCGTAGATGATGACGCCCGATTCCTTGATCTTGGTCGCCACCGCGGTTGTGCGCGAATTGAGCTGCGAGGCAGTGAGCCAGCCTTTGTAGGCGTCGGTCGAGGCCTGCGTGTTCGCGCCGTCGGTCATCAGGATCAGCGCGCGCACGAGCTCCTTGTCCGGCTCAGTCGGCGGCGGCGTGCCGTCGCCGTAGAACGGGCTGCCGGGCTGGCCGAGCAGGCGCCAGCCCCAGACGAGGCCGACCGCGAGATTCGTGTTGTTGCCCGGATTGATGACGAGGTCGATCGCCGACTTCACGCTCGCCTTGACGTTGGTCAGGCGGCGCGTGCCCTGGGTCGGGCACTGATAGGAATTGGGCGCCGGCTGCCAGCCCTTGAAGGTCTTGCCGTTGAACGTGCCTGTGCCGAGTTCTTCGTCACCGTCGTTGCTCGTCGAATCCGGCGTGTAGCGCTGCATGACGCAGCCCTTCCAGTTGGAGGGCGGCGACGTCATCAGCGGCACCGGCACGCCGTTGGCGAAATAGACGCGGTTGAACGTGGCGTTGGTCGGGAACGGCGAACCGTAATAGGTGCCGTCGGATTTGCGATAGGGGTTGTTGTACGACGTCACGCTCTGCGAGGTGACGCTTCCGGAGTTGTAGGTCACGCCGATCGGCAATATGCGCGCATTCGAGTTCCAGGTGACCAGCCCCATCTTGAGGAATTCCTTGGTCTCGCTGGCGCCGAACAGCGAATCGGTCAGCACGTGCGCGGCGTTGCGCGCCGCGTCGATCTTCTTCACGCCGCTGATGTATTCGTCCATCGAGCCGGAGACGTCGAGCGACACGACGACGTCCATATACACGGTCTTGCGCATGACCTCCGTGCTCGCGGCCACGGTGAACGTGGGAACGCCGAGCAGGTGCACGAAGTAGGTCGGCAGCACCGCGGTGGCGCTGACGTTCACGACGTCATTGAGGCCGTTGAATACGACGACGGGTCCGTTCAGCGTTGCGCCCAAGTAGCCGGCCGGGAAGTTGGCCTTGAAGATCATCGCGGCTTCTTCTTCGGCCTTGGCCGTGTTGGCCGACCATTTACCGGCGGCGAGGCCCGCGGAATCGAGCGCCTGCGAAAGGCGGGCGCGCACCATGTAGCCGCGCGCTCCGTCTACCCCAAGGCCCATGAAGCCCATCAGCGGGACGAACATGATCGCCCCCCAGACCGCAACGCCGCCGCGATTGCCGCCCGCGAAGCGCCGCGCGACCGCGGCGGACGCCCCGAACAACCTGTGTTTCAAACTCTTCCGCGCCATGTCCGTCTCCCCAAGAAGCGAATGCAGCGCGCGTAGTAACGCAGACCCTCTTTAACGGTGGGTCGCGAAATAGGGTGCAGAAACGGTTTACAGCTAGAGTTAAGAAAGTCGGCCACGAGGGCCAGAAGCTTGATCTGGCGCGTCTTTACCGGAGGCTGCGCGGATCGGCCGAGCGCACCGGCGCGATCTCGGAAGCGCCAACGGTGGCGGGCGTGAGCTTGCCGCCGAGCCCCGTATAGGAGGTCGTCAATGACGTTCCGGCGGTCTCGAGCGCCACGACGCTGGCCACGGCGAGCCCGGCCGCGATCATCGCATACTTCACCGGAACGCGGCGGCGATTGGCAGTGAGCAGGTGCTTGATCATCGGAGCCTCTTCGGCCGAACGCGGCCGACATCGAAATTAGAGCGCCGGAACTTTAACGATCGGCTAACGGCGGCGTTCCCGGCCGGATTTCACCGTGTGCTCGCTGTTGTTGAAGACGATGCTCAGTATCGTGATGGCCGCGTCCATTTATGCCGCGGGAAATTCGCCTTGAGACCGACGAAGCCCGGCAGCGGCACCATGAGCAGCATCGCCGAGGTCATCATGCTGCCGCGCCGGCTGCGCGCGAATGTCGCGGCGCGGCTCGAGATGTGGCGGGCAGGCGGAGCGGCACGCTAGGCATTCAGAATCGCAGTTCGGTTTGAGCACCGGCTACTCCGGCGCGCGCCACATTGGGAGTTCTTGGGTGGCGGATCACGAATCCGGACCGCGCCTTCTGCCACACCGGCCGTCCGGCCTATGCGACGAATCGTACCACCGTGAAACGCAAGCGCCGCCTCCGCGGGAGCGGAGGCGGCGCTTGGCTCGGCGAAGATGTCGCGACTACTTAGAGAGGCGCAGCTTGGAGAGGTGGTTGCCGATCTCCTGGAAAGCGGTCTGCAGCGAGGCCGCATCCGGCGCGTATTGGTAGTAGGGCGCCCCGGGGCCGCTGGCCACCTGCTTCATCAGCGCTTCCTGGGGACCGCTCTTGTAGCCGAACTGGATGCCGTAGATCACCACGCCTTCGTCCTTGATGCGCTGCGCGATCGTCTTGGTGCGATCATCGAGCTTCGAGGCGCTAAGCGCGCCCTGATAGGCGTCCGCGTCGTGCTGCGTGTTGGCGCCGTCGGTCATCAGCACGAGGGCGCGCACGAGCTGACCTTCGCCTTGCTTCGGCGGCTCCGTGCCGTCGCCGGTGAACGGGCTGCCGCTGATGCCGAGCAGCGCCCAGCCCCAATGCAGGCCAACGGCGAGGTCAGTGTTGCCGCTCGGATTCTTCACCGCCTGGATGGCCGAGATCATCTGGCCGCGGATGTTGGTGAGGCGTTGGATGCCCTGGCTCGGGCACTGCATCTCGTCGCCATTGCTGTTGTTGAACGCCGGCTTCCAGGCAACCCAGTCCTTCGTGCCGAACTTGCCCGTCGAAACGTAGAGATCGGCGTTGTTGGCTTCGGTACTTGTGCCGAGGAATCGCGCGTGCACGCAGCCCTTCCACCCGTTGGCCGGGCGCGTGAACAGGGGCACGGGCGAGTTCTTCGCGTACCAAACGGTGGTGCGCTTGGTGCTGCTCGTCGTGGGATCCGTGTACTGCGGAACGGTCTTCGAGGTCGCCTGGTTGCGCTGATACGAGCTGTTGATGTCGAGGATGCGCGCGTTCGAATTCCAGGTGACCAGCCCCATCTTGAGCAGGTCCTTCGTCTCCGCCGCGCCGAACAGGGCGTCGACCAGCGTGCGCGCGGCGGTGGAGGCGGCGTCGACTTTCTTCACGCCGCCGATGTAGTCGTCCATCGAACCGGAGACGTCGATCGAGACGACGACGTCCATGTACACCGTCTTGCGCGTCACTTCGGTGCTCGCGCTGACGGTGAAGGTGTCGTGCCCGACGATGCGCACGAAGTAGGTCGGGATCACCGCGGTCGCCGAGGCCGTCACCGTATCCTTGTCGGCATTGAACGTGATTGTCGGGCCGGCAAGCGTCGAGTCCAAATAGGCGTCCGGGAAGTTGGCCTTGAAGACGATCTTCGCGATGTCTTCGGCCTTGATGGTATCCGCGGTCTTGCGGCCGGCGGCGAGCGCGGCCGCGTCCAGCGCCTGGGAAAGACGCGCACGAACCATGTAGCCGCGCGCGGTGTCCACGCCCAGGCCCATGAAGCCGATCAGCGGCACCATGAGAATGGCGGCCCAGGTCAGCACGCTGCCCCGATTTCCGCGCAGAAAGGTAAGCGCGCCACGTCCACCGAACCTGGCGATGGCGGGAGATTCTATGCTGCGCTCAGTCATTTTTAACCTCACGGGCACGTCCGGCCCATGGGCGCATTTGTGCCGCGAATTGTGAATCGATCCTAAACGGACAGGGTTAGCGGGGGGTCATTTCATGCCGTAACAGGATGTTCGGCGCGCTTCTGTCGCAACGGTTGTGGCGAAACCATGGCGCCGGTGCGGCACTTGGCCGAACGGACTAGACCACCTGAGGCGCCGATGCCGCGCCCCGTTAAGCCCTCATTAGCGAATGTGCGCCAAGGTCGCGGCCATCGAAGCCAAGGTGGCGGACGGCAGATGTTGCGCACATTCCTCAGGGACCAGTCCGGTGCGACGGCGACCGAATACGGTCTGATCGTCGCCCTGATCGCGGTCGGGTGCATCATCGCGCTCGAGGCCATCGGCGGCAATCTCTCGAGCGTGTTCATGAAGGTGAACAGCAAGCTCCAGTGATTGCCGCGAGGCGGAGAGTGGACGTTTCCACGAAAGCTCGTTCTGCGGATTCTACTTCATACCGATCACGTCCTGCGACACTCGGTGCGAAGCCGCCGGACAACCGGAAGTAAGGAAATGTTCAGAAATGGGTGCAAATGTTTCGCACGGTCTTCCGGGGAAGACCGGGTTCAGAGAAAGAGGAGAGTTGGGATGCTTCGCAAGTTTCTGAAGGACGAGAGCGGCGCGACCGCGATCGAATACGGGCTCATCGCAGCCCTCGTCGCGGTGGCGTGCATCGTCGCCCTGACGAGTGTCGGTGGCTCGCTCAAGGGTCTGTTCGAGACCGTGGATTCGAAGCTCAAGACCGCGAATCCGTAGTACTGCCGCGCCGGCACGGACAGCCGGCAAATCCAAACCTAACCAAACGCAAGAGGAGAACTAGACATGATCCGCAAGTTTCTGAAGGACGAGAGCGGCGCGACCGCGATCGAATACGGCCTCATCGCCGCGCTGGTCGCGGTGGCGTGCATCGTCGCTCTGACGAGCGTCGGCGGCTCGCTGAAGGGCCTCTTCGAGACGGTCGACTCGAAGCTCAAGACCGCCAATCCGTAATCTCGGATTAGCACAGACGAAAAAACCGCCGGCGCATCCACGATGCGCCGGCGGTTTGCTTTTCGGGGCATCCGTCGCCCGTCGCCCGCCGCGCATCGCGCCGGCGGGCTTTTACATGCCCGCGTTTCGGACCGCCGCGCGCACCGGCGCCGCGACGATCGGCTGAAAGCACCTCGTTGAAGGATTTGACGGAGCGGGCGGCTTGGCCCCGTCGCGCCCAGGGGATGCGGCGCTAGGTTGCCGCCGGCGCCTGCGCGGGCGCGGGTTCGGCGCGGTCCGCGCGTGTGAACGGATGGGCGAGCTGGCCGAGAAAGGTCGGCGGCATGGCGCCGTCGATGCCGTAGCGCTCAGGCGCGCGGCCGTGCGGCATGTGAAGCGTGCCGAAGGCGAGATCGAGCAGCGAAAACTGGCCCGCGAAGTTCTTGTCGTGCGCTTCGGGCGCGTTCGCGTGGTGCCAGTGATGGAAGTGCGGCGAGGCGACGACCCAGCGCAGCGGGCCGAAGCCGATGCGCGTGTTCGCATGCAGCAACAGCGAATGCCACTGATAGAGCACGGCGAAGACCAGGATCGGCTCCAGCGCGAAGCCGAGCGCGAACACCGGCAGGTACGAGGCGCTCTTTGTCGCGATCTGGTCGATCGGATGCACGCGATGCGCGGCCAGCCAGTCCATCGTCTCGATGCTGTGGTGCACCGAATGAATTCGCCACAGGAACGGAACGGCGTGGAACGCGCGGTGCGCGAGATAGAAGCCGAGATCCGCCAGCACGAGGATCTCCACGAGCTGCAGCCAGTGCGGCTGCGCGGCCACCGCGGCGCGCCAGGCCGCCGGCACCATCAGTTCGGCGCCAGCGATGATCGCAGCGAGCGTAAGGCCGAGTCCCAGCTTGATCAGCAGGCCGGAGGCGAGAAGATGGGTGAGATCGATGACCCAGGCGGGCCGCAGGATCTTCTGCTCCGTGCGCAGCGCAAAAAGGCGCTCGAGCGGCACGAAGATCAGGACGACGAGCAGCAACTGCTTGAAATCTATCAGGTTCAAAGACGGCCCTCCTGGCCGAAGCCGGTCGGGCGAACCTAGAAGAACAGCCTTAACGACCGCTAAAGGAAGGCCATCGCGGCGTTTACCTTATTTCAACGCTAGGCGGGCAATTTCACCGCACATCGAAGGCGGTAACCATGTCAGCCCTTGCGGCAGTCAGTCACCCGCGGCGTCTGCTCGACATTGTCGAGCAGGTCGCGGTCCTCGCGCTCTATACCTGGCTCGTGATCCGGCTGTGGCCGGGCGAGTTCTCCGCCTCGAACTGGTATCCGGTGCTGCTGCTCTTGTCCGAGGGCATGGTCGTCGCGCTGTTGCTGATCCGCCGGCCGACCGACCGGATTTCGACCCGAGGCCTGGATTGGCTCCTCGCCGGGGGCGGCACCTTCATCGTCCTGCTCGTGGGCCAAGGCGGCGCGCCGCTGCACGGCCCGCTCGGCGCGGTGCTGATGCTGGTGGGCCTCGTGATCCATGTCGGCGCGAAGCTGAGCCTGTTCCGCAGCTTCGGCGTCGTGGCGGCCAACCGCGGCGTCAAGGCCGGCGGGCTCTACCGCCTCGTGCGCCATCCGATGTATGCCGGCTACATGCTCACGCATGTCGGCTTCCTGCTCGTCGCGCCGTCGCTGTGGAACCTCGCTGTCTACGCCGTGGCCTGGGCATTCCTCGTCGCGCGCATCTATGCCGAGGAGCGGGTGCTTAGCGAGGATCCGAAGTACCTCGAGCTGAAGGCGCGCGTGCCCTATCGCCTCCTGCCCGGCGTGTTCTAGGGCGAGTTTGCTTGAAATTGAATCGCGCGGTGGCGGCCACGCCTCGCGCGCGTCGGTCCTTCGAGGCGCTGCGAACGCAAGGGCGTTCGCCGCGCACCTCAGGACGAATCTCGTTTGTTGCAACAAAATAGGCCTCATCCCGAGGCGCGGCCCAACTGGGGGCCGCCTCGAAGGATGGCCGCGCACGAAGCGCCGACGCTCTCGCGGCGATTCCCCCGAGCGAATATTGCCTTGGGGCACAACCCGATCCGTCGAATCTGCACGCGGCGTGTGGCCCCGGCCACGCCCGAGCGTGCTCGCGCGCGCATCGATAAGGATCGCGCGGATCGTCGAAGTTGAAGGAGAGAGCCGGCGGCGCCGGCCCCGCGCTGGCTAGGCGTTTGCGCCCGCGGAAGCGGTGACACGCGCGGCCTTCGGCTCGGCGCCGTAGCCGGCGCGGCGCAGGGCCCAGCCGACGGCGAACCATATCGCGAGGCCGGCGATCGCGGAGGCATAGCCGTCGATCGCGTAGTGCCATGCGAGGTGGACCGAGCCGAGCTGGATGAGCACGGCGAACACCGTGAGCGCGATCCCGAGGCGGCGGTTCACGCGCCAGCCGAACACGGCGAGCAAGACGGCGATCGCCACATGCATGCTGGGCATCGCCGAAATGCCGGCGCCGAGCGACGCCTCTTTGCTCTGGTAGGCCTGCCAGAGCAGCTCCTGCGTCGGCAGCGCCCACACCGGGAAGTGTTCGGCGGCGGCTTGCAGGTATTGCATCAGCGGAACGTAAGGGTCGGCGAGGCCGGTGACCCTGCCGTAGTAGCAAGGTCCGACGGACGAGAAGAGCATCGCCAGGCCGGTTCCGATCACGATCCAATACAGCACGAACGAAATCAGGAACTGCATCCGCAGCGCCGGGCGCTTCAGGCTGACGATCTGCCAGGCGAAGATGAAGAACATCACGAAGTACCAGGCGTTGTAGACGGCGTTGAGCGCGCTCGTCATCAACGGCGTGCCGAACAAGGGCTCCAGCAGCACCCAGGGATGCGTGCCGAAATGGAGCCAGCGGTCGAGCTGCATGAAGGCCTCGTCCCACGAGAACGGCGCCACCACGGGAATGAGCGACTTGAACGAGCTGAACGTGGAGAAGAAGAGCGGCGCCAGCAGCAGCGGAACGAGCAGCGTGGAAAGGCGCTCGCGCGAGAGCCAGGTGTCGGAGAGATCGCGCCAGATCGCCGCGTAGAGCGAGCCGGCGGGGCGGCGCGCCATGACCCGGATGACGCTGCCGACCGCGAGCGCCATCATGAAGGTGCCGAGCAGCAGCGCGAACACGCCGTTATAGAGGCCGATATTGACGAGCGCGCCGGCGCCGGAAGCGTGCGCGACCGCGTAGCAGGCGATCGCGTAGGCGCCGACCAGCGCCACGAGCACGCGATGCCGCCAGAAGCTCTCGGCGACCGTGGCATAGGCGGCCTGGGCGATGCCCAAGCCCAGGGGCGCGCCGGCCGCCACGGGCTGTAATGCGGATTTCGACTTCATGGCTCTCCCCTCGGGAATGGCGCGGCGCGCCCGGCGAGGGGGAATGTGGGAAATAGCCGCTAAAATATGATTAACCCGATCTTGACGACGGCCGCCGTAGACAAACGGACGCGCGCCGCGGCGCTAGGCCGCCCGGACTAGGCCAAGCAGAGTTGCCGGCGAGCCGGTCCGACAACGCATCGTTAACCCAAGATTAGAGAATTCCTGACAGCCTCGCAGGGTAACGGGGCCACAGGGATGCGCGGGCGCAAGCCTTGGCGATAACGCGACAAACGCCGGCCGCGCCACCGCAGAGATCAGGTTCGAGGAGAGTTCGCAGCGATGCTTTCACCCACGGCAATCTCCGTCGTCGCGTTAACCATGTTTTCAGGCTTGCTGGTCTGGGCAGCGGTCAGCGATTTCCGCCGCTACATCATCCCGAACCAGGTAAGCCTCGGAATTCTCGCGCTTTATCCGATCTACGTGCTGAGCTCGCCGGACCCCGTGAACTGGCAATGGGCGCTGGTGATGGCCGGCGTGTTCTTCGCCGTCGGGTTCGTCATGTGGCTCACCCGCACGATGGGCGCCGGCGACGCGAAACTGCTTCCCGCCGTCATCCTGTGGGTCAACGCCAAGGAATTCACGACCTTCATGGTGGTGCTGCTCGCCGGCTCGCTGGTGCTGGCGTTCGTCATCGGCGTGCGCACGGCGCTGGCCCAGATGCGCGCCAGCGAGCGCGAGGCGGGCGGCGCGGCTGTTGCGATTTCGGGCTTCTCGCGGTTCGCGCGCCTCATCGGCGAGCTCCGCCACGTTCCGTTTCTCAAGATCCAGGTCCCCTACGGTGTCGCGATTGCCGCAGGGGGCATCACCGCCGCAGTTAACACTGTGTTTACTACGCTCCGATAGCGTCCCGGCCAGTTCGGGAAGAAAGGCTACGTCATGCGCAAGGGTGTTCTCGTTTTCGCCGTCATCGCTTTCGCCCTCACCGGCGGGACGATCTATTTCGTCAACACGTGGATGAAGGCGGAGCGGTCGCGTCTCGCGGCCGCCCAGCAGAAGAAGGTCGATGAGCCGCGCGAGACGGGAGTCTTCGTGCTCGTCGCGGCCAAGGATCTTCCGGCCGGCCACCTCATCACGGTGTCGGACCTGCGCTGGCAGTCGTGGCCCGACAAGTCGGTGCCGCAGCAATACGTCGTCAAGAAAGAAGCCGGATCCACCGACATTCCCGCCAGCTACGTGGGCACGGTCGTGCGCCGCGGCATCGTGGCGAGCGGCCCGATCACCGGCGACAATCTCATCAAGCTCGGCGACCGCGGCTTCCTCGCGGCGGTGCTGAAGCCCGGCCATCGTGCGATCTCGGTGCGCATCGACGAATCCACCGGCGTCGCCGGCCTCATCTATCCGGGCGATCGCGTCGACATCATCCTCACCCACGAGGTCGGGGTGAAGAAGGAAGGCGACAAGGACACCGAAAGCCGCGTGCGCGTGGGCGAGACGATCCTCTCCAACGTCCGCGTGATCGCGATCGACCAGTCGCTCGAGGATCTGAAGTCGCAGAAGGGCGCCACGGCGCGCTCACCGAAGACGGTGACGATCGAGGTGATGCCGCAGCAGGCGGAGATCATCGCGGTCGCGACGCGCATGGGCACGCTCACGCTCACGCTGCAGAGCCTGGCCTGCGCCGGCGGCGAGACCCAGAGCGCCAGCACCGGCGACACGCCGAACTGCGCCGATGCGACGAGCGCGATGCCGGAAGAGCCGGCGCGCGGCAAGACCTTCACGGCCGACCACGACGTCAGCCGCATGCGCAAGCGCGAGAACGCCGACACGACCGAAGTCTTCGTTCTCCGCGGAAGCGAGAAGGACAACAAGGACAACAGCGTGACCGTCAAGCTGCCGCCGGGCAGCAAGGTCCAGCAGTAACCAGAAACGAGGGAGCGGGGCGATGGACAAGCAATTCGAAACCTACCGCCGGCGTCACGCGCAGCAGCGCGCGCGCGTCTCGACGGTCCTCCTGCTCGTGCTGATGACGGCCGTGGCCGTCTTCTTCGCCGCGGCGCCCGCCGCGGCCCAGGAAGATGCCGCGCGCCGCGTCATCGCGATCGAGGCCAGCAAGGGCCGCATGATCCGGCTCGACGTTCCGGTGAAGACCGTGTTCGTCGCCAACCCGGAGATCGCGGACGTGCAGATCAAGTCGCCGATGGTGATGTACGTCACCGGCAAGAGGCCGGGCGAGACGACGCTCATCGCGGTCGACGAGAAGGACCGCGTGCTCGTCAACATCAGCGTCACCGTCAACCACAACCTCTCGCGCCTGAAGCGGACGCTCGACGCGGTCCTGCCGGGCAACCGCATCCAGGTGCGCTCGGTCGACGGCGCGGTGGTCCTGATGGGCGAGGCGAACTCGCCGATCGAAGCCACGCAGGCCGGCGACATCGCGCTGCGCTTCGTCACGAAGAAGGAAGAGATCGTCAACAGCATCCAGGTGAAGGGGCCGAACATCGTCAACTTGCGCGTCCGCGTCGTCGAGATGCAGCGCCAGGTGACGCGCCAGATCGGCATCAACTGGGACGCCGTTGTGCAGACGGGCCTCTTCACGTTCGGCATCGCGACGGGCGCGGTGCCGCTCATCAACGCCGCCTCGCAGATCGGCGCCGTCGGCACGTCGCCGGTCACGAACCAGGTCTTCAACACCCGCCGGCAGATCCAGAACAGCACCGTGAACGGCGCCTACGGCCGGATCGCCAGCGGCGCGCTCGATCTCACGGCGATGGTCGATCTCCTCGAGGCCGACGGCCTCGTGAAGACGCTGGCGCAGCCGAACCTCTCGGCCATGTCGGGCAAGTCGGCGCACTTCCTCGCCGGCGGCGAGTTCCCGATCCCGATCCCGCAGAGCGACGGCGTCGTCACGATCGAGTTCAAGAAGTTCGGCGTCAGCCTCTCGTTCACGCCGACGATCCTCAGCGGCAACCGCATCAACCTGCGCGTCGCCCCCGAGGTGAGCCAGCTCTCGAACAACGGCGCCATCCAGATCCAGAACTTCCAGATCCCGGCGCTCATCACGCGCCGCGCCGAGACCATGGTCGAGGCTGCGAGCGGGCAGAGCATCGTGATCGCCGGCCTGCTGATGAACAACGTCGTGCGCGACATCAACAAGGTGCCGTGGCTCTCCGACGTGCCGGTGCTCGGCAAGCTGTTCACGTCCGAGAACTTCCAGCGCCAGGAGACCGAGCTCGTCATCATCGTGACGCCCTACATCGTGGGCGCGGTTCGCGAGGAGCCGGGTGCCAGGCTCGCGCCGCCCGATGCGCCGGTTCCCGGCGCGCCGGGTCCGACCGCCGCCGCTCCGGGCGCGCCCACGCCGGCCCGCGCTCCGGGCAAGCTGGTGGGTCCGGGCGGCTTCCAGCTCGATTAAGACAGCCAAAGAAACAAGAGCAAGGGGAACGAGGCAGTCATGAACGCGAACAGCAAGACGATCGGGGCTTCGCGGCGGGTCATCGGCCGGACGGTAGTCCTGGCCGGCGTGCTCGCCCTCGCCGCGGGCTGCGAGACGATGGACCGCGCCGACCGCTGGGTCGAGAACCAGTGGATCGTGTCGGATCATCAGCTTCCGAAGGAGCAGACGGACATCGCCGTGCGCCAGGCGCAGACCAACGCCACGGTCGTGTTCGCGCCGCGCAGCGCCGCGCTCTCGCGCGACCAGCGCGAGCTGCTCGCGCGCTTCGTCGCGGGCAGCGGCGCCTCGAGCGGCGATCGCGCGCAGATCGCGCTTTCGCCCGCCGCCGGCCGCGTCCTGGCCGACCGCCGCGCGCAGTCCATCGCCGCCTATCTCCGCCGGCGCGGCCTCAATGTCGTGCGCAGCTACGGCCCGGGCGACCCCGATGCCGCGCTCGTCTCGATCTCGCGCCTCGTCGCGGTGCCGCCCAACTGCCCGCAATGGAACAACCTGATGCAGCGCCGCATGGTGGACGAGTACAAGCCGCGCTTCGGCTGCCTCGACGCCGCGAGCCTGGCCACGACAATTCACCGTCCGCACGATCTCGTGCAGGGCCGCCCGACCGGGCCGTCCGACGCACAGACGCTCGACAAGGGCCTCCAGAACCTGCGCGAAGGCAAATACGACCCGCCGGTCGCTCCGATCAGCACCGGCAGCCCGTCGTCGGGAACTCAAGGCGCAAAGTAAAGGATGACGTCCGTGGAACTCCTTGCACCCTCGCGGCGCGTCGGCGCCGATCCGCCCCAGATCGAACCCCTGGCCTACCCGGTCGACGGGCTCGCCTTCGTCAGCGATCCGGCGACGGCGGAAATCCTCGTGGCGCTGTTCGGCGCCACCGGCCAGGGGCGCGTCCAGTTCGGCGGCCTCGCCGCGGCGATCCAGGTGCTCCAGTCGGCACCGTGCCCGCAGCTCCTCGTCGTCGACATTTCGGGGCTCGGCGATCCGCTCAGCCATCTCGACCGGCTTGCCGACGTGTGCCCGGAGGGCACCGCCGTCGTTCTGGTCGGCGGCACGCAGGAGTCCGAACTCGCGCCCGAGCTGCGCGCCATGGGCATCGTGCACTTTCTGACGAAGCCGTTCGATCCGGAGCGCATGCGCGTCGCGATCATGGAGGCCATCGGCGGATCGCACGCCCAGTTCTCGGATGCCGCTTCGCACGCTTTCACACCGGCCGCCGCCGCGCCGCAGCCGGAAGGCTATGGCGACGAGTATCAGGGCAACGGCGAACTGCCGCTGATGGCCGCCGCCGAGCCGTCTTCGACGGCAGCCGAGCCGCTGCCGGGGACCGACCCGTTCTCTCGCCGTGCCGCGCCGACGCCGGGCGTCGATGTCTATTCGGGCCAGCCCGCCGCGCTCGCGCCTTCGGCGTTCTCGCCTTCCGAAATGCGCACGGCCACCGTCACCGCGCAGGTTCCGGTCTCCGATCCGTTCTCGGGCCCGCCGCAGCCGGGCCCCGGCATTCCGCCGCCGGCCACCGCGCAGATGTCGCAGCTCGCCATGCCGGCCGTGCCGGCGGCGCAGGCGCCGATGCCGCAGCCGATCGCCTACGCGCCGGCCGCCGACATCGAACCGCTGCCGCGCCCGGTCGATCTGCTCGCGTTCCTCACGGAGGCCCAGAGCGCGGCGCTCGTCGCCGGCATCATCGGCCCGCACGGCTCGGCCGGCCGCGTTCAGCCGGGCGGCATCAATGCCGCGATCACGTTCCTCAAGGACAACGCGTCGCCGAAGATCCTCCTGGTCGACATTTCCGGCGTTCCCGAACCGATGGCGCGCATCGATTCGCTCGCCGAAGTGTGCGCGCCGGGAACGATGGTGATCGCGACCGGCGTCGCCAACGACGTCGCGCTCTATCGCGATCTCAAGAACGCCGGCATCTACGAATACCTCGTGAAGCCGATCCAGCCCGAGGCGCTCAAGGCCGTCGTGCTCGAGGCCGCTTCGGGCGGCACCAAGGTCGAGTCCGAGGCGGGCAAACCGGTGCTCATGGTCGTGGGCACGCGCGGCGGCGTCGGCGCCAGCACCGTGGCGATCAACATCGCCGGCACGCTCGCGCGCCAGGGCAAGAAGACGATCCTGCTCGACCTCGATCTCCAGTTCGGCAGCATCGCGCTCACGCTCGACATCGATCCCGGCCATGGCCTGCGCGAGGCGCTCGACCGCCCCGAGCGCGTCGACAGCATGTTCCTCAACAGCTCCGCCGTTAAGGTTGGTGAAAACCTCTACGTGCTGGCGGCGGAAGAGGGCGTCAACGAGTCCGTGGCGGTGAGCGGCGAGCCGCTCGCCACGCTGCTGCGCGAACTGCAGCGCCACTTCGACGCGATCGTCGTCGATCTGCCGCGCCACGTCGCGGTGGCGAATTGGGAAGCGATCAGCCGGGCCCACGCGCTCCTGATCGTGGCCGACCTCTCGCTCGTCGGAATCCGCGACACGACGCGGTTCCTCACGGCGGCGAAGGAAATCGTCGATGCTTCCAAGGTCAAGCTGATGATCAGCAACGTCGGCGGAGATCGCGGCGCCAAGATCGACCGCAAGGAGTTCGAGACGGCCCTGAGCCGCAAGGTCGAATACGTGCTTCCCGAGGATTCGAAGTCGCTCTCGGCCGCGAATCGCGCGGGCCGCACCGTCGTCGACGTCGCGGCCGGCTCGAAGATCGCGATCGCACTGCGCGACATCTGCCTCGATATGGTCGGCGCGCCGGAAGCCGAGGGCAGCACGGCGCCGAAGAAGCGCGGCGGCTTCACATTGTTCCGGCGCAAGAAGAACGCATAAGGGGCTGATCGGTCATGTTTGGACGTCGAGGAGGAAGCGAATTTTCGCGGCGGATCGTGCCCGGCGCGCCCGCCGCGCCTGCCGGGCCGCAGCCCTTTGCGCCGCCCGCGCCGCAGGCCCCGTTCCCGTACCAGAACGGCGCGGCCGCGCCTGCCCCGTCGGTGGTGGCCCCCGGCAACTTCTCGCGCCGCATCGCGCCGCAGCCGCTGGCGCCGGCCGCTCCACCGTCGCACGATATCGACGCGCTGCTGCGGGCGACCGAATCGAAGTTCGAGAAGGCACCCGAGCCGACTGCGAAGAAGCCCGGCCTCTCGCAGCAAGACACCGTCCTCGCGGCCAAGGCGAAGGTTCAGCCCGCGCTCTTGGAGCGCATCGACGTGGGCGCCGCGTCCAAGCTTCCGCGCGCCGAGCTCGAGCGGCAGATCGCCGACATCACGCAGGAGATCCTGACGGAAGAGAAAATCCGTCTCAATCTCAGCGAGCAAAAAGACCTCGTGACCATGATGCTCAACGACATGTTGGGCTTTGGTCCGCTCGAGCCGCTGCTCGCCGACGAGACGGTCAACGACATCATGGTCAACGGCGCCAACCAGGTCTACGTCGAACGCAAGGGCAAGCTCGAGATCACCGACGTGAAGTTCCGCGACGACGCCCACGTGCTGAACGTCGCCACGCGCATCGTGACGCGGATCGGCCGGCGCATCGACGAATCGAGCCCCATGGTCGACGCGCGCCTCCCCGATGGCAGCCGCGTCAACATCATCATCCCGCCGCTGGCGATCGACGGCCCCAGCATCTCGATCCGTAAGTTCGCCAAGAAGAAGATCACGCTCGACACGATGATGGCGACAAAGAACCTGTCCGCCGAGATGGCGACGGTTCTGAAGATCGCCTCGCGCTGCCGGCTCAACATCATCATCTCGGGCGGCACCGGCTCGGGCAAGACGACCCTGCTCAACGCGCTCTCGCAGCTCATCGATCCCGGCGAGCGCATCGTGACGATCGAAGACGCGGCCGAGTTGCAGCTCCTGCAGCCCCACGTCGTCCGGCTCGAAACCCGCCCGGCCAACATGGAAGGCCACGGCGAAGTCTCGATCCGCGATCTCGTCAAGAACTCCCTCCGTATGCGTCCCGACCGCATCATCCTCGGCGAAATCCGGTCCGCCGAGGCGGTCGACATGCTGCAGGCCATGAACACCGGCCACGACGGCTCGCTCGGCACGATCCACGCCAACAAGCCGCGCGAGGCGCTGATGCGCCTCGAGAACCTCGTCGGCCTCTCCGGCATCAACATCCCGACGGCGGCGCTGCGCACGCAGATCGCCTCGGCCGTCGACATGATCATCCAGGTCCAGCGCATGCGCGACGGCGTGCGCCGAATCACCCACATCGTCGAGGTGGTGGGCTGCGAGGGCGACATCATCACCACGCAGGACCTGTTCACCTATCACTTCACGAGCGTCGACAAGAACGGAATGCTGATCGGCGAGTTCAAGCCATCCGGTCTTCGCCCCAAGTTCACCGAGCGGGCGGAGTACTTCGGCCTCGACAAGGCGCTGATCGCCTGCATCTGAAGGACGGACGACGATGACGGAATGGCTTCTGGAGATCGACCCGGCCACGCTCAACCTCGTGATGGTGGGTGGGTTCGTCCTGCTCATGGGCGTGGCGCTGATGTGGTTCCTGATGACGCGCGGCGAGCGCGAGATGAAGGACCGCATTTCCCGGGTCGCCAGGCAGCAGCGCCCCGGCGAGCGCCGCGGCCGCGGAAATCCGGCCGCCGTGAGCCTCCGCAAGACCGACAGCTCGTTCACCCAGCTCGACAAGGCGATCAAGCAGCTCCTGCCCAATCCGGCCAAGATGCGCCTGCGCCTGGCGCGCACCGGCAAGGAGATCTCGCTCGGCGTCTACGTCATGTTCAGCTTCGTGACCGCTGGACTCAGCCTGCTCGTGATGCAGAACGTCGTCGGCCTCCCCCTCGGCCTCTCGGTGGTGGCCGGCCTGCTGCTCGGCGTGGCGCTGCCGCACCTGTTCGTCGGCTTCATGGTCAAGCGCCGCAAGAAGAAGTTTCTCGGCAACTTCCCCGACGCGATCGACGTTCTCGTCCGCGGCCTCAAAGCCGGCCTGCCGGCTGCCGAATCGATGCGCATCGTGGGCGCCGAGATGACAGGCCCGGTCTCGCAGGAATTCACGCGCATCACCGACGGCCTCAAGATGGGCGCCGAGTTCGACGACATCCTCTGGGCCGCGGCCGAGCGCATCGACCTCCCGGAATTCAACTTCTTCGTGATCACGCTCACGATCCAGCGCGAGACGGGCGGCAACCTCGGCGAGACGCTCGAGAACCTCTGCGACATGCTGCGGAAACGCCGCCAGGTGAAGCTCAAGGTGAAGGCGCTCTCCTCGGAGGCGAAGGCCAGCGCCATCATCATCGGCTCGCTGCCGTTCGCGCTGTTCGGCATCCTCTACCTGCTCAATCATGAGTACGTTATGACGCTCTTCACGCACCCCAAGGGCCCGTGGCTCATCGGCATCGGCTTCGCCAGCCTCGGCACGGGCGTGGGCGTCATGGCGAAAATGGTCCGGTTCGAGATCTGAGCCATGTTTGAAGAATTCTCCATCGAGCTCATCGTCACCCTCATGGCCGGCGCCGCGGCGCTGGCGATGGCCTATGCTCTCTGGCGGGGCTTCCTCTACAAGGACCCCTACGAGGCGCGCCTGAAGGCGATGGCCGACCGCCGCGCCACCTACAAGGCGGCGGCGCTCGGCGTCGGCGGCAAGCCCGGCGGCCAGCCGGTCAAGGGCGTGCTGCGCAACCTCGCCAAGAAGGTCGGCGCGAAGAAGGCCAACGAGAAGAAGAAAGACGGCGTCAGCCTGCGCACGTTCCTCGCGCGCGCCGGCATCCGGCACAAGGATGCGCCGGAATACTTCCTGCTCGCCCAGGTCGCGTTTCCGTTCATCTTCGGCGGTTTCACGGCCCTCTACATCCTGCTGCTGGCCAAGCTCAGCCTTTCGCCGATGACGTCGCTGCTCATCTGCGCCGGCGGCGCGGCGGTCGGCTATTTCGCGCCGCGCGTCTGGGTGCAGAACCGCATCACGAAGCGCAAGAAGGCCCTGCGCCGCGCGCTGCCCGACGCGCTCGACCTGCTCGTCGTGTGCGCCGAAGCCGGCCTCGCGCTCAACGCCGCGCTCGACCGCGTCGTGCGCGAACTGGCGCGCTCGCTGCCCGAGATCGGCGACGAGCTCGGCCTGCTGCTCATCGAGCTGAACTTCCTCGACGAGCGCAGGAAGGCGTTCAGCAACCTCTGCGACCGCACCGACCTCGACGAATTCCGCTCCATCGCCAACACGCTGCAGCAGGCCGAGAAGTACGGCACGCCGCTCGCCCAGGCCCTGCGCGTGCTCGGCGCCGATTTCCGCCAGGAGCGCCTGACCAAGGCCGAGGAAAAGGCGGCGCGCCTGCCGGCCATCCTCACCGTGCCGATGATCATCTTCATCCTGCCGACCCTGTTCATCGTCATCATCGGCCCGGCGATCCTGAAGACGCTCGATTCGCTCAGCAAAATGTAGGCGCCTCCGGGCGCAAGCCGGCGCCGGAAAGGGCGGGCCCGAAAAGGCCCGCCCTTTTTGCGCCGGTGCGGCCGATCGCGCGGCAATTAAGGTGATCGGCAATCTTGCCATTTCACGCTTTCTTAAGCCCGTGCCGGTAGCGTCAGGGCTGGGGAAAAAGCCTGCAGTGGGGACCGTTATGCGACTCAATTCGCGCTTCTCGAAGGTTCTGCCGGCCGCGGCCTGCGCGCTCGCGCTGGCGGCCTGCGGCAAGAGCAATCAGCAGACCTATGTCATTCCGGACGAGGTCTCGAAGATCGACGTCAAGAAGATCGACGCGGGCGCCACGGCTCTGCGCCTCGCCGACGCCGCCTACGCGAAGGGCGACTTCGCGATGGCCGCGCAGCTCTATTTCCGCGCCGCCGAGCTTCAGCCGAACAGCAGCGCCGTGGCGGTCAAGCTGGGCTATGCGCTGTTCAAGACCGGCGGGGCCGCCGACGCCGAGAAGATCTTCCGCGCCGCGCTCCAGACCGAGCCCAAGAACGCCGAGGCCCTGCGCGGCCTCGCGCACAGCCTCGTCATGCAGGGGCGCGCCGCCGCCGCCGTGCCCATCTACCGCCAGGCCATCGCCGCCGCCGGCCGTCCCGACGCGCGCATCTATGCGGGCCTCGGCGCCGCGCTCGACATGAGCGGCAAGCACGAAGAGGCGCGGGTCACCTACGCCGCCGGCCTCAAGATCGCGCCCGACGATTTCGGCCTCAAGAACAACCTCGCGCTCTCCTACGCCATGTCGGGCGACAAGGCGAAGGCGCGCCACGTTCTCTCCGATCTTTCCGACGATCCCGCCGCGCCGAAGAAGCGCGAGTCGATCGCCGCCCTCAAATCGACCGTGACCAAGTCCGTCGCCGCCGCGCCGGCGCCCGGGCGCCAGCTTGCCGCCGCGCCGGTTGCGAAGGCGGCCGAGCCCGCGCCCGCGAAGCCCGCGGTTTCCGCGCCTCTGGCCGAGCGCCCCGCGCGGGCCGCCGAAGACGTGGTCGAAGTGAAAACGCTGGCGAGCCGTCCGGGCTTCATCCAGAAGGCGGGTGCCGATCTGCCCGTCGCCGATACCGCCGAGGGCGTGCTCTTCATCCGCACCGCCCGCACGCCGGCCGCGCAGGCCGCGGCTCCGCTGACGCCGGCGGCGCCCCCCATGTCGTTCAAGGGCTCCGCCGACACGCCCGAGGAAGAGGCGGCCGAGGTGCTCGCACTGCTCGCGCAGGCCGAGCGCGGGCCGCGCTTCGTGTGGCAGATGGCGCGCCGTCCCGACGCCGGCTGACGCAACCGCCGCGTTCCGACTTTCGAGCGGCCGCGCCGCGTCTTCGCAAGAAGGCGCGGCGCGACGCTTTGGGGCCAAAAAAAATTTGACTCGTCTCGCGATCGGTCTATATCCGTCGATCACCGCAGACCAACCTAACCGCACACGCTAACGGGCGGGCTGACCGACCGGACAACAACGGGACAGAAGGCGAGCGGCGTACGTTTTACGCCACAGCGGGTCTAGCAGAGGGTCTGTTCGAAATGAGCCGGAAGATCGCTCGGTATCTCGCCGAGCACACCGTCGAAACTCCCTGTCTCGTCGTCGACCTCGACATCATCGCGCACAACTACAAGCGCCTCGCCAAGGCCCTGCCTTCGGCGCGCATCTTCTATGCCGTCAAGGCCAATCCGGCCGCGCCGGTGCTGGGCGTGCTTCGCGATCTCGGGTCGAACTTCGACACGGCGAGCATCTACGAGATCGAGCACTGCCTCGCGCACGGCATCGGCGCCGAGCGCATCTCGTTCGGCAGCACGATCAAGAAGGAGCGCGACATCGCCGCCGCGTTCGCCCGCGGCGTGCGCCTGTTCGCGTTCGACAGCGAGGCCGAGATCCAGAAGCTCGGCCGCGCCGCGCCGGGCGCCCAGGTGTTCTGCCGCATCTATTTCGAGAGCGCCGGCGCCGAATGGCCGCTCTCGAAGAAGTTCGGCTGCAGCCTCGACATGGCCGCCGACCTGCTGACGCGGGCGAAGGAGCTCGGCCTCGATCCGCATGGCGTCTCGTTCCACGTGGGCTCGCAGCAGACCGACCCCGCGCAATGGGACATGGCGCTCGGCAAGACCAAGATGCTGTTCACGACGCTCCAGGAGCGCGGCATCGACCTCAAGATGGTCAATCTCGGCGGCGGGTTCCCGGCGCGCTACCGGAAGCGCATTCCGGGCACGGAAACCTACGGCGAAGCGATCATGAAGGCCGTGACCAAGCACTTCGGCAACGAGCTGCCGGCGCTGATCGTGGAGCCGGGGCGGGGTGTGGCCGGCGACGCCGGCATCATCCAGACCGAAGTCGTGCTGATCTCGCAGAAGGACTACGACGCGAAGAAGCGCTGGGTCTATCTCGACATCGGCAAGTTCGGCGGCCTGCCCGAGACGATGGACGAGGCGATCAAATACCGCCTCGTGACGCCGCACGACGGCAAGCCGGGCGGCAAGGTGATCCTCGCCGGACCCACCTGCGACGAGGTCGACGTGCTCTACGAGAAGGCCGGCTACGAGCTGCCGCTCGATCTGGCCGTGGGCGACAAGGTGCAGGTGATGAGCGCCGGCGCCTACACGACGACCTACAGCTCGGTGGGCTTCAACGGCTTCCCGCCGCTGCGCGAGGTTTACATCTAGCCGGCATGGCCGTGCTCGGCTGCAATGGGGTAGGGGCGGGTTCGAAACCCGCCCCTACGCATTTGGGGGTGCATTGATGCCGACGCCGCGCCTCAAGACCGACATCTGGGCCTCCGCGCTGCTGCGGCGCTGGAACCATCACACCGCGGTGGTGGCGACACTCGTCCGCCGCGGCGACAACGACGCCGGCACGGTGCTGCTCAAGATCAGCCGCCTCGACGGCACGGCCACGGTGCTCTCGCAGACCGTGACGGCCGCGGGCGAGCGCGCCTGGATGCGCGGCACCGGCGCCGCCCCGGTCGCCGACGCCGACGCCGAGGCCTACATCCAGCGCCAGCGGAAGCGCGACCCCGACCTCTGGGTGATCGAGATCGAAGACCGGCGCGGCCTGTTCGCGCCCGACGAGCCGGTGATCTGAGCGCTCAGCGCGCGCCGCGGCCGCAGGCGGCCTGGTGCTTCTGGCGCCATTCCGCGAGCTTGTCTTCGCGCCGGGCGCAGATGTCCTTGAAGACGTTCTCGTCGCAATCGCTGTCGCGGCAGTATTTGACGGCCTTCTGGTAGACGTCGACGACGCGGCGATAGGAATTGCACATCGTCTGCTTGTTCGCCGGTGTCGGCTCCTGGCGGTACTTCATGCCCATGTTGTTGGCCGCCATCTCGAACATCTGCTGGCCCATCGGCGGCTTGCAGTGGAACGGGCTCTGGTATTGCGCCTCGGCCACGCCCGCGGGCAGCAGAACGGCCAGCGCCGCGGCGCCGAGCCACGCACGTCGATTCGTCATGTCGTCCTCCCTCGACCCCCGCGCCGATTCTGTCAGCCGTCCGGATCGGCCGCAACGGGCGGAGACGCCGTCACTTCAGCGGCGTGGGCGCGATCGGCGGCCGCGTCACGCCGCGCACGGTCTCGCGGTAGATGATGTAGACGCCGGAGGCGATCACGACGGCGGCGCCGGCGAGCACGACCGGCTCCGGGAAATCGCCGAACAGCGCGTAGCCGAGGACGAGCGCCCAGATGATCGACGTGTAGTCGAATGGCGCGATCACCGAGGTGGGCGCCAGGCGATAGGCCTCCGTCATCAGGATCTGGCCGATGCCGCTCATCAGGCCGATGCCGAGCAGCAGCCCCCATTCCCGCAGCGTCGGCGTACGCCACTCGAACGGCAGGATCGCACCGGCCAGGATCAGCCCGGCCAGCGTGAAATAGAAAACCGTCGAGGCGCTGTGCTCGGTGCGCGCGAGATTGCGCACGGCGATGATGGCCAGCGCATAGGTGAAGGCGGCGCCGATCGCCACCATCTCGGCATAGGCGAATGTCTTGATACCGGGTTGCAGCATGATCAGCACGCCGACGAAGCCCGCCGCCACCGCGCTCCAGCGCCGGAAGCCCACTCGCTCGCCGAGGATGGGGATCGAGAGCATCGTCGCGAACAGCGGCGCGGCATAGGTGAACGCGAAATAGTCGGCGAGCGGCATCAGCGTGAGCGCGTAGAAGCCCACGAACAGCGCCACGCCGCCCACGGCGACGCGGAACAGGTGCGCGCCCGGCCGCTTCGTGCGCAGCACGTGCCAGCCGCCGGCGCGGTGCATCACGACGAAGATCGGAATGAAGGCCAGGAAGCAGCGGAAGAACACGATCTGCGAGACCGGATAGCCGGGGCCGAGTCCCTTCACCATCGTGCTGCTGAGCGTGAACGTGACCACGGCCGCGCACATCAGCAGGATGCCGCGGCGGAGATCGAGGCGGGCGCGGAGGGAGGGCGGCTCGAACGGGGTCATCGCGCCGCATCTTAGCCGGGGCGCTCCCGATGGATAGGATGGTTGCGCCATGATATGAGACGAGGCTCCCCCCCAAAGGCGGCCGCGCCCCGGCGAAACGCATCCCGCGAGGAACGAGCCCTGGACGACCTTGCCATCGCCCGCGCCATCCACGTTCTCGCCCTCGTGCATTGGATCGGCGGCGTCTCGCTCGTCACGGTCGTGATCCTGCCCGCGGTCGCGCGCTTCTCGGAACCGGCCCGCCGCGCCGCAGTGTTCGAGGAGATCGAGGGCCGCTTTTCGCTCCAGGCGAAGGTGTCGGTGACGCTGGCGGGATTGAGCGGCTTCTACATGACGCATCGCATGGATGCCTGGGGCCGTTTCGCCGAGGCGCAATACTGGTGGATGCACGCAATGGTGCTGATCTGGGCGATCTTCACATTCGTGCTGTTCGTGGCCGAGCCGCTCTTCCTGCACGCATGGTTCCGCCGCCGGGCGGAGCGCGACGCCGACCGCGCGATCGCCATCGTGCTTGCCGGGCACCGCGTGCTGCTGGCGGCGAGCGCGCTGACGATCGCGGGGGCCGTGCTCGGCGCGCACGGGATGCTACTCTAGCCGTTTGCCTGTATGAGTGAGGCGCCGAACCGGAGAGAGACCATGTCCATCCAATCCAAGAGCCAGCCGGCCGAATTGGACGACTCCGCCGTCAACCCGATGGGCACCGACGGATTCGAATTCGTCGAATACACGGCCCCCGATCCGACGGCACTCGCGCGGCTGTTCGAGCTGCTCGGCTTCACCGCCGTGGCGCGGCACCGCTCGAAGAACGTCACGCTGTTCAAGCAGGGCGACACGAACTTCATCCTGAACGCCGAGCCCGACAGCTTCGCGCAGTCCTTCGCGCGCGTGCACGGGCCGTCGGTCTGCGCGATGGCGTTCCGCGTCAAGAACGCGTCCAAGGCCTACCGCCGCGCGCTCGACATGGGCGCCGAGCCGGGGCCGACCACGGCCGGGCCGATGGAGCTCAACATCCCCTCGATCCGCGGCATCGGCGGCAGCCTCATCTATCTCGTCGACCGCTACGGGCCGCGCGGCACGATCTACGATATCGACTTCGAGCCGACCGGCGAGCACGGGCCCGGCGCCGGCCTCGCCGGCATCGACCACCTGACGCATAACGTGCACCGCGGGCGCATGGATCCGTGGGCGCAGTTCTACAAGCGGCTCTTCAATTTCCGCGAGATCAAGTACTTCGACATCGAGGGCAAGCTCACCGGGCTCAAGAGCCGCGCGATGACGAGCCCGTGCGGCAAGATCCGCATCCCGATCAACGAAAGCTCCGACGACAAGTCGCAGATCCAGGAATACCTCGAGGCCTACAAGGGCGAGGGCATCCAGCACATCGCGCTCTCGACCGGCGACATCTATGGCACGGTCGATCTGATGGCCAAGGCCGGCGTCGATTTCCAGGACACGCCCGAGACCTATTACGAAGGCATCGACAAGCGCCTGCCGGGGCACGGCGAGCCGCTCGACGAATTGAAGAAGCGCCGCATCCTCATCGACGGCGCGCCCACCAAGGGCGGCGGGATCCTGCTCCAGATCTTCACCAAGACCGTCATCGGCCCGATCTTCTTCGAGATCATCCAGCGGAAGGGCGACGAAGGCTTCGGCGAAGGCAATTTCCGCGCGCTGTTCGAATCGATCGAGCTGGATCAAATCCGGCGCGGCGTTCTCAAAGCATAGCGGCGGGAACGAGGACAAACCACCAAGGCACCAAGACACCAAGAAGATGACTGGGCCGGCAAGGCCAGCCCTTTCATACGGCTTGGTGCCTTGGTGTCTTGGTGGTCTTACACGGTTGCAACGAGCGCGGGCTTGCGCGGGTAGGAACGGAATGAAACTCGGCACGATCAAGGACGGCACGCGCGATGGCACGCTCGTCGTGGTATCGCGCGATCTCACGAAGGCGGTGAAGGCCGAGGGCATCGCGCGCACGCTGCAGGCGGCGCTCGATGACTGGCAGGCCAAGGCGCCGGCGCTGGCGACGCTTTATTCCGGCCTCAATGGGGGCCGCGTGCAGGTGGGCGCCTTCGCGTTCGACCCGCGGCAGGCAATGGCGCCGCTGCCGCGCGCCTATCAGTGGGTGGATGGCAGCGCCTATCTCGTCCATGCCGAGCGCGTGCGGCGGTCGCGCGGCGCCGAGCTGCCGCAAAGCGCCTACACCGACCCGCTCATGTATCAGGGCAGCTCCGACACGATGCAGGGGCCGCACGACGACATCGCGATGGCCGACGAGGCCTGGGGCATCGATTTCGAGGGCGAGATCGTGGCCGTCACCGGCGACGTGCCGATG
This sequence comes from uncultured Candidatus Odyssella sp., assembly GCA_964481045.1. Lineage (GTDB taxonomy): Bacteria > Pseudomonadota > Alphaproteobacteria > Bin65 > Bin65 > SBBV01. The sequence goes on along the minus strand of CAYZSG010000021.1, from coordinate 8,356 downwards.
GGCGCCTCCGAGGCGCAGTGCGCCGGCGCGATTCGGCTGCTCACGATCGTCAACGACGTGAGCCTGCGTGGCCTGATCCCGGCCGAACTCGCGAAGGGCTTCGGCTTCCTGCACGGCAAGCCGTCCACGGCGTTCGCGCCGGTGATGGCGACGCCCGACGAGTTGGGCGCGGCGTGGAAAGACGGCACGATCCACCTGCCGCTCGTCTGCACGCTCAACGGCAAGGTGGTGGGTCGGTGCGATGCCGGCGCGGACATGAGCTTCGGCCTGCCGCGCCTCGCCGCGCACGCCGCCAAGACGCGCGCGCTCTCGGCCGGCACGATCGTCGGCTCCGGCACCGTCGCCAACCGCGACGAGACGAAGGGCTGCTCCTGCATCGCCGAGATGCGCGCGATCGAGACGATCAAGCACGGCAAGCCGGAGACGCCGTTCATGCGCTTCGGCGACACGATCCGCCTCGACATGCAGGACGCGGCGGGCGCCAGCATCTTCGGCGCGATCGAGCAGAGGGTGATGAAATACGTTGCCCCTCACCCTGGGGCGAGCGGGTAGGGGTAGCGGGGGAGCATCGCCGCTTCGCCCCAATGCGATTGGCACGCCATCAAGTTCGCGGCGCTCGTTCTCGAGCGGTTCGGATGATCGTCACCGCTCGGTCGGAGTGAAGGTCCTCACCCCTGCCCCTCGCCCCAGGGCGAGGGGAAACTACGCCCGCTTCGACTTCTTCGCGTAGTGCTTCTTCACCGGCTGCTTCTTGCCGCCCTTCTTCCACTTCTTGCCCGGCATCTTGTAGCGCGCGAAGGCGGGCACGGCGCCGGGTGCGAAGCGGCCCTTGATGCCGCAGAACTTCGCGTCGCCCTCTTTCTTCGGCGAGGCGTCGATGTGGATGTGATTGCGGTGGAAGCGGTCGTAGTCCGGCGTCAGCGTCGTGTTGAAGATCTCGCAGGCGCTCGTGCTGGTGGCGAGGAAGAATTCGCGCGAGCCGTCCTTGCCGTGCCACTGATCGAGGTATTTGACGGCGCGGCCGTCCGAAAGCACGAAGCCGCCGATGTCGATCGCGTTGGCGAAGGCGTGCTCCGAGAGGCGCCCGGCGAAGCGGCCGCCGAACGGCTTGCCGTAGATGTTGCGGCACGAATAGCTGCCGCCCACGTCGATCGCGGCGAGCTGCGTGCGGTATGTCTTCTGCACCTCGGGCTCGAGCGAATCCTTCACCCAGCGGCCGAGGCGGATCGCCATGTCCTGCGTGAGCAGCGCCGGGCGCGTGAGCTTCACGTTGCCGACGCGGCTCACTTCCACGCCGTTCTCGATCACGCAGCCGCGCTCGCTCTCGTCGTCCGGAATGCGGCGATAAACGATGCCGAGCGCGATGAGCTGCTTGTCGGCGTCGGCGTGGGCGAGGGCCTGGGCGGGGGTCTGGCGGCCGCTCTGCACCTGGCGCGTGGGCGTCTCGCCCTCGAGCGGCGTTCCGATGTTGGAGCAGCCGGCGGCCCCGAAGCCGGCGAGAATCAGAATGGCAAGAAGGGGCGGGCGGAGGCCCGTCGCGATCTTGGTGGCTGGCATTGGTCTCCCTCGAGTAGCTGGACGCTGCAGCGTCCCCTTTTTTGCTTTGTTCCGCGTTAAGCGGTGCCGTTTTCGCCGCCTTAACCGGTTGCCTTGCGGCTTGGTTAATGCGGAAGCTCCCCCGAGCAAGCAAATCTTAACCGCCCCCTTGGGTGCGGCCATGCGGCATAGTGAATCAGCTCCAAGGTTTTACGGCCGGATCAGGATTGGCGTGCCTTCGAGCACCGAGCGGTAGATCTCCGCCATCTGCGTGTCGGGCAGCGCGATGCAGCCGTCGGTCCAGTCCTCGCGCGAGAACTTCAGGCGGAAATAAGCGAGCTCCGAGGCCGCCTTCGGATGGCCGTGGATGTAGATCTCGCCGCCCGGATCGGCGCCGCGCGCCGCCGCCTGGGCGCGGTCGCGTTCGTTCGGATAGTCGACGTGGAGCGCGAGGTTGAACTTGCTCTCGGGCTTCTTGTAGTCGATGCGATAAAGGCCCTCGGGCGTGCGCCCGTCGCCGCGGTCGCGCTTGTGGCCGGTCGGGTTGCTGCCGAGCGCCACGCGATAGGTGCGCATCACCCGGTCGCGATAGAGGAGCTGCAGCAGGCGCCGGCGCTTCACCACGACGACGAGATCGACCGGGACCGCCGCGCGCGGCGCCATCGCCGCCGCCGGCACGGCGCCGAGCACGAGCGCGCCGCCCGCGATCGCGGCGCGGCGGCTCAGCCGCCTAGCGTCGAATTCGTTCCCCATCGCCCGAACAAGTCCCCAGAATTCGTGGGTGCACTCAGACTACCAGAGCGGCGCGCCCCGCCGGAAAGCCTATTTTGTTAACGCCGGCGGCTACGGCCTGATCTCCACTGCCGTGCCGTCGCGCACCAGCGCGAAGATTTCCTGCATTTCGCGATTGGTCACGGCGATGCAGCCGTCGGTCCAATCGAGGCCGGTCTGGGCGAGGCGGGCGGGGCTCACGCCGCCGGTCGGCTGGCCGTGGATGTAGATCTCGCCGCCCGGATCGACTCCGCGCGAAGCCGCGAGCTGGCGGTCCTGCTGGTTCGGATAGTTGATGCGCAGCGCGAGATTGAAGCGGCTCACGGTACGCCGGAAATCGACCATATAGACGCCCTCGGGCGTGCGGCTGTCGCCCTGCTGCATCTTGTGGCCGACGGGATCGCCGCCGAGCGCGACGCGATAGCTCTTCATCACGCGCCCGTTCTGCATCAGGTGCATGCTGCGCTTCGCCTTCTCGACCACGACGCGGTCGGCGTGTTGCGTCGTCATCGTCGATTGCTGCGAAGCGCAGGCGGCGAGGCCCGTTACGAGCAACGCGGCGCCGGCGGCGCGCATCCAAATTCCGAAAGCAGGCATCGGACGTCCCCCGAGAATGCCCCTACACGTCCGTTTTATACGGCAGGAGCGACGCGGTTGTGTACCCCGTGCCTGGGCCGGGGTATGGGTTAACGGCCGAGCGCCGCCATCAGCTCGCGCCACTCGCGGGCGGACATGCCGGCGCTCTCGGCGGTCACGGCCTCGCCGGCCAGCATCCGCTTCACTGCCGCGAGCGCCTTGGCCGAAAGGGCGAAGCCCCCGAGCCGGTAGTCCATGAAGGCCTCGTAGGCGGCAGGGACCCAGCGCTTCACCGTCTCCAGCATCGCATCCGCATAGGCGCGGATTTCGTATTGCGCGTGCGCGTCGGCGCGCAGCGAGAGGAAGTGGAAGAGGTTGTGCAGGTCGGTCTTCCAATACCATTGCGTATAGACGTTGAGCGTGAGGTTCATGCGCGCCAGCTCGCGCGCGAGCCCGCTCTTGCCCTCGTCGACGACGGTGCCGTCCTCGCGCTCGTTGAGCATCTCGACGTAGTGGTCGTAATTGCGCTCGGCATCGTCCTTGAGCAGGGCGAGCACGCGCTCGGCCTCGCCGCCCTCGAGCACGTCGCCGCGGCCCTGGCGGTTCACGGCCGATTGCGCGGCGAGGTGCTGCGGCGCCGGGATGTAGAATTCGCGGTCGAGGATCGAATAGCGCGCCGAATACTCGTTCACGTTGGCCGTGCGGTGGCGGATCCACTGCCGCGCCACGAAAACCGGCAGTTTCACGTGATACTTGATCTCGCACATCTCGAACGGCGTCGTGTGCCGGTGGCGCATCAGGTAGCGGATCAGCCCGGCATCCTCGCGCACCTTCTTGGTGCCGCGGCCATAGGAGACGCGCGCGGCCTGCACGATCGCCGCGTCGTCGCCCATGTAGTCGATGACGCGGACGAGACCGTGATCGAGCACCGGCAGGGCCTGGTAGAGGATTTCTTCCAGCGCCGGTACGGTGACCCGCCGCGTCTCGTGCGTCTGCGCGCGGGCGGAGTCGATCTCGGCTTGCTGGTCTTTGGTGAGCGGCATCGGGCGTTTCTCGCGGGCGGGGCGGGGAAGCTAACGCCGTTCCGCCGCGCGTGCCAGCGGCCTTCAAAAGCCCCTGTGGACGACCTATATTCCTCCTGCCGGCGGCCGCAAGGCCGCTCGGCTATGGCGATAAACGGCTCGCGCAATAACCACTGCGGACCCGGGGGCGGTACCCGGCGCCTCCACCAATGGGGGCGAAATAGGATCGACGCGTGGGTAAAGGTGAGTTCTTTCGCTCGGCATGGTTCCGCCGTTATCGGGCCGATTCACAACTGCCAATGACAACTCGAAGTTGGCACTCGCTGCCTAGTCTCTAGGTAAGCGCGGCTCGGGGGGCGCCGGGCAACAGAAGTCCCCCCACTTTCCTCCGATCTGCATTTGTGTTGCGTGCTCAGCGCGCCGTGCCGCGCGCGGGCAAAGCAAAGTGAACGGGAGGCGGGGAGGCGGGGAGAAGCACGGAAAGTAAGTTTCACCACCGAGGCGCAAAGTTGGGAACGATTGCGCCGCAAGAGTGGTGCCAAGCAAAGCGGCGGCTCATCCGTCTTCGCGCACCATCCATTCTTTTCTGCCTTGGTGCCTTGGTGACGATCCCCACGTCTCCCCGTCTCCCCGCCTCCTGTTCACTTCCCTTCGCTTCAGCGCACTTGCCGCGCGGTCCGCGCTGGGCGAATAATGCGCTGGCGGGAGCGAGACGGCCGATGGCCAAAGAGGGCATGGACAAGGACCTGCTGCGTTACGACCGCATGGTCGAGGCGGCGTTGCGCGGCGTGGTGCGCGAGGCGATCGCGCGCGTGGCCGGATTCGGCCTTCCCGGCGGGCACAGCCTCTACATCACATTCAAGTCCGAATTTCCGGGCGTCGACATGCCCGATTGGCTGAAGGCGCAGTATCCCGAGGCGATGACCATCGTCCTCGAGCACCAGTTCTGGGATCTCGCGGCGGAGGAGGAGACGTTCGGCGTCACCTTGAGCTTCAAGGGCCGCCGCCAGCGCATCACGGTGCCCTACGCGGCGCTCACGGCATTCCACGACCCCGGCGTGCAGTTCGGCCTGCGCTTCGACCAGTCGCAGGAGGGCGAAGAGAAAGCCGCCGTGCAGGCCGGCAAGCCCACCGCCGCGCCCACGCCGCTGCCGGCGCCGTCGGCCAAGCCCGAACAGGCCGCCGCCGACGCCGCGAAGACCGCGCAGGTCGTCAACCTCGAATCGTTCCGAAAGAAGTAGCGGCCTCGGCGCCTATCCGCGTCCATCCTTCGAGGGCCGCCCAAGTGGGCGGCCACCTCAGGATGAGGGTTATCTTACGGAAACAAGTACAGCCTCATCCTGAGGTGCGCTGCGAACGCACTTGCGTTCGCAGCGCCTCGAAGGATGGACGCAAGCACGGTCTAAGATCCGCGTTCATCCGCGCTGCAATGCCGCTACCACGCCTTCGAGCTGGTCGATGCCGCCGAACGGCGTGTTTTGCTTGCCGCTCGTCAAGTCCGGCGGCGCGGCGATCCGGAAGATCAGTGGGCGGTGCAGGCCCAGGCAGTGATCTCGCAGCCCGGCCCGCTGCGCGCGCAGGCGATCATCGCGCGGCTTTGCGCGCGGCCGCGCCAGCGGTTGATGGCCGATGCGGCCGCGCCCGCCGGGCTTTGCGCCACGGCGGCGCAGTTGCGCAGGAACACGATCGTGCGCGGGCATTCGCCGCCGCAGGCATCCAGCGCGGCCTGGCGCGCCTCGCCGGCGCTGGCGTGGTCGACGGCGGTTCCGGCCTTGCGATCGGGCGCGCCGAACGCGATGGCGCCCCATTTGTTCGCGTTCTGCGCGGCGGCGGGCGCGGCGACAAGAACGAGTGCGAGAACGGCGAGGGCGGTGCGGGTCATGGTGCTGGCCTCCACCCAGATCAACGCAAGCACGGGCGTGACCGTCCACCGAAATCGTGGTTAACGCGCTTTCTTGCCGCTCCGCGCCGCAGCCGGTAGGAATACGCCCGGAACCGACCGGGGCGGGAAATGCGGCGCGCGCGTATCATGGCTGGATTGCTGGCGGCGGCCGCGATCTTCGCGGCGCCGGCCGCGGCGCAGAACACGTTCAAGAGCGGCAACTGGACCGGCGGCCCGTATTTCAACGGGCAGCAGTTCACGCATTGCTACGTCAGCGTCGGCTATGCCGACGGCACGCAACTCATCATCCAGCTCTCGCCGGATATGACGATGTATATCGGCGCGTCCAAGACCTCGTGGAACATGGATCCCACGAAGCAGTACGACGTGACGTTCGAGATCGACGGCGGCTACAAGAAATCGTTCCGCGGGCGCGTCACCGCCGACCGCCGCAGCGCGATCTGGTTCACGATCGGCAACGATGCCGAACTGCGCCGCGCGCTGGCCGGAAACGGCATGTTGACGTGGGTCGACGCGCAGGCCGCGCGCTTCCCGTTCAATCTCGTGGGGGGCGACAACGCGATGCGCAAGCTCCTCGCCTGCACCGCCCTTTTTGGCGCGGAGTAGCGCGCCGGCGCTGCCTCCGAAGAATCTCCATGCCCCATGTCGGATGCGCCAGCCCGAGCGCGTCCTCGGGGCAGCCAGACAGGAGCAGGCCATGAACGCCCCCGCCAACGCCGTCAATCACGAACTCGTCCTCACGCGCGTGATCGACGCGCCGCGCGAGAAGCTGTTTCGCTGCTGGACCGAGCCCGCGCTTCTGAAGCAATGGTTCGTGCCCAAGCCGTGGACGATCGCAAAGGCCGAAGTCGACGTGCGGCCGGGCGGCAGCAGCCTCATCGTCATGCGCAGCCCGGAGGGCCAGGAGATGCCGAACCCCGGCGTCTTCCTCGAGGTCGTGCCGAACGAGCGCCTGGTGTTGACCGACGCCTACACGAGCGCGTGGGTGCCCTCGGCCAAGCCGTTCATGACCGCGATCGTCACCTTCGAGGATCTCGGCGGCGGCAGGACACGCTACACCGCGCGCGCCCGCCACTGGACCGCGGAGGACCGCGCGACGCACGAGAAGATGGGGTTCCACGAAGGCTGGGGCATCTGCGCCGACCAGCTCGCCGCGCTGGCGAAGACGATTTAAGGGAAGTTCACAGGAGCCGGAGCGGCGGGGAGAAGCAGGATCGGCGCGTAGCGCGCCAGATTTTCTCCCCGGCTCCCCGGCTCCTGCTCCCTGGCCTTTCTTGCCGATTGCCGCGGCGCGCGATTCCGCCGATGCTGTGGGTCTGGATCGACGGAGAGCGCCGATGAACGAAGCCGTCAAACCGGCCGATGCCGCCTTCTGGAGCCGCGCGCGGCGGCACCTGCTGCGCTACGGCGGTGATTTCGTGCCGTTCGTGCCGGTGCGCGCCGAGGGCGCGTTCCTTTACGATGCGGGCGGGCGCCGCATGCTCGATTTCACCTCGGGCCAGATGAGCGCGATCCTCGGCCATTGCCATCCCGAGATCGTGGCGACGGTGCGCGAGACGGTGGGGCGGCTCGATCACCTCTTTTCCTCGATGGTGTCGGCGCCCGTCGTCGACCTCGCCGAGGCGCTGGCGCGGCTCGTGCCCGATCTGCCGCGCGTATTGCTGCTCTCGACCGGCGGCGAGGCGAACGAGGCCGCGATCCGCCTCGCGAAGCTCGTGACCGGCAAGTGGGAGATCGTCGGCTTCGCGCAATCCTGGCACGGCATGACCGGCGGCGCCGCGGCCGCCACCTACAAGGCCGGGCGGCGCGGCATCGGCCCGCTGATGCCGGGGCAATACGCGATCCCGGCGCCCAATCCCTATCGCCCGCGCTTCCCCGGCGTCGGCTGGAAGCAGGAGCTCGACGACGCGTTCGAGCTTCTGGATCGGCAGTGCACCGGCAATCTCGCGGCGTTCATCGCCGAGCCGATCCTGTCGAGCGGCGGCGTGCTCGACCTGCCGCCCGGCTATCTCGCGGCGCTCAAGGCGCATTGCCGCGCGCGCGGCATGCTGCTGATCCTCGACGAGGCGCAGACCGGCATCGGCCGCACCGGGCAGATGTTCGGCTTCGACCGCGACGGCGTCGTGCCCGACATCCTCACGCTCTCGAAGACGCTCGGCGCCGGCCTGCCGCTCTCGGCGGTGATGACCAGCGACGCGATCGCGGCCATCGCCGACGAGCGCGAATTCCTGTTCTACACGACGCACGTCAACGATCCGCTGCCGGCGGCCGTCGGGCTCAAGGTGCTCGAGATCGTCGAGCGCGACGGGTTGGCCGCCCGCGCCGCCAAATCCGGCGCGCGGCTCGCGGCGGGCCTGCGCCAGCTCATGCAGCGCCATGCCTGCATCGGCGACGTGCGCGGGCGCGGCCTTCTGCTCGGCCTCGAATTCGCCGCGGAAGGCGGCAGGAGCGCGGGCGCGATTTCGGAGGCGGTCACCGCGGCCGCCACCGATCTCGGTCTTTCGGCCAACATCGTCCGCGTCGGCGCCAGCGACGGCACGATGCGCAT
>CAYZSG010000020.1:8074-36696 GCA_964481045.1 uncultured Candidatus Odyssella sp. | reverse complement strand
GTGAACGGCGAGGAGCTCGCGCGCTACAGCCAATCGGGCACCGTGACGCCCGATCACGTGATCCGCACGAAGCCGAAGCCCTTGATCGTTCCCGCGCCCGAGACGGGCAAGCTCGATGCGTTCAAGACCGCGACGAAGGCGGCGCTCGAAGCCTATGCGCGCGACTATCGTGCCTACTACGAGCGCAACAACACGCGCTTCGGCGGCAAGAAGAAGGTGCTCGATCCGATCCCGCGCCTCGTGCTCGTGCCCGGCCTTGGCATCTTCGCGATGGGCGCTTCGGCCAAGGACGCGGCCGTGGCCGGCGACCTCGCCGAATGCATGGTGGAGGTGATCACCGCCGCCGAGGCGATCGGCAAATTCCAGCCGGTCGGCGAGGCCGATCTGTTCGACGTCGAATATTGGTCGCTCGAGCAGGCCAAGCTCGGCAAGGGCGTGGAGAAGCCGCTCGCGCGCCAGATCGCGGCCGTCACCGGCGGCGGCTCCGGCATCGGCGCCGCCGCGGCGGCCGCGTTCGCGCGCGAAGGCGCCGAGGTGGCCGTGCTCGATCGTGACGAAGCCGCGGCGCAGGCCGTCGCCAAGAAGATCGGCGGCTTCGCGGTCGCTTGCGACGTGACCGACGCGGCCTCGGTGCGCCGCGCGTTCGACGCGGTGGCGCTGCGCTTCGGCGGCCTCGACCTCTGCGTCTCCAATGCCGGTGCCGCCTGGCAGGGCCGCATCGGCGACGTGGACGACAAGCTGCTGCGCCAGAGCTTCGAGCTGAACTTCTTCGGCCATCAGGCCGTGGCGCAGAACGCCGTGCGCCTGATGCGCGCGCAGGGCACCGGCGGCTGCCTGCTGTTCAACGTCTCCAAGCAGGCCGTGAATCCGGGCAAGGATTTCGGCCCCTACGGCCTGCCGAAGGCCGCGCTGCTGTTCCTATTGCGCCAGTACGCGCTCGACCACGGCGGTGACGGCATCCGCGCCAACGGCGTCAACGCCGACCGCGTGCGCACGGGCCTGCTCACCGACGACATGGTGAAATCCCGCTCCGCCGCCCGCGGCGTCAGCGAGCACGACTACATGGCCGGCAACCTGCTGAAGCGCGAAGTGAAGGCCGAGGACGTGGCGAACGCGTTCGTCTCGCTGGCGCTCGCCAACAAGACCACCGGCGCCGTGCTGACGGTGGACGGCGGCAACATCGAGGCGGCGCTGCGCTAGGCGCGCCTAAGCGCCGAGGTTCCGCATGACGGCCACCGCCGCGATTCCGGCGATCATGCCGGCGAAATCGCCGCCGATGTAGCGCGCGACGAGGAAGGCCGCCGCGACACCCGTGATCTCGACCGGCCCGGCGCTCGCCAGCGTGCGCGCGAGGATCGCGGCGACGAGGGCGCTCGGCATCGCGGTGAGGCCGGCCTCGATGCGCGGCGTCATGCGCACGAAGCCCATCGCCCAGAACCCGCCGGCGCGGCAGGCATAGGAGACGAGCGCCATGCCGGCGATCGCGATCCAGATCTCAGGATCGGCGGCCATGCGCCAACACTCCGAAGAGGCTGCCGGCGAGCCCGCCGGCGATGAGGCTCCAATGCCCCGCGATGAAGCGCTCGGCCACGAGCGCGGCCCCGGCGCCGACGACGATGGGGCCGATATCCGAGCGCCGCTTCCACATCACGGCGGCCATCGCGGCGAAAAACGCCGGGAAGATGAAATCGAGGCCCCAGGTTTCCGGCGCGCCGATGCGGTTGCCGAGCACGTGCCCCGCGGCCGTGCCGGCGACCCAGGGCAGATACTGCACGGCGCCGGTGCCGAACAGGAACCCGGCATCGGGGCGCTCGCTCCGCCAGCGGTGCAGGGCCATCACCCAGCCCGCGTCGCTGAGCGTGAACAGCGAGGCGTAGGTGCGCACGGGCGGTCCGCCGCGCAGCCATGGGCGCAGCGACGCGCTCTGCAGGATGTAGCGCGCGTTGACGGCAAAGCTCGTCGCCCACACGGCCACGAACGGGACCGGATTGGCCCAGATTTGCAGACTCGCAACCTGCGCCCCGCCGGCGTAGACGAGCGCGCTCATCGCCGCCGCCACGAGCAGGTCGAACCCGGCCTGCGCCGCGAGCGCGCCGAAGATCACGCCATACACGGCGGAGCCGGGCACCATCGCGCCGCCCGCCACGATGCCCTTTCGCATGCCGGCCCAGGTGAACGCGGCGCCGTCCGCCGTCGCTGCATCGCGCATGGTTTACTTAACCTGATGATAGGTTATATTGCGGCCATGTACAGCGCCGATCCGGCCGAGTCAACTCGCTAGCCAGTTAGAACGATGCAGCCTCGCCCGAATGTGCCGGCGGCCTATCCGTCCTACCGCGTCGCCCGCCCGAAGTTGGTGGGCGGTGCGCTCTGCCTCGATCTCGTGAACACGGTCGAATGGCGCGGCGCGGCCGAGCGCGCGGAGCGGCTTACGGATTACGGCGAGCTGCTGCTCTGGGCCGAGGCCGCGGCCGCCATTGACGGCCGCACGCGGCGGCGCCTCGCGGCGGCGGCGCGCCGCGAGCCGGCAAAGGCGGCGGAGGCGCTCGCCGAGGCGCGCGCGCTGCGCGAGGACATCGCCGCGCTCGCCGCGGGCGGCGCGCCGCGGCCGGCGGATGTCGAGCGGATCAATGCGTGGCTGGCGCGCGCGCCGGACCGGCGCCGCCTCGCCGTTTCGACGGAAGGCTGCCGCTGGGCGGCAGCGCAACCGGGCGAGGATCTCCGCGCGCCGCTGTGGCCCGTGGTCTGGAGCGCCGCCGACCTGCTGGTCTCGGGGCGCGCCGCGCGCGTCCGCGCCTGCGGCGACAAGCGCTGCGCCTGGCTGTTTCTCGACGCCTCGCGCAGCCGCCCGCGCCGCTGGTGCTCGATGGATACCTGCGGCAACCGCGCCAAGGCACGCCGGCACTATCGGCGGCGGCGCGCGGCCTGACGCTCTCGATGCGCCGCGCGGTCTCTGCTAGCTATGCGGCATGACTAGGGGCATCGATCACCTCGTCCTCGCGGTGCGCGATCTCGACAAGGCGCACGCGTTCTACGAGGCGCTCGGCTTCACGCCGGCGCCGCGCGCGCTCCATCCGTGGGGCACCGCCAATCATCTCGTGCAGCTCGACGGTTGCTTTCTCGAGCTGCTCGGCATCGCCGACGCCGCGAAGATCCCGCCGCATGCGCCCGGGCACTTCAGCTTCGGCGCGCACAATCGCGAATTCCTCGCCCGGCGCGAGGGCCTGTCGATGCTCGTGTTCCAGAGCCACGACGCGCGCCGCGACCAGGCCGAATTCGCCGCCGCGGGCCTCGCGACCTACGCACCGTTTGATTTCGGCCGCGAGGCGAAACTGCCCGACGGCGGCACCGCGCGCGTCGCCTTCTCGCTGGCCTTCGTCACCGATCCGCGCATGCCGGACAGCGCTTTCTTCACGTGCCAGCAGCACGCGCCGAAATACTTCTGGAAGCGCGAATACCAGGTGCACGCCAACGGCGCGCGCACGATCGCCGAGGTCGTGATGGTGGCGCCCGATCCGCCGGCTTTCGGCGGTTTCTTCGCCAAGCTGCAGGGAAGCGATTCGGTGCGCGTCATCGATGGCGCTCTCGCCGTCGCCACGGCACGCGGCCGGATCACGATGATGACTCCGCGCGCGTTCGAGGCTCGCTTCGCCGCATCGCCGCCCGGCGGCGGCGGGCCCCATCTCGCGGCGTTCCGCATCGCCGGCGCGGATACCGAGGCGCTTGCCGCACGGCTCGCTCACGCCGGCGTTCCGCACCGGCTTGCGGACGGCGCGGTGCAGGTTCCCGCCTCCGCCGCTTTCGGCGTGACGATCGAGTTCCGCTAGGGCCCTCGGCCCTTCTGGCGACGTCTTTTTCATCCTCTTCCGCTATAGTCGGCGCCTCCGGAGCTGACACGCGCCCATGCCCTATATCCTCGCCGCCGCCGGTATCGCGTTCCAGATCGCGATGCTGATCCATGCGGTGCGCACCGGGCGCAACCAGACCTGGATCTACGTGCTGGCACTGGTGCCCGGCGTGGGCTCGGCCGCCTATTTTTTCGTCGAGTTCCTGCCGTGGCTGATGAGCAGCCCCGAGGCGCGCCGCGCCGCGCGCTCGTTCCAGAAGAAGCTCGACCCCGAACGCGACCTGCGCCGCTACGCGGCCGAAGCCCGGCTTTCCGATTCGGTGGACAGCAAGCTCAAGCTCGCCGCCGAACTGGCCGCCGCGAAGCGCTACGACGAGGCGATCGCGGCCTATCGCGCCTGCCTTTCCGGCATTTTCGCGCACGAGCCGAAGATCATGCTCGCCTTGGCGAGCGTCGAATTCGAGAAGGGCGACGCTCCGGCCGCCGCCGCGACGCTCGAAGCGCTCGGCGAGCACAACAGGGATTTCCGCTCGGCCGAGGGCCACCTGCTCTATGCGCGCGCGCTCGAAGGCACCGGCCGCCTCGACGAAGCCGCGCACGAATTTGGCGCCGTCGCCGAATACTATCCCGGCGCCGAGGCCCGCACGCGCCGCGGGCTGCTGCTCAAGCGCATGGGCGACGCCGAGGGCGCGCGCCGCGCGTTCAAGGAGGTGCTCGACGCCGCCGAGCTCGCTCCGCGCCACGTGCGCCGTGCGAATGCCGAATGGATCGAGATCGCGCGGCGGGAGAGCGCCGCCGCCTGAGCGGCTGCCTACTTCGCCTGATCGATCGACTTCATCTGAATGAGGATCGGCGCGATGTGGTAGGCCGTGTGCTGGCCGAACAGCGTGCCGCCGACCGTGACGCGCTTGTTGAGCAGGCGCTTGAACGTCCGCTCGTCGAGCTCGCCCGACACCTGCACGCGGCCGATCTTGTCGACGCGCTGCACTTTCTTGTCCATGTCGGTGACGTCGGCGCAGACCGGCTTCGGCAGCCGCACGACATAGGCCTGCAGATTCGTGCCGTTCGGGTGCTTGAACTTCACGATGGCGAGCGTGCCCGTGATCTTCACCTCGGCCGTGTCGTCGGCCTTCAAGCATCCCTGCGCGGCGGCGCCCGAGGCGCCGCCGGCGAGCAGAACGGCCGCGAGAATTGCCGCGCGGTTCATGGCGCCTACCCCACGTGCTGCGCGAAGAAGGCGAGCGTGCGCTGCAGCGCGATCTCGGCCGCTTTCGCGTTGAAGCTCGGCCGCTCGTCGCAATTGAAGCCGTGATCGGCGTCGTAGACGAAGATCGGGACGTCGGGATTCGCGGCCTGCAGCTTCCGCACGCCGTCGAGCGGGATCATCTGGTCCTTGGCGCCGTAGTGCAGCTCCACCGGCGCCTTGGGCTTGAGGTTCGCGAGCGCCGACGTGGTGCCGCCGCCGTAATAGCCGACCGACGGTATGCCGATGCGCGAGGCGCACACCCAGGCGGCCGCGCCGCCCCAGCAATAGCCGACGTCTCCGACCTTGCCGTATTTGCGGCCCTCGGCGATCGCGGCCTCGAGATCCTTCACCGTGTTGTCCCAATTCACGTTCGGGATCAGCGCGCGGCACTTCGCGATGTCGTCGGGCGTGTAGCCGGCGTCGAGGCCGGGCGAGAGCCGCTCGAACAGCTGCGGGGCGATGGCCACGTAGCCGTGCTTCGCGAACTTGTCGGCATCGCGCTTGATGTGCGCGTTGACGCCGAAGATCTCCATGTTGACGACGATGGCGCCCCTTGGCGTGCCCGCCGGCATCGCCTTGTACGCCGGCAGCGAGAAGCCATCCGAGGCCTTGAGGGTGATCATTTCGCCCATGTTTCTCTCCCGATGCGAAGAAGGCGCATGTAGCGCGTCTCGACGCGCAAATAAAGACCGGGCGCGCGCGGCGCCCATGCACTGCGCCGCTAGAGGAGGCGTACGGAAACCGCGCCGATGCCCGGAAAATCCGCCTCGGCCGAGTCGCCGGCCTTGGCGGCGGCGAAACCCATCAGCGAGCCGGTCGCGATCATCTCGCCCGCGCGCAGCGGCGCGCCGAGCCGCGCGCGCTCGTTCGCGATCCAGGCCAGCGCCGCGAATGGGTGGCCCATCGCGGCGGCGCCGGAGCCGCGTGCGCACTCCGCGCCGTTCAGCCGGAACACGACGGAGACGGCGGCGAGGTCGCGCTCATGCCAATCCGGAACCGGCGCGCCCAGCACGAGCCCGGCGTTCGATCCGTTGTCGGCGATCACGTCGAGGCCGCGCATCGCGAATGGCGCGCGGAAGCTCGGGCGGTTGATCTCGATGCAGAGCCGCACGCTTTCCACGGCGGCGGCGATGCTCTCCGCGTCGTAGGCCGTGCCGGTGCAATCGCACCCGAGGCGCACGGCAAGCTCGGCCTCGAGGATGTTGTGGCCGCCGCCGGCCGGCAGCGTGGCGCCGCTCTCGTGGATCGTGCCGGCGAAGACGCGGCCGAAGAAGGGATGATCGAGCCCGATCTTGGCCTGCACTTCGCGCGCCGTGGCGCCGACCTTCCAGCCCGCCGTCGCGGCGCCGGTGCGGCGCGCGAGCGCGTCCTGGATCGCGACCGCCTCGGCGAGATCGCGCGGCGCGGCCGCGGGCGGCAGGCCCTCGATGAGCCGGCCCTCGCGGCGCGCGGCGGCGAGAATATCCGCGGCAGCCTCGATGCGCGCCGTATCCGCCATCGCGCGCTAGGCCAGATGCGTCTTGAAGAAGTCCATCGTGCGCTGGAGCGCGAGATCGGCCGCCGCCTTGTCGTAGGAGCCGCGATCGTCGCAATTGAAGCCGTGATCGGCCTCGTAGATGTGCATCGGCACGCTCTGATGCGCGTAGCGCAGCTTCGTCACGTCGCCGAGCGGGATGTAGTGATCCCGCGCGCCGAAATGCAGCATGCACGGCGCCTGCGGCTTCTCGTGCATGAGCTGGATCGTGCGGCCGCCATAGTAGCCGACGGCGGGAAGGCCGAGCCGCGTGGCGCAGGCCCAGGCGACCGATCCGCCCCAGCAATAGCCCACCGCGCCCACCGGCCCGAAGGTGAGCAGGTAATTGGCGGTGGCGCGGATGTCGCGCAGCGCGTTGTCGAAGCCGAGCTTGGTGACGAGCGCGATGCCCTTCTCCATGCCGGCCTGGTCGTAGCCGAGTTCGACGCCGGTCTCGATGCGGTCGAACACGGCCGGCGCCACGGCCATGTAGCCGAGCTTCGCGAACTTGTCCGTGTCGCGGCGCATGTGGCCGTTCACGCCGAAAATCTCCTGGATCACGACGATGCAGCCCTTGGGCTTGCCCTCTGGCTTCGCCTGATAGGCGCTGAGCGTGAATCCGTCGTCGGCGGTGAGCCTGATCGTCTCGCCCATGGTCTAGCCTCCCCTCGTGTGCCGCCCGCGTCTAATCGATCTTTCGGCGCGAAGGAAGCGCGTTGGCGACAGAATCGGTATGCCCGCGAATTCGCCCAACACAAGCAGGTCGCGGTCGCCCGTGACGATGGCCGTGGCGCGGGAGACGACGGCCAGATGGAGGAACACGTCGTCGTCCGGATCCCGCGCAATGGCCGGTCCTGCTTCGAGGCTGAAGAATGCGGCGCCGCGGCGGACTCGGTCCAGGAAGCGATTGCGCTCGCGGCGCGGCAGCGTTCGACCAATCTTTTCGGAGGCAAGCGTATCGCGCAGCTCGCGCCAAGTCTCCCGCGTCTGGGCGATCACGTAGTGATCGAGCGCGCGGTCTAGCGTGCGGCCGGGCACGCCGGCATCTGCAAGTGCCGCGCTCACCAGCACATTGGTGTCGATGACAAGAGCGCGCATCAGCGCGCGCGCCGGCCCGCTTTCCGCTCGGCCTCGATCTCGCGCAGTATCTGTTGCACTTTTCGCGGCGTCAGGCCTGCAGCCTTGGCCTCCTTGGCGAGAGCGCGCATGGACTGGCGGATTTGCTCGTTCAGGTCGCGCTGCTCCGCCTCGGTCCGCTCCGGTGTGAGCCGGACGCCCTTGATCGACACGCGAATGCCCTTGTTCATGGCGACCGCCATTTTCTCACGAAGAGCCTCGAATATGCGCCCCGCCGCGCACCGATTCAACGCCGCCTACGTGTTGAACCGGAACAGCATCACGTCGCCGTCCTTCACCACGTACTCTTTCCCCTCGGCGCGCATGCGGCCGGCGTCCTTGGCGCCCTGCTCGCCGCCGCAGGCGAGGAAATCGTCGTAGCCGATCGTCTCGGCGCGGATGAAGCCCTTCTCGAAATCGGTGTGGATCGCGCCCGCGGCCTGCGGCGCGCGCGCGCCGGCCGGCACGGTCCACGCGCGTGATTCCTTGGGGCCGGCGGTGAAGAACGTGATGAGCCCGAGCAGGCGATAGCCGGCGCGGATGATCTTGTTGAGGCCCGGCTCCTCGAGCCCCAGCGACTCCAGGAATGCGCGCTTCTCCTCGGGATCGGCGAGTTGCGCGATCTCGGCCTCGATCGCGGCGGAGATGACGACCGCCTCGGCGCCCTCGGCTTTCGCGCGCTCCAGCACCTTGGCCGAGTGCGCGTTGCCGGCGGCCGCGGCGCTCTCCTCCACGTTGCAGACATACATGAGCGGCTTCGCCGTCATCAGCTGGAGCTGACGGAACTCGCGCGCGAGATCTTTCGGCACTGCGGCGGTCCGCGCGGGCCTGCCTTCGCGCAGCGCGGCGAGCGCCGGACCGATCACCTTCATCAAGGTTTGCGCTTCCTTGTCGCCGGTCTTGGCCTGTTTCTCGGTCTTGTCGGCGCGCTTCTCGAGGCTGTCGAGGTCGGCGAGCATCAGCTCGGTCTCGATCGTCTCGATGTCGCGGATCGGATCGACCGTGCCCTCGACATGCGTGATGTCGCTGCTCTCGAAGCAGCGGACGACGTGCGCCACCGCGTCCACCTCGCGGATGTTGGCGAGGAACTGGTTGCCGAGCCCCTCGCCTTTCGATGCGCCGCGCACGAGGCCGGCGATGTCGACGAATTCGAGCTGAGTCGGAATCGTCTTGGCCGATTTCGCCAGCGCCGCGATCCTGGCAAGGCGGTCGTCGGGCACGGAGACGCGGCCCACATTGGGCTCGATCGTGCAGAACGGATAGTTCGACGCCTCGGCCGCCTGCGTCGCGGTCAGCGCATTGAAGAGGGTCGATTTGCCGACATTGGGCAAACCGACGATGCCGCACTGAAAGCCCATGTCATTTTTCTCGATTCGAAGGTTGGTCGGGCTTTTCCTCGCGGGCGGCCGGCGGCTCCGCCGGCTTCTCTTTTTTCGGTTTGGGCGGCGCCAGCAGGAACGCGACGCGGCTCATAAAACCGCCATCGTCGCCGGCGACGAGGCGCGGCGTTTCGGCCGCCACCGCCTCGATCACCTTGCCGGCCAGCTCGCGCTCCTGCTTCGCGAAATCCTGGAGCACGTGATTGTGCACGAGCGCCTTCTCGCCGGGATGGCCGACGCCGAGCCGCACGCGCCGGAACTCCGGCCCGATATGGGCCATGATGTCGCGAATGCCGTTGTGGCCGCCGTGTCCGCCGCCGGCCTTCACCTTGACGCGCCCGAGCAGGACGTCGATCTCGTCGTGGAACACGATGAGGGCCTCGGGCCCGAGCTTGTAGAACGCGAGCGCTGCTGAAACCGATTGCCCCGAAAGGTTCATGTAGGTCATCGGTTTCAGCAGCAGGATGCGCGTGCCCGCGATATCGCCTTCGGCCACGTCGCCCTGGAACTTCTTGCGCCACGGGGCGAAGCGGTGGAGCGACGCGATCGCATCCACCGCCATGAACCCCATGTTGTGGCGATGCCCGGCATAGCCGGCGCCGGGATTGCCGAGGCCGGCCAGGACGAGCATCGGTGCCTACACCGCGAAACCGCCGGCCGGGCCTCAGCCCTTGCCGGCCGGCTTCTTCTCGGCGGCGGCAGCGGGCTTCGTCGGCCCGCCGCCCACCGGCGGCTTTGCACCAGCCGCGGGAGCGGCACCGGCCGCGGGTGCTGCGGCACCGGCCGCCGGCGTGGCACCGGCCGCGGGTACTGCGCCCTCGGCTGCCGCAGGCAATTCGCCGGCGGCGGCAGCAGCGGCGGCAGCGGCCGCGGCAGCGGCGGCAGCGCGCGCTTCCTCGACGCGCGCGGTCGGCGGCGCGATCGAGCAGATCGTGAAGTCACGGCCCGTGATCGTGGGCCTGACGCCCTCGGGCAGCTTCACCATGCTGATGTGCGCGCTGTCGTTGATCTCGAGGCCGGAGAGATCGACCACGATCTCGCGCGGAATGGCGCTCACCGGGCACGCGAATTCGATCTCGCGGCGCACGATGTTGAGCACGCCGCCGCGCTTGATGCCCGGGCTTTCGTCGTGCTTGACGAAGCGCACGGGGACCCACACGCGCACGCGCGACTTCTCGTCGATGCGCTGGAAATCGGCGTGCAGCGGCCGGTCGGTGACCGGATGAAGCTGGACGTCGCGCGGCAGTACCTTCTGCTGCTTGCCGCCGACTTCGACCGCCATGACGGTGCTGTAGAAGCCGCGCTTCTTGATCGCGGCCTCCAGCGGCTTGGGGTCGAGGGTGATCATTTCGGGCGCTTCCTTGTTGCCGTAGATCACGGCAGGAACGACGCCTGTGCGACGCGTGGCCCGGGCGGCCCCCTTACCGGCCCGGTCGCGCCGCTCGGCCTTGAGCACGAGCAGCTCGGACATGAGAAACTCCTGATTCTCAAAAGAAAATGCCGGCCTCCAAGGGTGCCGGCTGGCGGGCGTGGGAATAGCCCGAAATTCGCCCGCAATACAAGGGGGTCGGGTGTCGCGGGGCCGCGGCGTTCACGGCGCGCGCGAGGCTTCCGCGCTGTTGCCATAGGCGCCGAGCTCGCCGGCCTTGCCGGTGCCTTTGCCGAGGGCCGGGCTGGAGGCCGCGTCCTTCACGAAGCCGGAGGGGGTCCAGCGCCCGGCGGCGGATTTGAGGTGGAAGTCGCCCTTCTCCGGATCGGCGAAGAGCGGATCGGCGGGGCCAAGAATGCCGGGCCCGAACGACATCGTGGCGCCCTGCTTCAGGTATTCGGTCTGCACCATCGAGTGCGAGACGTTCACCTTGAGCGCGCGGCAGGTGCCTTCGCTGCAGATCACGGCGAAGTCGCGGCCCTTGGCGTTGCCCCAGAAGAGCGCGTTCGTGAAGGTGTAGTCGTCGCCTGCCGCGCCGATGTTGTCGATCTGCACGCCGTTGCCGGGAGTCTTGCAGTCGACCTCGAGCGCGCCGACATTGGTGAGGTGGTCGAAGCGCGCCCGCGTCGGGCCGGATTTCGAACCGCTATCGAGATAGATGTTGCCGCCGCAGTTGCGGACGTAGATCTCGTGGAAGCTCGTGCAGCTTGCGCCGTCGTCGCAGAAGAGGCCGCCGCCCGCCAAGCCGGCGCGATTGTCGCGGTAGACGTTCCAGTTGAGGCGCGCGGCGGTGGTTTGACCGCCCTCGACGTAGGCGCCGATATAAAGAGCCGCGCCCCAGCGCGTGACGCTGTTGCCCGTGAACAAGTTGCCGTTGATCGTGAGGTTCTTGCCGAACAGGTAGAGCGCGCCCCCATGCGAGCCCTCGGGCTCGGTCCCGGCGTTGCGATCGACATGGTTGCGCAAGATCGAAACGCTATTCTCGTCCTTGGCGTCGACGAGCGCGCCCGCGCCGCCGCGCCCGCAGCTGTTGTTGCGGATGACGTTGCCCTCGATCCGCCCCGAGACGTTGGTGAGCGAAAAGCCGGCACCAACCAGTTTCTGGTCGCGGCAACGGTTGTCGTGGATGTAGTTGTTCGTGATGTTGAAGCGCTGCGAGTAGTAGACTTGGCGGACGATCGCCTGCGAGTAGCCGCTGATGTCGAAGCCGTCGATGGCGGTGAGTTCCTCGCCCTTCGGCCCCTCGTTGTCGACATGGAAGAAGGACCCTGTGCCGTTCCCGCGCGCCTTGGTTGCATAGCGCGCGGAATCCCGCACCTTGAAATCCTTGCCGCTCTGGAAGCCTCCCGCGAGCGTGAAGTATTTCGTTTCGGGTTTCAGCTGCTCGGCGTAAGTGCCTTCCGCGACGCAGATGACGGCGCCGTTCGGGGCGGCGGCGACCGCGGCGGCGATCATCTTGTGGGGCGTCTTGACCGACCCATCTCCGCGCCCCGGCGCGGCCGCATCCACGAACACCGTGCAGTTCGGAATCGCCGTCGCGCGCGCGACGGTCACCGCGCGCGGCACGCCATCCTGCGCCGCGGCCGGGACGGCCAATCCAATGGCGACGGAAATCAACAGACCGGAGGTCGCTGTTCTCGTCATCTGTCGAGCAATCCCTATTGGCAAAACGACTTCACGGTGTTGCTCCAAAATGTGCCGGTTTTATCGGTCGAGCTTGTGCGGCCGTCGTTCGCGGAGAAGGACAGATTTGTCGGTGCTTTGCAGATGTTGATGAGCCGCAGCGCGATCTGGCCGCTGGCATTCGCGGTGATGGGTCGACCGCCGATGGTGGTGTAGATCTCGCTGCGCAGCGTCGCTTGGTCGGTCGCTCGAATCGCGACCGGCAAGTTGGCCAGGAAACCGGTGCCGCTGATGAAAAACACGTTTCCAGCTTCGCGCGTAACGGAGATGAACGGCGGCCTTCTCCTACCCGTAGGCCCTAGTGGCTTCGGGCCCGCGGCCGGCGGAGTCGCCACGGTCGTCGCGCAGACCCGTGCCGAGAACCTCTGCGAGACGCAGCCCTTCGTGCCACCCTCGGTGCGCGCGCGGATGCTGAAGCAGAATGTCGAGGGCACCGAGAGACCGGTGAAGTCCTGATGGCTACGCGAGCCATAGGTGACCTCGAACGGGCCGTGCCCGCCCTTATCCAAGCCGACCTGGTTCCCTTTGCCGTCGCGCACGCTGATGTCGAAATACATGGTGTGCTTCCCAACATGGGCTCTCGAGGTCGTGTTGCGCCAGCTTAAGCGGATGGTTGCAGAGCCTGGTGTGGCGGCGCCGAGCGGCTCGGCTTTGACTTCGTTGGGCGTGCCAGGCCGGCTGCCGCAAGCCGCCTGCGCCGCCGAGACGACCAGCGCGGAGGATAAGGCGGTTGCGGCGAGGACTGCAGAAAGATGCTTCGCTTGCATTGCGTTTCTCCTGGGCGGCACTCGCCCGGTGTGTGAGCCATCGTCAGCGGCGATCCGTCACCATGCCCTTCATCTCGACGACCTCGAGGTCGCGCGATTTGACCCGCATGATTTGCCGCAGCACGTCCACGTTCCAGCGCTTGTCGGGGGCGCCGCTGATAAAATTGTCGCTGCCGTTGTCGGCCAGGATCATTCCGTACTTCTTCAACGCCACGAGTATGGCCCTGACTTCCGGAGCAAAGCCGGCGAGATCGAAATCCGCCCGCAGGCGCACGCGCATGCCCATGGGCGGCAAGTCTTCGTCGTGGAGGCGGCTCGCCCAATGGCTCGCGGGCGGCACGTAAGCGCGGCGCGTCTTGCTCAGGGTGAAACGGAGGGCGTGTTCGATCGCCTTCTTCTCCACGGCTTCGTCGTAGCGGACGAGCCCGGGCAGGATCGGGAGGCCGGCGGCGTCGGCCGAGGTCCAGCGGGCCGGCCGCACCTGAATCTTCCTCAGATCCCAGACCGCGCCGCTATCGGCTTTCCAGCCGCCCTTCCCGTCGGGAAAGGCGTTGTGCATTTCGAACAATTTCCAATTGTCGCGGTCGAGGACGATGATGTGGCGATCGCCCTTGCCGTCCGGCCCGCCTTCGATCGGCGCATTCGGCGGAATCGGGTAAGGACCGGCGTCGCTTTCCTCGGCGTACTGGAACGTCACCGGCACCTTTTTCTGAGTGCCCGAGACCACGACGTACGGGATGCCGACCGGCGCACCCTCCCATTCGGGGCCGAAATCCGCGCGGAGCGGCTTATCCAGGCCGACGCGCGCCAGGATTTTGCGCGAGTTGGGGTCGACGGGATCTTTCGAAACGTCGCGATGCCACGGACTGTCGGCCGGCAACAGGCGCTGACCGCGGAGACTGGCGTTGGCGCCGAGATCGACCTTGCGCGATTCGGCGTGCGCGCCGGCGACGATGGCCGCCAGCGATCCGGCGAGAACGGTTGCGAGAAACAGGCGCGTCAAGAGGTCCTCCTTGGATGCCGATCTCGGCTGTGGTTCCGGGCAATAGCGGCGGGAATCGCTCGATCACCGCGGCTTCTGCGCCGCCTCGTCGTTGCTGCAATCCTTGATGTGCGGCGGGTTGTATTTGGCGAAGCACGGCCGCACGCCGCCGAAATCGTTGTCGCGGCGGCGTATGTAGACCCGAAACCAGACCGCGACCGACTCGCCGTCGGCGAGCCGCGCGCGACCCTGGCAGAAGCGCGACTCGTCGTATTTGCCGCGCGCCGGCGCATGCTGGACCACGCCGAGATCCTTGATCTCGTCGACGCCGGCGAGGCGGCGTTTCGATTTCAGCTCGTATTCCTGCACCGTGTCGAAGCCGAGCTTGACGATGTCGATCACGTCCTTCTCGCCGCATCCCGGCGGCGCCGCAGAAGCCGGCGCCCCCGACGCGGCGAGGCAGGCCAGTCCGAACAAGCACGCGGCGAGCCGGCCGCCGGCGGCGGCCGGCGGCTTCGCGGGCCTCGGGTGCGGCGCGCGCCCGGTCAGTCGCACTTCGACTTCACCAGCTTGCAGGTTCCCGCCGGCGCGCCGCCGCTGCAGCCGCGGCGCGCGACCGAAACCGCCGTCTGCAGGTTGGTGTGCAGCGCGAGGCCGTACCAGTATCCGCCGGATCGGCTCTCGAAATAGGCGTAGCAGCGCGCCTTGCCGGCGACCGCGACCTTGCACTGCTGGTCGCCGCAGCCCTTGATTGCCGCCGCCCGCGCCGCCGCCTCGGAGGCAAAGCCGATCCCGAAGCCCCAGCGCCCCCGGCTGTCGGCGGCTAGCGCGCCCCAGGGGCCTGGTGCATTGGGAGCGGCGCTCGGCCCGCCTTCGATCTTGGCGCAAACCGGCCCCGACCACTGCGCGGACACGCAGCCTTGGGTGCCCCGCTCGGTGCGGGCGCGGATCCTGAAGCAGTATTCGCCGCCCGGCTTGAGATCGTTGACGTTGATATGGTCGATGCTGCCAAAGCCCAGATAATATGGGCCGTGCGAGCGCACCCCGGTTTGGCTGCGGACCTGTTTGTTGCCGGGTCTTTCGGTGACGAAGTAGTCGTAGAATTTGTTGATCTCGTTGTCGCGCGTGGTGATCCGGAACTTGAATCGGATCGAAGTCGCCGACGTTACTTCCGCGCTGAGCTGGTTCGGCGTTCCCGGCCGGTCGCTGCAGGCCGCCGTGGCAGGCGTCCCGCCGGACGCCACAATCAGTGCCGCCGCCGCGAGCGCGGCGGCCATCGATCTCGCCGTCATGTCGATACCCCTCGTTGGCCGGCCGCGGTGGGCGCGGTGCCATAACCTCGCGTCGACGGTCGCCGCTACTTGCACGCTCATGTTACGGTTGCGGCCGACGACGTTTGCGGAAATTTCTTGCCTGGCGCTGCTCGTTTACTTGTTGAGGCCTGATCTCACCTGTATTCTCCGCCCAATGATCGGGCGCTCGGGGGAACAACGGCGCGCAATCGAACATGAACGACGTGATAGGATCCGGACGGGCCATCACCGCGGCCGATGGCTCGTCGCCGGTGCACGAATTCTCCTCGGATCAGGTCGCGGCGCACGAGCGCCACGCCTACTGGAAAGAGGCGATTTTCGACGCGATCGCCAATGTCGACCTCACCTGTCGCGACACCCATGCGTTTCGGGGCCGGATCTGCTGGCGCGGTTTCAGCCTCGGCGACCGGGACCACGTGACCCTCACGGAAGTTGCGGCCACGCCGCAAACGGCGCGCAGGGGCGCGCTCCAGCTCGGGCGTGAGAAAGAGGCGTTCTTCGGGGTCACGTTCCAGAAAAAAGGCGCCGCCGCCGTCGATCAGGGCGGTCGCAGCGACCTTCTCCGGCCGGGCGACGTGTGGCTGCTCGACGGAACGCAGCGATCCTGCATCGACCTCAGGGAGCCGTTCGACCAGATCCTTCTCAGAATCCCCTACGAGCGACTGGCGCCGCGGCTGCCGCGGGGCGGCCAGTGGCGCGGCCTCGTCCTGCGCCCCACGTCACCGCTCTGCGCCGTGCTCAACGCGCATGTGGGCGCCGTCGAATCGGCGCTGGCGCGGCTCGATCCGGACGGCCGGACCGCTCTGCTCGAGACCACGATCGATCTCATCGCGCTCGCTTTCACGGAAGAGATCAAGTCCTTCGCCGGCGACGGCAGCACGGTGCGGCGCGCGCTGGTGCTGAGAGCGATGCGCTTCATCGATGCCCGCCTCGCCGATCCCGCGCTTTCGGCGGTTTCCGTCGCCGCCGCGCTCGGCGTCTCGACCGGCTATCTCCAGCACGTTTTCCAGGCGGCGGGCACGACCGCGGGCCACCATATCCGCCGGCGCCGCCTCGAGCGCTGCCGCGACGATCTCATCGACCCGCTGCGCGCCCGCGAGCAGATCGGCGAGATCGCGATGCGCTGGGGCTTCGGCGACATGCCGCACTTCAGCCGGGCGTTCAAGGAGCGGTTCGGTCTCTCGCCGCGAGACTACCGGGCGCATGCGAAGGAGCGGCGGCCTGCGTGACGAAGCGTCGTCGTGAAGGCGGCCCGCGGCGCGATCGCTTCGGCGCGCGGAGGGACCGCGCCGTCCCGCTCAGTTGAACAGACGCGAGACCGACTTTTCGGTGCTGATCGAGAGGATCGCCTCGGAGAGCAGCGGGGCCACGGTGAGCTGGCGCAGGCGGGCCGATCTTGTCTGAGTTTCGGTGGCCTGGATCGAATCGGTCGTCACCATCTCGTCGAGGCGCGAGCCCTCGATGCGGGCAACCGCGCCGCCCGAGAGGACGCCGTGCGTGCAGTAGGACGTCACCGACTTGGCGCCCTTGCCGATGAGCGCCTCGGCCGCGTTGCAGAGCGTGCCGCCCGAATCGACGATGTCGTCGATGAGGATGCAGGCGCGGCCCTCGACCTCGCCGATGACGTTCATCACCTCGGAAACGCCGGTGTGCTTGGCGCGCCATGCGGGCGCCCGGAAACGGAATTCAGTCGCCCGCCTCAGGATTTCGCGCGCCGCGCAACGCTCCGCGCGTGAGAGTCCGCAAGCAAGCGCGCGCTGCGCGGCGAACGGGCATCACGACGAAATAGCGCAGGGCTTCCGCGCGCAGCCGCGGCCATGCCGGACCGCCATCGGGCAGGACGCGCCCTTCGTCCACGTCGCGGATCATGCCGCGGACGATGGCGCGCGCGTTGGCCAACGGGTCCGTCTGCGGCGCAAGCCCGTTTCTCATGCCGGCTCCCTTAGGTCCATGACGGCGGGTCCCGAAACTGCTGACGCGGCGAGGAAAGCCTTGCCGACGAACTTGGCCAAGATCTGGGCGCGCGGGTCGCGCGCGCGATTCATGTTTCGCTCGATTTCGGCCCGGATGCGTGAGGCCAGACGCGCTGGCGAATGGCTGCGTGGATCAAGCATCGCGATTCCTATTCGACACGCCAAAGATATCGCCGCGTGCATGTGTCGGGGCCGCGATTGCTTACGTGGAGGACTTGGCGCATCTGCGGGACTTTCTCTCCAGCGGCATCGGCGGCAACGAAATTCCGGCCCGCGGGCAAGGCGTGTGCGAAAACGCGCGTTTCGAACGGGCCGAGCCGGCCGAGCTCGGTCCGCGGCAAGCCCAACCCGACGCGCGCTTCGACCCAGACGCGGATCGACCCAGCGCGTCGATTCTCGACCGCAAGATGGGCCCGCGGCAGATAGCCCGGCGCGACCGCGGCTCTCACGAGGCAACCCGCGGGCGGCGCCGCAGCGAGCCGCGCGACCTCTGATCCGGCCTGGTTCGCGACGGCGGCGCTCAACCCGACCGCGAGCGCCGCTATCCCCACTTCGCGGAGTCTCGCCATGATGGCCGCCCCGCTGCGCCGCGTTACCGCTCGCGCGGATACCGAGGTGCGTCGCCGCACATGGCGATGCCGTCGCGCGACAAGTGTGCGAATGCCATCAGGGACGGTCGACATGGGGATCCCCCTCCCAGCCAACGGTCGCCCAAGATCGCGCGCCGACTAGCCGGGCCGCACCCCCAAACGGGTGATGCGCGACCGCAATCGGTGCGATTCTCGATGGATCTCTACGGCCGAGCGACATGGAGTCGGACGGCGGGCGGCCTCGAGAGGCTGCACTAAGCCGAGCGCAGCAAGGAACTCAGCAAGACGACCAGCTCGGCTTGGCGGTGTACGTCAGTCTTTTGGAAGATCGACTTGAGCTGGCTGCGGGCGGTCTCCTTCGCAATGCGTAGCGCGATGCGGATGCTTTCGAGCGACTCGCCCGCCGCCAGTCGCGCCGCAAGCCGCGCTTCCGCTCGCGTGAGCCCGAAGGCCGAGACCAACACCTGCCAGTCTGGCTTGGCGGGCCGCCCGATTTCGTCGAGAAGCAGAAGAGCGCGCGCGTGGAGGAAAGGAGACCGCGCCGCGCCGTCGACCGGCAGAGCCCTGAGCAGCAACGGATTGGCGTCGCCGCGCCGCACGATGATCGGCACCGCGCGGAGCGGCTTGGCCTCGGGCGTGCCGCGCAGCCTTTGCACGATCTTCTGATACTCCGCGGCTGCGCTGCGGTCGCCGAGCATCAGGCGTCGGCCCGTAACGCGCACGTGTTCGCCGAAGATACGCTCTGCCGCGGCATTGGCGCGGATCACGTCGCCCGTCCCATCGATGGCCACCACCGCCTTCCGAATCTGGTCGAAGGCGGTTGCGACGTCCGCCAAGCTCGCACGGCCGGCAAGCCAGGACAGGCTGCCGATTTCGCTGAGCCGCCAGGAGAACTGGCGGAGGGCGGCTCTTTCGCTTTCGTGGAACGGCTCCTCGCGCGGCGAGCGATGCAGCGTCAGCGACCAGTGCTTGGCGCCGGCGCGGAAGCCCACGCCGGCCCACCACTTTCCGCCGAAACGCGGCAGGAAATCGTCGAAGAACGGCGAGCGCTTCCCCTCGCGCAGGTCGCGGTCGAGGGCGACTTCGCCGCGCAATTGGAGTTCCACCGCGCGCCTGCGGCTTTCCCGATCGGAAGCGCTCCAGCCCTCGCGGATGTAGGTGTCGAGGCACTCCCTGAGTGACGAGCTCGCCATTGCGCCTTCCGCACCGCTACTGGGGAGGAGCCCAGCCCCCACGGCGCCTGCGGCACGGGCGATTTCGTCGAGCAGGTCGGCCCATCGTGCCGGATCGGCGACCACGTCGGACAAACGCGCGGACGTGATGCGCAGCCGCGCGACATCGATGGCCATCGTCCCCCTCCCGCAGAGATCGGCACGGCGGCGTCCAAGCACGGAGACGGTTGCAGGCAGGCTGCGCCGTCTGTGAAAATCGAATGCGTGCGGAAGCAATCCAACAACTATTCCGATACATTCAGGAGCAGGATCGGCGGAGGGTCAAGGGCCGCAGCGCGATCGAGCACGGACGCGGTTCGCGAGCCGACCAAATTTGTTATCGCAATGTTCTGAATCGCGAGACGCACGGCGCCTTTTGAGACGAAGCGGCGATGCGCGGTTCTGGTATGTCGCGCGCACAGCTTGCGCTGGCTCCTAGGGCCTCAACATGCCCCCCGGGTGACTACATTTGCCTGCAAAAGCCGACGCTTGCTGCATCGGAGGGGAGGGGTGATGGCGGGGGTGCCGGCAACAGCGCGCTCAGTTGAACAGGCGCGAGACAGACTTTTCGGTGCTGATCGAGAGGATCGCCTCGGAGAGCAGCGGGGCCACGGTGAGCTGGCGCAGGCGGGCCGATCTTGTCTGAGTTTCGGTGGCCTGGATCGAATCGGTCGTCACCATCTCGTCGAGGCGCGAGCCCTCGATGCGGGCAACCGCGCCGCCCGAGAGGACGCCGTGCGTGCAGTAGGACGTCACCGACTTGGCGCCCTTGCCGATGAGCGCCTCGGCCGCGTTGCAGAGCGTGCCGCCCGAATCGACGATGTCGTCGATGAGGATGCAGGCGCGGCCCTCGACCTCGCCGATGACGTTCATCACCTCGGAAACGCCGGCGCGCGGGCGGCGCTTGTCGATGATCGCAAGGTCGCAGCCGATGCGGCTGGCGATCGCGCGGGCGCGGACCACGCCGCCCACGTCGGGGCTCACCACGACGAGATCGCCGTTGCGCCTGCCGAACTTGCTCTCGATGTCGCGGATGATGACCGGCGCCGCGTAGAGATTGTCGGTCGGGATGTCGAAGAAGCCCTGGATCTGCCCGGCGTGGAGATCGATCGTGCAGACCCGGTTGGCGCCGGCGACCGTGATGAGATTGGCGACGAGCTTGGCCGAGATCGGCGTGCGCGGGCCGGTCTTCCGGTCCTGGCGCGAATAGCCGTAATAGGGCACCACCGCCGTGACGCGCCGGGCCGAGGCGCGCTTCAGCGCGTCGAGCAGGACCAGCAGCTCCATGAGGTTGTCGTTGGCCGGGAACGACGTGGACTGGATCACGAACACGTCCTCGCCGCGGATGTTCTCCTCGATCTCGACGAACACCTCCATGTCGGCGAAGCGGCGGATGCTCGCCTTGGTGAGCGGCGTGCCGAGATAGGCCGAAATCGCATCGGCCAGCGGCCGGTTGCTGTTGCCCGCGATGAGCTTCATACGGTCCCCGAGATAGCCGCCAAAAGGGCGAAGCCGACCGGCCCCTGCCCCGGCGGGCGCGCTTATCTAACAAGGCGTCACACGGCTGTAAACGAGCGCGGGCGCGGCCAATGCGCGCCGCGGCCTGCATGCTTAACGCGGCAGCAGATCGCGGGCGACGGCGGCCAGCCAGGCGCGGACGGTGCGCTCGCCGGCGGCGCCGAGGCCGGCCGCGAGGCGGCCCTCGAGCGCGTTCACGCGGCGTTTGGCGGCGGCAAGCCGGGCCCGGCCGGCCGGCGTGAGCGCGGCATTGCGGATGCGGCCGTGGACGGGATCGGGGACGCGGGCGACGAGGCCGGCGCGCGCCAGGTTCTTCAGCACCGCATCGACCGTCTGCGGTGTCTGCAGCGAGAGCCGGGCGAGCGCCGCGCCGGAGACGGGGCCGTAGGCGCCCGTCAGGGTGAGCAGCGCGAACTGCGGCAGCGTGAGGCCGAGATCGGCCAGCGCCGCGTCGCCGGCCTGGCGGAACGCGGCCTGCGCCTGGCGCAGCAGGTAGCCGAGATGCCCGGAGGCGCCGCGCGCGCCCTCGCCCGGCGAAGTTGCGGCTGGCGTCACAATCGGCTTTCGCTTGCGCCTCATATCAGGCTCCTTATATCATATCAGTGTCCTGATATCCAGCAGCGATGGAGACGAGCATGCTGAGCCCCGCGAACCGCGAGATCGTGCTGCGGCACGTGAAGGCCGAGACCGAGCACCGCATGGACGAGACCTTGGCGACGCTCACGCCCGACTGCGTCTTCGACGACCGCGCGTTCGGCCGCGTCTGGCACGGGCGCGAGGGCGCGCGCGACTATTACCGCCTGTGGTGGGACGCGTTCGGCATCGCGCCGCACACCTCGGCCCGCTACGCGCCGCAGGAAGACCTGCTCATCGTCGAGACGCGGTTCAAGGGCCGCCACGTGGGGCCGTTCCTCGGCGTGCCACCCACCGGCCGCGAGGTCGACGTGCCGATGACGATCTTCGTCGGCTTCAGGGACGGCCTGCTTTCCGGCGAGAAGTTCTATTGGAACCTCGGCACGCTGCTCGAGCAGATCGGCGTGAAGCTCCCAGTCGCATTGCCGGCGGCGGCGTGAAGGAAACGAACAGGAGGCGGGGAGACGGGGAGAAGACACGGGGAACCACGAAGGCACCAAGACACGAAGAAGATGTGGGTTGCGCGCCAAGAGGCGCGCGGAAGTAAGCCCGCCTTTCTCGCGTCGCCCTTGCGGCGCAATTACCTCTCGCTTCGTGTCCTGGCGCCTCGGTGGTGAGCCTGCCTTTCTTCTCCCCGCCTCCCCGCCTCCTGTTCACTTATCTCTTCTCCTTCGCGATATTGCGCGGAGCGGAAAACCGGGAAACGCCATGGCCGAGCGGCGGCTGAAATTCTGGGGCTGGGGCTACGAGGGCGAAGGCGCCACGGACGCCGAGCGGGCGGCGATCAAGCGCTTCTACGGCGGCATGTTCGCGCTCGATGCGTTTCCCGGCGACATGCCGCGCGTCGAGGACTACGCGCTGCCAAAGCCGCGCGTGAAGCCGCCGAAGAGCCTCGCCGCGATCTGCGCTTCGGATTCGCATACGCGCCTCGTGCACGCGCTCGGCAAGTCGTTTCCCGACGCGGTGCGCGTGTTCGACCGCAAGATCCCGCATGTGCCCGACGTGGTCGCGTTTCCGCGCAACGAAAAGCAGGTCGCCGCCGTGATGGATTGGGCGGCCTCGGCCAAGGCGGCATTGATCCCGTTCGGCGGCGGCAGCTCGGTCGTGGGCGGAGTCGAGCCCGCCGTTGGCAGCCAATACAAGGCCGCGATCACGCTCAGCACCGTGCACCTCGACAAGGTGCTGGAGATCGACAGGACATCGCGCGCGGCGCGCATCCAGGGCGGCATCCGCACGCCGGCGATGGAGGAAGCCCTCGGCAAGGCCGGCCTCACGCTGCGCCACTTCCCGCAGAGCTTCCAGATGGCGACGCTCGGCGGCATGATCGCGACGCGCTCGGGCGGACATTTCGCGACGCTCTACACGCATATCGACGATTTCGTGGAGTCGGTGCGGCTCGTCACGCCCGCCGGCGCCATGGAAAGCCGCCGCCTGCCCGGCTCGGGTGCCGGGCCGAGCCCGGACCGGCTCGCGATCGGCTCCGAGGGCAGCCTCGGCATCATCACCGAGGCGTGGATGCGCCTTCAGGACAAGCCGCGCTTCCGCGCCGGCGCCGCGATCGCATTCGCCGATTTCATGAAAGCCGCCGAGGCCGTGCGTGCGCTCGCGCAATCGGGCCTCAACCCAGCCAATTGCCGGCTCGTCGACGCGAACGAGTGCAAGGTGAACGGCGTGAACGACGGCTCCGAGCATCTCCTCGTGCTCGGCTTCGAGAGCGCGCATGTGGACGTTTCAGCGCCGATGGCGCGCGCGCTGGAGATCGTGCGCGATCATGGCGGAACGATCGATCCTTCGGGCAACACCGAAGGCGCCGTGGGCGCGTGGCGCAATGCGTTCATCCGCATGCCCTACTTCCGCGAGGTGATCACGCCCTGGGCCGTCATCAACGACACGTTCGAGACCGCGATCACCTGGGACCGCTTCCCCGCGTTCCATCGCGCGATCATGGCGGCGACCGAGGGCGCGATCGAAGCGGCCACCGGCAGGAAAGGCCTCGTCACCTGCCGCTTCACGCATGTTTATCCCGATGGACCGGCGCCCTATTACAGCTTCCACGCGAAGGGGGACCGCCGCGCGCTGCTGCGGCAATGGATGGCGATCAAGAAGGCGGCGTCGGACGCCGTGATCGCGAACGGCGGCACGATCACGCATCACCATGCGGTGGGACGCGATCACATGAAATGGTACGAGCGCCAGCGGCCGAAGCTGTTCGGCGAGGCGCTGGCGGCGGCGAAGGCGGCGCTCGATCCCGCCGGCGTCATGAATCCCGGGGTCATCGTCAGGTAATCGCATGCGTATCGCCGTCATCGGAGCCACCGGCGTGCTCGGCCGGCACCTCGTGCCGCGCCTCATCGAGCGCGGCCACGCCGTCTGCGCCACGGCGCGGAAGGAGGCCGATCTCGACCGGCTGAAGCGCATCGGCGCCGAGGCGGTGCCGGCCGACATTTTCGATCCGCCGAGCCTGCGCGCCGCGGTGGTGAACTGCGACGCCGCGATCCACGCCGCGACCTCGATCCCGACCGCCTCCGGGCGCGGCGACTGGGCGGTGAACGACCGCATCCGGCGCGAGGGCACGGCCAACCTCATCGCTGCCTGCCGCGCCGAACGCGTGCGCCGCTACGTGCAGCAGAGCGTGGCCATGCTGCACATCAAGGGCGACGCGCGGGCGCAGACCGAGGACGACCCGATCGGCGTTTACGACCGCATCCGCTCGGCGCTCGACATGGAAGAGCTCGTGCGCCAGGCGCCGCTCGACTGGTGCATCGTGCGCGGCGGCTCGTTCTACGGGCCGGGCACCGGGCGGCCCGAGGCGTGGCGCAGCCAGGCGCGCGGCGGCGTGCTGACCTTGCCCGGCGACGGCAACGGCTTCATCTCGCTGATCCACGTCGCCGACATGGCCGCCGCGATGGCGCTGGTCGCCGAGCGCGGCCAGCCCAAGCAGGTTTACATCGCGGCGGACGACCAGCCCGCCACCTATGGCGACCTGCTTGGCTATGTGGCGGCCATGGAGGGCACAGCACCGCCCTGCGCGGGCGGCCCGGTGATGCTGCCCTCGTTCCGCGTCTCCAATGCGAAGCTGAAATCCCTCGGCTGGGCGCCCGGCTATCCGAGCTTCCGCGCCGGCCTCGCGAACTAGCGCGCTGCCCGCCATCCAAAGCGCCGAAGGCCGGGGGCTTGACGTTCGCGATTTCGATATATCTAATTGCTATATCGACTCGATAGATACGAAAGGAGACTGAGCGATGAGAATGGAGAGTTTCGACGAGCAGGGCGGCGGCTGGGGCCGCGATTGCATGCGCGGGCACGGACGGCGCGGCGGAGGACACGGCCGCCACGGCGGCCAGCACGGGCATTTCGGCGGCGGGGATGGCCACGGCCGCTTCGGCGGCGGCCGCGGCGGCGGCGGCCGGTTCTTCGAGCACGGCGAGCTGCGCCACGTCGTGCTGGCGCTGCTCGGCGAGCAGCCGCGGCACGGCTACGACATCATCCGCGCGATCGAACAGCGGACCGGCGGCGCCTATTCGCCGAGCCCGGGCGTGATCTACCCGACGCTGCAACTGCTCGAAGACGTGGGCCACGCCCGCCAGGCCAAGAGCGAAGACGAGCGCAACAGCTACGACGTCACCGCCGAAGGCCGCGCGTTCCTCGCCGAGCACGCGGGGCGCATCGCCGACATCATGGCGCGCATGGACCAGGTGGGCCGGCGCCACAAGTCCGGCGCGCCGGCGATCATGGCCGCGATGGACGAGCTCAAATCCGCGCTGCGCAGCGGTGCCGAGACCTGGACCGACGCCGACCTTGGCGAGATCGCCGAAGCGATCCAGTCCACGGCCAACCGGATCCGCAAACTGCGCGACGGCGCGCGCAAGGGCCCGAAGCCGTAGGCATCAAACTATGGGACATTCCGAGATGAAGCACGCGATCGCCCGCGTCGATACCGACCGGGCCAGCATCTTTCTGCAACAGCTCTGCAAGCACTTCGCGCACAAGCGCCCGGTGACGTTCACGCCCGAACAGGGCGAGATCCGCTTCGCGATCGGCACCTGCCGGCTCGAGGCGAAAGACCGGGTGCTGACGCTTCGGGCGGAGGCCGCTGACGGCCCGGGCCTCGCCCAGCTCCAGGAGGTCGTGGACCGGCACTTGCAGCGCTTCGCGTTCCGCGAGCCGCCCGTCATCGCATGGCAGGCCGCGGATGCCTGAAGCCTCCCCCTAACCCGGCGTTAAGGCCCCTGCGGCGAGATTGCCGCCCACCCGGCGCCCCGACGGCAAAATCCGCGTCGCGACAAATCGGCCCCTGTTGCCTCGCGGCGGCGGCGGAATATTCTCCGCGGCCACGGGTTCACCCGGGTGGGAGGAACGCGCGCAGATGGACTACGAATCCTTCTTCGCCGAGCGCATCGGGGCGCTCAAGGCCGAGGGGCGCTATCGCGTCTTCGCCGATCTCGAGCGCATCGCCGGGCGATTCCCGCGCGCGCACTGGCACGGCCCTAAGGGCCTGCGCGAAGTCACCGTGTGGTGCTCGAACGACTATCTCGGCATGGGCCAGCACCCCGCCGTGATCGCCGCGATGCACGAGGCGCTCGACAAATGCGGCGCCGGCGCCGGCGGCACGCGCAACATCTCGGGCACGAACCACTACCACGTGCTGCTCGAGCAGGAGCTGGCCGATCTCCATGGCAAGGAGGCCGGGCTCCTCTTCACCTCGGGCTACAACTCGAACGAGGCCGCGCTCTCGGTGCTGCTGACGCTGCTGCCCGATTGCGTCGTGATCTCGGACGAGCTCAATCACGCCTCGATGATCCACGGCATGCGCTCGGCCAAGTGCGAGAAGCGCATCTTCCGCCACAACGACGCGGCGCATCTCGAGGATATCCTGAAAGCGCTCGATCCGAATCGCGCGAAGATCGTCGCGTTCGAATCGGTCTATTCGATGGACGGCGACATCGCCCCCATCGCGCAGCTCTGCGACGTGGCCGAGAAATACGGCGCGATGACCTATCTCGACGAGGTGCACGCGGTCGGCCTTTACGGCAAACGCGGCGGCGGCATCTCGGAGCGCGACGGGGTCGCCCAGCGCCTCACGATCATCGAGGGCACGCTCGCCAAGGCGATCGGCGTGGTGGGCGGCTACATCACCGGCTCCAACGCCGTCGTCGACGCGGTGCGCAGCTTCGGCTCGGCCTTCATCTTCACGACCGCGCTGCCGCCGTCCGTCGCCGCCGGCGCGCTGGCCAGCGTGCGTCACCTGAAGGCCGACAATTCGGTGCGCGAGCGCCATCAGGAGCGCACGGGGCGCCTGAAGCACCTGTTCCGCGTCGCCGGCCTGCCGGTGATGGCGAGCGAGAGCCACATCGTGCCGGTGATGGTCGGCGACGCGCGCCTTTGCAAGGCGGCGAGCGACCGACTGCTCGACGAGCACGCGATCTATGTGCAGCCGATCAACTACCCGACCGTGCCGCGCGGCCAGGAGCGCCTGCGCTTCACGCCGACGCCGTTCCATTCCGATCAGGACATGGACCGGCTGGTGGCCGCACTTTACCGTGTCTGGCGCGATCTCGGCTTGACCCTCAAGAAAGCGGCCTGAGGTTACGCGGCATGTTCCGCGACAAGACCCTCATCCCGACCGAAGCGATCCGCGTGCTGGCGCTGGGCCTCATCGCCGAGCGCCCGCGCGCCTACGCCGGGCTTGCGCAGGAGCTGCGCCGCTTCATCGGCCTCGTGCTCGGCCCCTCGCTCGACATGCTGGCGCCCTCGCTCGAATTGCTGCGCTTCGAGGGCCTCGCCAGCGCGAAGGAAGACAGGGCCGAGGCCGAGCTCACGATCACCGAGAAAGGGCGCGGCGAGCTGATGACCCTGCTGCGCGCCAACGTGCGCGCGCCCGTGAACGACACGAACCGGCTCGTCATCGCGCTCAAGTTCCGCTTCCTGCACCTGCTGCCCGCCGAAGAGCAGAAGACGCAACTCGCGCTCCTCGCCGACCTTTACGAGACCGAGCGCGGCCGCCTCGAAGAGCTGCGCGCGAAAGAGGGCGGCGCCGCCTTCGCCGCCTGGCTCGACCACGAGATCGCGCTCATCGGCGAGCGGATCGGGTGGCTCGATCGAGCCAAGACATCCATTTGAAGGCGCCCTCTACGGTTTTCGCGACGCCTCGGCTATAGAGCCGCCATGCCGTCCACGCCCGACCGCGCGCCCCGCGCCCTCCTCCGCTCGCTGTTCGATGCCGCCGTCGCGGCCGCGCACCCGCGGCTTTGCGTGCCGCCGCATCTGCCGGCGCCGCCTGCGAACGGGCGCACGATCGTCGTCGGCGCGGGCAAGGCGGCGGCGGCGATGGCGCGGGCGGTGGAGGACCACTGGCACGGGCCGCTTTCCGGCCTCGTCGTGACGCGCGACGGCTATGGCGTGCCGTGCTTCAAGATCGAGATGATCGAGGCGTCGCACCCGGTGCCCGACGAGCGCGGGCGCGCCGCGGCGGGCCGCATGCTGGAGATCGTGCGCGCGGCGAAGGCCGACGATCTGGTGCTGTGCCTGATGTCGGGCGGCGCTTCGGCGCTGCTCGTGCTGCCGGCGCCGGGCGTGGCCCTCGCCGACAAGCAGGCGACGACGCGCGCGCTGCTCAAGAGCGGCGCCACGATCCATGAGATCAACTGCGTGCGGAAGCACCTCTCGGCGATCAAGGGCGGGCGCCTCGCCGCCGCCACGCCGGCGCGCGTGCTGACGCTCGCGATCTCCGACGTCGTCGGCGACGATCCCTCGGTGATCGGCTCGGGCCCGACCGTGCCCGACCCCAGCACCTTCGCCGAGGCGCGCGCGATCCTCGCGAAATACAGGATCGAGCCCGCGCCGGCGGTGAAGGCGCATCTCGAGGCGGCGGCCGAGGAGACCCCGAAACCCGGCGATCCGCGCCTCGCGCGCGCCGAATACCGCCTCGTCGCCACGCCCAAGGATGCGCTGGCCGCCGCCGCCGCCAAGGCGCGCGAGCTGGGCCTGGAGCCGATCGTGCTCGGCGAGAGCCTCGAGGGCGAGGCACGCCTGGTCGGCGCCGAGCACGCGGCGCTCGCGCGCAGGATCGCGGCCGATCCGAACCAGAAGAGGCCGGCCGTGATCCTTTCGGGCGGCGAACTCACCGTGACGATCTCCGGCCGCGGCAGCGGCGGGCCGAGCACCGAATATCTGCTCGGCATGGCGCTGGCGCTCAAGGGCGCGCGCGGCATCCATGCGCTCGCGGCCGACACCGACGGCATCGACGGCAGCGAAGACAATGCCGGCGCCTTCATCGGCCCCGAGACGCTGGCCCGCGCGCGCGACTTCACGCTCGACCCGGCCGGCTGCCTCGCCGCCAACGACGCCTATTCCTTCTTCCGCGCGCTCGGCAACCTCCTCGTCACCGGCCCCACCTTCACCAACGTCAACGACTTCCGCGCG
>CAYZSG010000020.1:0-7974 GCA_964481045.1 uncultured Candidatus Odyssella sp. | reverse complement strand
CGGCAACCTCCTCGTCACCGGCCCCACCTTCACCAACGTCAACGACTTCCGCGCGGTCCTGGTTCAGTGAACGGGAGGCGGAGAGAAGTTGGGGAGCCACGAAGGCACGAAGACACGAAGTCAAACAAGAGTTCCTTGCGCGCCCTTGGCGCGCACTGCTTTCTCCTTCGTGTCTTCGTGGCAATTCTTCGTTCCTTCTCCCCGCCTCCCCGCCTCCTGTTCCCTTCACTTCGCCTTGCCCCGCGGCGGTGCGTCGCTAAAGTGACGGAATGACCTCCCGACGTGCCGCCAAGATCATTGCCACGCTGGGCCCCGCGTCTTCGGGGACGGACAAGATCCGCGCGTTGCACGCGGCGGGCGCCGACCTGTTCCGCCTCAATTTCAGCCACGGCGAGCGGGCGGATCATCGCGCGCGCTACGACGCGGTGCGCAAGCTCGAGCGCGAGATGGGCCGGCCGATTGGCATCCTCGTCGATCTGCAGGGCCCGAAGATCCGCGTCGGCAAGTTCCAGGGCGGCAAGGTGACGCTCGGCGAGGGCAAGGCGCTCCGCCTCGATCTCGATCCCACGCCCGGCGATGCGGCGCGCGCCTCGCTGCCGCACCCCGAAGTGTTCGCCGCGATGACGCCGGGGCAGCTCGTGCTGCTCGACGACGGGCGGCTGCGCCTCAAGGTCGAGAAGGTGGGCGCGGATTTCGCCGAGACCGTCGTCGTCACCGGCGGCGTGTTGAGCGAGCGGAAGGGCGTCAACCTGCCCGGCGCAATCCTGCCGCTCTCGGCGCTGACCGAGAAGGATCTGCGCGATCTCGATTTCGCACTCTCGCTCGGCGCCGACTGGATCGCGCTTTCGTTCGTGCAGCGGCCGGACGACGTGGCCGAGCTGCGGAAGCTCGTCGGCAACCGCGCGGCGATCATGTCGAAGATCGAGAAGCCGCAGGCGCTCGACCGGCTCGATCAGATCGTCGATCTCTCCGACGCGGTGATGGTGGCGCGCGGCGATCTCGGCGTGGAATTGCCGCCCGAGGACGTGCCGAGCCTCCAGAAGCAGATCGTGCGCGCCGGCCGCAAGGCGGGGAAGCCCGTCGTCGTCGCGACGCAGATGCTCGAATCGATGGTGCGCGATCC
The DNA here is from genome assembly GCA_964481045.1 of uncultured Candidatus Odyssella sp. Classification (GTDB taxonomy): domain Bacteria; phylum Pseudomonadota; class Alphaproteobacteria; order Bin65; family Bin65; genus SBBV01. The sequence goes on along the minus strand of CAYZSG010000020.1, from coordinate 6,851 downwards.
GGCGCCGACGCGCGCCGAGGCCTCCGACGTCGCCAACGCGGTTTACGACGGCGCCGACGCCGTGATGCTTTCGGCCGAAACGGCGAGCGGTGCCTATCCGATCGAGTCCGTGGCGATGATGGCGCGCATCATCCGCCGCGTGGAGCAAGACCCCACCTATCGCGTGATCATGGACGCGAACCACCCGCCGCCGCAGGCCACGGCCGCCGACGCGATCACGCTCGCCGCGCGCGAGGTGGCCACGACGATCAAGGCGGCGTGCATCGTCACCTACACGAGCTCGGGCTCGACGGCGCAGCGCGCTTCGCGCGAGCGCCCGCCGGTGCCGATCCTGTGCCTCACCGGCCGCACGCAGACCGCGCGGCGCATGACCTTGGCCTGGGGCGTCCACTGCTTCTTCAGCCACGACGTCTCGACGATCGACGAGATGGTGGCCTACGCGCAGGAGTCGGCGAAATCGAACGGCATCGCCAAGGGCGGCGAGCGCATCGTGATCACCGCCGGCATGCCGTTCGGCACCCCCGGCGCCACCAACATGCTGCGCGTGGCGTGGGTGGAGTGAGGGCTGACGAGCCCCAATACCAACACGTCATCCCGACCGGAGCGGACGCGCCTCTTGGGCGCGGCCGCGGAGTGGAGGGATCGCGTGGCAGCTGCGGCACGATCCCTCCACTTCGCGAGCCGCAAGGGCGGCTCGCTTCGGTCGGGATGACGATGTTTCATGGGTTCGCTCGTATGAGCGGTGTCACGCTTCAGCAGCAACGCGCGGCGCTGCCGGCGCCGCAAACGGACGGCAGAAGGTTTCGCGGACGCGCAGCGCGCTCAAGAAGGCGAGCGCGTAGAGCGCTGGCAGCACCATGAATGCGTTGCGGAACGTCTCGGCCGCGTAAACGCGGGCGCCGTCGGCCATCTTGCCGTCCCATTGCAGATCGAGCAGCCAGCCGATGAGCGGCTGGAACACCGCGCCGCCGAGCACCGACACCATGTTGACGAAGCCGAGCGCCGCGCCGGTGCCGCCGCCGGCGGTGTGCTCGCGCGCGGCGGCATAGCTCACCGACATGGCGCCGCCGCCGAAGCCGACGAAGAACAGCAGCACGCTGTAAACGGGAACCGGCAGGCCCGGGATATAGAGCGCCGCGGCGGTGGAGCCGACGCCGGTGAGGGCGCCAGCGAGCATCGGCAACTTGCGCCGGCCGATGCGGTCGGAGAGCCAGCCCCAGGATGGCGCGCCGGCCGTGAAGCCGAACAGGATCGGCGCCATCGCCGCCGACGCTTCCACCTTGCTGAGGCCGTAAGCCTGCATCGTGTAGGGCACGCCCCAAAGCGCGCCGAAGGCGAGCATCGTCGACGACATGAGGCCGGCGAACGCGGCGATGTAGAGCGTCTGCGAATGGCGCACGACGGCCCAGAGGCCGCGCAGCACGCTATCGCCGCCGGCCTGCGCGGCGCGCGGCGCGCGTGGCGACGGCGCGTCGCGGATCACGAGCCACATCGCGGCCGAAAGCACGAGCGCCGCCACGGCCAGCGCCCACATCGTCTCGCGCCAGCCCGCGGCTTCGACCGCGAGCGCCAGCGGCGCCTGTCCCGCGATGCCGCCCAAGAGGCCGATGCCCATGGCAAGGCCGGAGAACATCGCGAAGCGGCGCGGCGGGAACCAGTTCGAGGCGAGAACGAGGCTGCCGAGGAACGCGAACGCGACGCCGCCGCCGATCAGAAGGCGGCCGAGATAGGCGACCTCGATGCTCGGCGCCGCCGCGAACAGGATGCAGCCCAGCGCCGTCACGAACGCCGCGATCGCAAGCGCGCGGCGCGGGCCCCAGCGGTCCATCGCGAGGCCCGCCGGCGCCTGGAGGATCGCGTAGGTGTAGAAATAGAGGCCCGACAAGGTCCCGAGCAGCACGCCGCCGACCTGGAACTCGGCCATCAACGGCTCGATCATCACGCTCGGCGAGACTCGCACCACCCAGGCGAAGAAGAAGCCGAACGCCGCCAGCGCCCAGGCCGCGAGGCCGAGCAGCGGAATCGCGCGCGGTTCGGAATCGTTCATGCCGCGGGCCGCGCGGGCGGCGCGGCGGCCGAGGCCGCCGCCTCGGCGGCGGTATCGCGCCGCGAGCCCTGATGCGCGATCCAGATGCCGGCGAGAATCACGGCGCTGCCGGCGATATCGGCGAGGCCGATCTTCTCCCCGAGCAGGATCCACGCGAACACGGCGGCCGCCACCGGCTGAAGATAGGTTCCGAGCGCCGTGAATTGCGGCGAGAGATGCGCGAACGCGAAGGCGATGGCGCCCTGCCCGCCCACATGAACGAGCAGGCCGATGCCGATGAGCGGCGCCCAGCCGAGCAGCGTGGGCGGGAATAGCGTCTCGCCGCGCAGGATCGCGAGCGGCAGCAGCAGCGCCGCGCAGACCAGCGACGTCCAGGTCACGATCGTGAACGCGGGCAGGCGCGGCCGGAGATGTGCCACGACGAGGAAATAGCCGCCGTAGAACACCGCCGCCGCGAGCGAGAGCGCGTCGCCGAGCAGGCGCGAGCCGGCGAGCGTGAAGCTCACGCCCATCAGCAGCGCGGCGCCGGCGAGCGTCACCGCCATGCCGGCGATGAACAGCCAGCCGATGCGGCGCTTGAAGATCAGCCATGCGCCGAGCGCCACGAAGATCGTCGAGACGTTGCCGATGAAGGTGGCGTTCGAGATCGTCGTCATCAGCAGCGCCGGATGCCAGCACGCGATGTCGGCTGCGAACAGGACGCCGCCGGCGATCAGCCACAGCTTGTCGCGTCGCGAGGTCCGCGCCGCGATCTGCGGCTTCGCGGCCGGCAACAGGAACGGCAGCACCACGAGGAACGCGCCGGCGATGCCCATGCGGTAGAAGCCCGTGGCCATCGGCCCGGTTTCCGACCAGCGCACGAAGATGCCCGAGAAGCCGATCGTGATCGCGCCGATGAACAGCGCGAGCATCGCCAGCCGCGCCTGCTTCGCGCGCCGCGCCGCATCGTCGCGGCGCGCGGCAAGCGCGGCGACGTCGGCGGGTGTCAGGGCCGTCGATGCGGCTGAGGCGCTGGCGTGCTGCATGTTCGGGAAATACGCGCGGTGGCGCCGATTTCTACGCCGCGCCGCCGCCGCGGGCCACACGGGCATTGTCGCGCCCCGACATACCCGCCGTGCATGGCTTTGTCCTGCGGCCGCGATTGTCTCGATATATTCCGAATTCCGCATTGCCGAACGCTGCTGCAGTGCAATATCTCGCGGGAGTTCCCAGGGAGTCTGCCTTGCGCCTGACCGTGACCGACATCCAGAAGCTGCGTGCTGCCGGCGAGAAGATCGTGATGCTCACGGCCTACGATGCGAGCTTCGCCGCGCTCGCCGATGCGGCCGGCGTGGAACTGCTGCTGGTCGGTGATTCGCTCGGCATGGTCGTGCAGGGGCAGGACTCCACCCTGCCGGTGACGCTGGAGCACATGGCGTATCACACGAGCCTCGTCGCGCGCGGCTCGAAGCGCGCGATCGTCATCGCCGACATGCCGTTCGGCACCTATCAGGAAAGCCCGGCGCAGGCGCTGCGCAACGCGGTGCCGCTGCTCGCGGCCGGCGCGCAGATGGTGAAGCTCGAGGGCGGGCGGATCATGGCCGAGACGATCCGCTTTCTCACCGAGCGCGGCGTCGCCGTCTGCGGCCATGCGGGGCTCACGCCGCAATCGGTGCACACGCTCGGCGGGTATCGCGTGCAGGGCAAGACGGATGCGGCGGCCGAGGCGCTGCTGGCCGATGCGCGCGCGATCCAGGACGCCGGCGCGGCCATGATGGTGCTTGAAGCGATTCCCGCCGCGCTGGGCAAGCGCGTGACCGAGGCGCTGGCCGTGCCCACGATCGGCATCGGCGCCGGCGTGGACTGCTCGGGCCAGGTGCTCGTGAACTACGACATGCTCGACATCTATCCCGGCCGCAAGGCGCGGTTCGTGAAGAACTTCCTCGCCGAGGCCGGCACCGTGAAGGGCGCGATCGAGGCCTATGTGAAGGCCGTCAAGGCCAAGACCTTCCCCGGACCCGAGCACGGCTTCTAGGCCGCGCCCGAGCCGCCGGAACCGCTTCGATCCCCCTGCCCGCCGCGCCCGGCCTGTGCTAGTTATGGGTGCAAGAGCAAGGGCTTGCTCGAAGGGCCGGATCGGGCACCGCCGGCCGATTGGGGGATTTATCGCTCGGGCCATGACCCAGGTCGAAGCGATTTTGGCGCCCGCGTTGGCGCCGAAATTTCTCGTGCTCTACGGCTTCGTGCTGAGCGCGGTGGCAATCCATTTCCGCGGCCGCGTGCGCCACCGCTTCTTCCGCCAGCTCACCGACCATTCGACGCTGCTCGCGCCGATCAATTGCCTGCTCTATCTGTTCTCCGCCGTCGGCAACAAGCCGCGAATTCCCGTCGAGAAGTTCCCTGAATTGAATCTGATCCGCGAGAACTGGCAAACCTTCCGCGACGAAGGCATGGCGCTGTATCGCGCCGGGCACGTGAAAGCGTCCCAGGAATACGACGACCTCGGCTTCAACTCGTTCTTCCGCCGCGGCTGGAAACGATTCTATCTCTCGTGGTATGGCGACCCGCATCCCTCGGCCGCGAAGCTCTGCCCGAAATCGGTGGCGATCCTGCGCCAGGTGCCGTCGCTCAAGGCCGCGATGTTCGCGCTGCTCCCCGACGGCGGCAAGCTGCTGGCGCATCGCGACCCCTATGCCGGATCGCTGCGTTTCCATCTGGGGCTCGCGACACCCAACAGCGACAAGTGCCGCATCTACATCGACGGCGAGCCCTATGCGTGGCGTGACGGCGAGGCCATCGTGTTCGACGAGACCTATATCCACAGCGCGATCAACGAGAGCGGCATGGACCGGCTCATCCTGTTCGCCGATGTGGAGCGGCCCATGACCTGCGCGCCGGCGCGCTGGCTCAACCGCTTCTTCGCGCGTATCCTGATGCGCGCGAGCACGACCAAGAACGAAGACGGCGAGAAGGTGGGCGCGCTCAACAAGGCGTTCGGCGTCGTCTATCGCGGCCGCGTGAAGATGAAGGCGCTCAAGAAACAGAACCGCAAGCTCTACTACGCGATCAAATACGTGACGCTCGGCGGGCTGCTCGCCGCGTTCGTCGTGTGGGCGTGAGCGCCCGGCCCCGCATCGCATCGTGAGCGCGCGCCACGCCCTTCCGCCGCTGCTCGCCGGCGACGAGCCGCCGCCGTTCGAGATCGCGAACGCCGCGGGCGCCGCGCCGCTCGTGCTGGTCTGCGATCATGCCAGCAACCGCGTGCCGCGCGCGCTCAATCATCTCGGCCTCGCGCCGGCGCCGCTGCGCGAGCACATCGCGTGGGACATCGGCGCGGCCGACGTGGCGCGGCGCCTCGCGCGGCGCTTCGACGCTCCGCTGGCGCTGACGAATTATTCGCGCCTCGTCATCGACTGCAATCGCGCGCTCGCCGACCCCACCTCGATCCCGGCCGAGAGCGACGGCATCGCCGTGCCCGGCAATCGCGGGCTCGCGCAGGGCGAGCGCCTCCAGCGCGCCGAGGCGCTGTTCAAGCCCTATCAGGACGCGGTCGCCCGCCTCATCGCGCAGAAGGCCGAGCGCGGGCCGGCGCCGGCGGTGGTGTCGATCCACTCGTTCACGCCGGTGTTCCAGCGCACGCGGCGGCCCTGGCATATCGGCATTCTCTGGAACGACGACCGGCGCATCGCCATTCCGCTGATGGAGGCGCTGCGGCGCCACGCCGATCTCTCCGTCGGCGACAACGAGCCCTATTCGGCGCGCGACGGCATCGGCTACACGATCGCGACCCATGCCGAGAGCCCCGGCCTGCCGCACGTGGCGATGGAGATCCGCCAGGACCTGATCGCGACCTCGTCGGGCGCCGAGCATTGGGCCGGCCTCGTCGGCGACGCGCTTGCCGCGGCCTTTGCCGCCGCCGGAATCGCGCTCGCGCGCACGGGCAGCGCCGCATGAGCGCCGGTTTCCCGAGCTTCAGCCTCGGCATCGAGGAGGAATATCTCCTCGTCGACCGCAAGACGCGCGACCTCGCGCATGACCGCCCCGAAGCCTTCATGACCGCGCTCGAGGCGCGGCTCGGCGACCAGGTGAAGCCCGAATTCCTGACGAGCCAGGTGGAACTCGTCACGATGCCCTGCGCCGACATCGCCGAGGCGCGCGAGGACCTCCGCCACCTGCGCCGCACCGCCGCCGAGGTGGCCGCCGAATTCGGCCTCGCGATCGTGGCCGCCGCCACGCACCCCTTCGCCGGCTACGAATCGACCACGCCGACCGACAAGGAGCGCTACAAGATCCTCGCCCGAGACCTTCAAGGCGTGGGGCGCCGGCTGCTGATCTGCGGCATGCACGTGCATTGCGCGCTCGACGACAACGAACTGCGCATCGATCTCATGTCGCAGGTGGCCTATTTCCTGCCGCACATCCTCGCGCTCAGCACCTCCTCGCCGTTCTGGCGCGGCGAGGACACGGGCTTGAAGTCGTATCGCATCGCGGTGTTCGACGAATTGCCGCGCACCGGCATCCCCGAGCAGTTCGACTCCTGGGGCGAATATCAGCGCCATGTCGACATGCTCGTGAACACCGGCCTCATCGAGGATGCCTCGAAGCTGTGGTGGGACGTGCGTCCCTCGGTGCGCTTCCCGACGTTGGAAATGCGCATCACCGACGTGCCGACCTTGATGGAAGACACGCTCACGATCGCGGCGCTCTATGCGTGCATCCTGCGCATGCTGTGGCGCCTCAAGCGCTCGAACCAGCGCTGGCGGCGCTACGCGGCGATGCTGATCGGCGAGAACCGCTGGCGCGCCCAGCGCTACGGCATCGACGA
>CAYZSG010000019.1:0-36721 GCA_964481045.1 uncultured Candidatus Odyssella sp. | reverse complement strand
GCGTCGGAGTTGGCGTCGGCGTCGGGGTTGGCGTCGGCGTCGGTGTGGGCGTCGGCGTCGGAGTCGGCGTCGGCGTGGGAGTCGGCGTCGGCGTCGGAGTCGGCGTCGGAGTCGGCGTCGGCGTGGGAGTCGGCGTCGGCGTCGGAGTTGGCGTCGGAGTCGGCGTCGGCGTCGGAGTTGGCGTCGGCGTCGGGGTTGGCGTCGGCGTCGGTGTGGGCGTCGGTGTCGGAGTTGGCGTCGGAGTCGGTGTGGGAGTCGGCGTCGCCTGCGCCTGCTGGAACGCGAAGGGTTGGTTGTCGCTCGGCGTAAGGCAGGTCCCTGGGTTGCCGATGCAGTTGTTATCGACCCCGGTGGTCAGGAAGTCGGTGATCGCGACGCTGCCGTTCGTGTGGAATTCGACTCCGGACGTGGGGCCGCTGATGGTGCCCCACCAGTTCGAACTGGCATTGACGACGGCGTTGCTGCCAGAAGCAACATTGAGCTGATAGTACTGTGTGCCACCGGTTGCCGCGAGTGCGTTGCCGAAGAGGAAGTTCTCGCGGATGTCGAAATTGCCGTGCGCGTTTGACGCGATTTGGATGCCGTCGCGCTGATTGCCTTTGAGCGTGAGGTTGGTGTCGGAGGTCAGCTTGACGGCGGTAAGCGGGCCTGTCGTGTAGCCGGTGATTATGCCCGTCAGAAGATCGCTGCGCAGCGCGACCGTGGCCGTCGCGGGATCAGTCACCGCGCCGCCGCCGATGTAATTCTGGTAGATGGTGACCGGCGCTGCCACCGTCCCGAACGTCCCGTTCTCGAAACGAATGCCGTCAAAACCGAGCCCGTTAAAGTAGTTGTTCTTGATCAACACAGCGGGGGTCGGCGGGCTCGGCCCGCCGGTCAATGCGGAAATCCTCAGGCCCGTGGTGATGCCTGGCTGGCCCGACGTGGAATTCGCGAAATTCCCGTCGATGATGTTCATCCGGAAATCGAGCGAAGTCGTCAGGCCCTGAACACTGAATGCGAACTCGTCGCCGCCCGGACTCGAGACAGTCTGGCCGAGCACGGCATTTCGCACGATAGACGCCGTTGCGACGTCGGCAATGTCGACGACGGTCTTCGTCGCATTGGGGAAGACGTTGTAAAGGATGTTGACGGTGGCGAAGCGATCGACTTCGACCGTGGGTTTCCCGCCCGCCAAGATGGTATTACGCGACAAGGTTAGCGAACTGCCGGCGAGCACGCCGCTATTGCTAACCTCCGCTACCACGGCGCTGTTGTTAGTGCCGCCCGGATCGATGACGAAGCCGCGGATCGTGACGTTCAGTGCCGTACCGGGTCCGCCGCCGTCCGCAATATTGATCGCGGGCGTGGCGCCGGTTCCGGGGCCCTTGATGACGACGAGGCAATCGCTGGCGCAGGATCCGATGGCCGCATCCGAGGCGCCGGGAATAGGAGCCGGGTAAGGCGTCGCTCCCTCGGCGGGATCAACCGCATCCGCTATCGGATTGCCGATGAGCGAGAGCGATTTGCCAATTGTGAGGGCTTCCTGATAGAGGCCCGGCTCGACCGTAATCGTGCCGCCGCTTCGAACGAAATCGATGCCCTTTTGAATCTGGGGCATCGCCAAACCGGCCACTGGGGAAATCAGAACGTTGGTTGGGCCGTTCGTCAGAATAGGATTGTCGCCGGCGAGACTCGTTTTCAGCGTGAGTAGGCTCGTGCCGGTCGAGGCGAAGTCAATGCCGGACGCGCCACTACCGACATCGATCGTAATGCCGGTGCCGCTCGTGCGCGGAGACTGCAGCACTAGATTTCGAATCGTGAGGCTGTCGCCGTTCGCAAACGCCAGCGTGCCGCCCGCGCCAGCAGTGCCTATGTCCAACGTCAGCGTGTTCGTTCCGGTATAGGTGACGTCGACATCGAAAGTGAGCGTATTGTCCGCCTGCAAAGTGACGTTACCGGCGGTCAGATTGCCCTCGAGCGTCGCGGCCGAAATGTCGGTTCCGACGGTGAAATTGACCGGGTCGATGAGCCATGTCCCGCTCGTGCCGTTCGGTGCCGCGGTAATGACCTGGGCTGTCTCGCCAACGGTCAGTATCTTCCCCGACGTCTCCACCAATCCGCCATTGCCGGCATACTGGCCGCCCTTGGCCATGATGATGCCGTTGAACGTCGTCGTGTCGGTGGACCAGACGACCACGGTGCCGCCGTCGCCGCTGTCGATGGCGCTGGCGTTGATGAGCGCGCCGGCATCGATCGTGACGATCTGGGCCTGGCGCGTCTCGCCCTTGCCCTGATAGTCGCCGCCGATCTTGATCGTGCCGCCCTTGCCCGCGAGCGCGGTGGCCTTGATCTGCGCGGTGCTGGCGATGCGCACCTTCTCGCCGGTGACCGTGATCTTGCCGGCATCGACGCCGGGATTCGGCGCCGACGTGTCGAGCGTGCCGGCGACGTTGACCGTGCCGTTCTCGCCGCCGTCGAGGATGATCGTGCCGTCGGCCTGCTGCGTGACGCGCCGCGCCTGCACGACGCCGGTCATGTTGATGACGCTGTCGACCACGCCCTTGGCGGCGTTGGCGGTCATCAGCACCTTGCCGCCATCGGCCTTGATCACGCCGGAGTTCTGCACCAGCGCCTGGCCCTCGCCGAGCGCCGCGACCGTCACCGGATCGGTGACCGCGAGCTTGACGAGACCGTCGCCGTAGAGATCGATCGTGAACGTGTTGCCGGCCGCGAGCGAAACCGTGCCGAGCGTGGCCGTGATCGTGCCGCGGTTGGCGACGCCGGGCGCCACGAAGGCCGCGATGCCGGCGTCCTTGATCGTGATGTCGCCTTCGTTGATGACCGTGGCGCCGGGCTTGCCGGGCTGCAGGAACTTCATGCGCCCGGCCATGAAGTCGTCGTTGCGGATGTTCGCCGTGGTGGCGACGAGGCCGGCGACGTCGATGACGGAGCCCTTCCCGAACACGATGCCGTTCGGGTTGATCAGCATCACGGTGCCGTTCGCCGTGAGCTTGCCCATGATGTAGGAGACGTCGCCGCCGGTGACGCGGTTGAGCGAAACCGAGCCGGCGCCCGGCATCGTGTAGTTCACCCACGCCTGGCTGCCGATCGAGTAGGTCCGCCAGTCGATGATCGCCTTGTCGGACGTCTGGTTGATCTGCAGCTTCGTGGCGCTCGGCTGCGTGATCGACGCCGTGCCGCCGACGACCGTGCCGCCCGTGGGCAGCGTGGTCGGGCCGATCGGCGCCGACTGCGCCAGCGCATCGGCGGAAACGAACAGTGCGCCCGCCGCGACCGCGGGAACGAGCGCGCCGATGAAGTGGGCGAAGCTGCCGCTCAGCGCCGTGGAGTTCGCGAGCGCATTCGAGAGCGCGCCAGCCTGCGATCCGCGGAACAAGGGGACCGCGCGCTCGATCGGATTAGACGTCATTGTATTATTCACCCGAGCCCGACAAGAGGACGGCACCCAGCGGATGCCGCAGCCTTCCTCATCCCCCTGCAACCGGCGCTGATATGCTTCAGCGTTCGTTTGCGCGTATCGTGAAATTTTTCTAAATGTACACGGAGCAGCGGCGGATGAGCAATTAAAAATATCTTAAATGGTTAATGGTGGACTTGGCTCAACCTTCTGATAAGATGAAAGAAACTACACTAGCGGGATTCCGGAAAATAGGTTAACGAGACGGTCGAATTACCTGCTTACGCAAATGCCAGGGGGAAGTGCACGAAGGCATTGGCGTTGGCAGCGAAGGATTGGGGAAATAACGCAATCGCGCACGGGTCAGCGGGCAGACTTCCCGGTTCAAATTCGTGCCGTGAAATGCCAGATTGAAATTTCACCGGCGGCTGCGCGCCTGTGGATGAACGAGGGGTACGGCATGACGGGGATCTTTCGGGGCGTCGGGATCGCCAAGGTTGCGTTCGTTCTAGCGTCGCTCGCGGCCCTGTCCGCGGGGCCGGCGGCCGCGCAAACGACCCCGCCATCGGCCGAGCCCGGCCGTGTGCCGCAGCGCTTCGAGCCGCCGCGCACGCCGGGCGTCGATTCGCAGATCACGGTGCCGCAGATCCCGACCGCCGTTCCGCCGGAGCAGGCGCGGCAGATCCGGTTCATGCTGCGCGGGGTCACGATCAACGGCTCCTCCGTTTACAGCGCGCAGCAATTGGCGCCGCTTTATCAGAGCCTCGTCGGCCGCGAAGTCACGCTGCTCGAGGTGTATGGCATCGCCAACCAGATCACCACGCGCTACCGCAACGACGGCTTCGTGCTTTCGCAGGCGATCGTCCCGCAGCAGCAGATCCGCAACGGCGTCGTCCAGATCCTCATCGTCGAAGGCCGCATCAACCGCGTCATCATCAAGGACGAAGGAAAGCTCGGGTCCTACAACTACCTTTTGCAGTACGCCGAGCGGCTCAAGGCCTCGCAGCCGGTCACGCAGCGCGAGCTCGAGCGCTATCTGCTGCTGCTCAACGATCTTCCGGGCATGCGCGTCTCGGGCGTTCTGGCACCCTCCGACGTGCCGGGCACGTCGGACCTGATCCTCGAGGTCACCTACAAGCGCATCGATGCCTATGCTTCGATCGACAATCGCGGCTCGCGCTTCCTGGGCCCGTATCAGGCCGAGGTTTCCGGCGCCTATAACGGTCTCATCGACACCGGCGACCGCCTGCTCTACCGCTACGTCGTCTCCCTGTTCCAGCCGCGCGAGCTGCAGTTCCACGAGGCGCGGTTCCAGACGCCGATTCTGGGCTACGGCACGATCATGGAAGTGTGGGGCAACTACGCGCGAACCCGGCCGGGCCACACGCTGCGCATCCTCGACATCGAGGGCGAAAGCTGGTCGTGGAACGTCAAGCTGAAGCAGCCGCTGCTCCGCACGCGCGCGATGAACTTCTGGGTTTACGGCCAGTTCAACTGGCAAAACTCGACGAACGACGTGCTGACCGCGACGTTCTCGGACGACCGCCTGCGCGTGTTCCGCTACGGGACCACGTTCGAGGCGGTGGACGAGTTCCGCGGCATCACCTTCGTCGATCTGCAGGTGAGCCACGGCATCGACGGCCTGGGCGCGCGCGGCAACAGCCGCGAGTTCGGCCGCACCAATTTCACCAAGGTGAATCTCGACGTCCAGCGCAACCAGCAGATCTGGGGTCCGGTCTCGGCCTTCGTGCAGTTCACCGGGCAGTACGCGGCGACGCAGCTTCTGGCGCAGGAGGAGTTCGGCCTCGGCGGACGCACATACGGCCGCGCGTTCGATCCCTCGGAGAAGACCGGCGACCACGGCATGGCCGTCGCGGCCGAGCTTCGCTACACGCTCGAGGATCTGAAGCTCCCGATGCTCGATCTGCCGACGACGCTGCAGTTCTACGGCTTCGGCGATTGGGGCCGCGTCTACCACATCGACAGCAACACGCGGAAAACCTTCGAGCAGCTCGCCTCGGCCGGCGTCGGCATGCGCTTCACCGTGGGGCCGCGCGTCTCGGGCCAGGTGGAGGGCGCGGTGCCGCTTTACGGCCGCACGGCCGCGCTGGGCGACATGGGCGACACCTGGCGCGTGTTCTTCATTCTCAACGCGCGCTACTGACGCGGCCGGACGCGCCGGGCTTCAAGCCACCTAGAACTTGCCCTTCTCGATCTTGTAGATGTCGGGCGCCTTCGGATCGAGCACGTAGCTCAGGATCACGGCCTGCGGCTCGTCGGTCTTGAGCTGCTTTTCCTTTTCCGCCTTGGGATCGAATTTGAACTGGCCGAGCAGCGCGACGACGCTGCCCTTCTCGTCCTCGGCGCGGAACATGAGCAGGATATTGGGCTGCGGCGTGGTGGCATTCACCACGGTCTTCTCCTTGGCGAAGCCCCGCTCCTGCAGGTATTGCCGGAGATTGATGAGGATTGCGGTGAGCGTGGGTGGCGTCACCTTGGGATCGATGGCCGCGCTCCAGATCACGTCCACCTGGATCAGCTTCTTGTTCTTGAAGCCGAGCTTGTAGTTCACCTGCGCCATGCCGGTTTCGGGCAGCAGGTCGGTGACTCGCACGGACAGGATCGTCGTGCGGTCGACCTTGTTCACCTGCTTCAGGACAGCACGCGGCTGGATCCTGAAATCGGCGGCAATCGCCAGCTTCACCTGATCCTCGGTCATGTCGAAACGCGCGGAGCGGAAGCCTTCGACCGCCACGGTCTCGGCGAAGGACGGCGCGCCCGCCGCCAGTCCCGCCGCGACGGCAACGGCGCCGAGCAGGCGCGCAGCGACGATAGGCGCTTTCATCCGGATCTCCATCCCCGTCACGCGGGCGTCTTCATTCGGTTGGCGAGCGCGCCCCAGTTCGCGGCCGACATCAGGTGCGCATAGATCCACCCGAGCCATCCCGCCCGGAGCCACTCGGCGATCACGGCATTCGGCAACGCGGCGAGTTTCGCGGCGTCGATGGCGCGAAACGGTCCGAACATGACCTTCTGGCCGTCGCCGAGATCGATATTGGCCGAGCGCGATTCGAGCAGCCCCCGCTCGGCCACGGCCGCCGCGAATGCCCGTGTCTTCTCGTATTCGGCCTGAAACGAGGCGCAGAAATTCAGCGCACTCTTCGTGAGCTCGGTCGGTTGCCCGCCGCGAAAGAAAGGATTGCTTTCGCCGTCGACGATGAAGGGCGAGGCCGCATCGATGCACAACGCGAACTGCTTCTGATCCGCCGCGCTCATGAAAATGAACGGATAGCGCCGCACATAGGCGGGCACATAGACACCTTCCGTCCACCTTCCCGACGAGCCGAGAAAGAGATTCTCGGCCGTGCGCAGGCCGAGGATCGCCATCGGAAACGGCGCCGCCTCTTCGCTGAACACGATCGGATAGTGGCGCTGCGCGAATTCGAGCTCGACGCCGTTGAGCGGCACGGCGTTCGCCTCTTTCGCGAACCTGTGATCCTGGCTTGCCGCCAGCGACTTCCGGGCGTGCCGGTCGAGCGAAAGCAGTTCCGGCCGCTGGTAGAACACGGGCAATGGAGGCTGCGCAGTCGGGAGGATCTGCGATGATGGTTGATCTGTCATTCTTGCGCAGCGCCGTCAGGAATGGGCCGCGGCTGCGGCCCTCGTCGGAAGCGGAACACTATTCGCTCCGGCGCGGGATTGAAAGGCAGACTCGCGCCGAGTCGATCGGGCGCGGGCGTCAGCGCGCGCTGTCTTGCGCGAGCGGCGCCGCGGCCAGGGCCGGGCCCGACGAATCGTGTGGCGCTATCGGAGAAGGTGCTCTCGATGCGACTGCCGGCGGCACGTTCGGCGACCAGCCTTCGTGGAAGAACCACGCGCCGGCGTTGATCGAGAAGATCGGGCGGTAGTGTCCGATCGCGCCGTGCTCCAGCACCGCGGACACCTGGTTGTCCAGCACGTAGGCCGTGCCGCCGCGATAGGCGATCAGAGCCGCATGCCGTTCGCGGCGATGCTCGTCGTTGATACGGCGTCTGATTCACATCGCGATTGACCGCCTCGAGGTGGCGGAGCGCTCTGGCCCTGCTGCCTCGCGATGAACGTTTTCCAGCGCTGCAACGGGCAGGCTCCACGGCACGACGCCGCTTCCAGCGAACGCTCGCGCTTGTGGCGCCGCAGCGCCTCGGTCCACTTCGGGATCGGCGAAAGGTCGTGACTGGCCCTCTCGCACGTCTCGAACGGCGGACCCGGATCGCGCTCGCCGCCTTGCGCTTTCTACGGAACAGCGGATGGCGGAGGGTGTGGGAATCGAACCCACGGTACCCTTTTGGGGTACACGGTTTAGCAAACCGTTGCCGTAACCACTTGGCTAACCCTCCGCTGTGCCGCCGCTGCGGCGACCGGCGCAAAGAGGCGCCGGAATCCAGCCGGGAGGGTGCATTTAGGGGCGCCGCCGGAACCTGTCAATCAGCCGGGGGCGCGGCCTTCCTGCGCGGACCGCTACTCGCGTTCGGCCAGGAAGGGCGGAAACTCGGCCGGGCGCTGCGCGTGCGCCGGCCCGGCATCGCCGTTCCTGTCGCCGTGGCCGTTCCCGTTGCCCGAGGCGGCCGCGGTGGGCCGGAGCGGCGACGGATTTTCGCTGCTGTTGTGCGCCTGCCAGCTCTGATAGGCGTCGCGCATCGAGCGGAACGCGTCGGACGCGTCGTCGGTCGCCTGCGGCGTACGGCTGACTTCGCGATAGCGGTCGCGGGCATCGACGAATGCCACCCACTCCGCGGCGAGATCGAGCGCCTGGTTGGGGCGGCGGCGGCCATGCTGCTGCTGACCGAGCTTCTCGGCCGCGACGAGGCATTCCCAGAGGCTGCGCGCGAGATCCATCTCGCCCATGGCGTAGGCGTGGTTGAACGCGCCGAGAACCTTGTCGGTCAGGCGCCGGTTGTAGCGCGGCACGCCCGCGTCGATGAAAAACTCGCTCGCGTCGTCCGAGAAAAGCTGTGATGCGTTGATCGGCGTGCCTTCCGCCATGGCCTTGTCCTCGATGAATGGATACGCCGGCGCGGCGCCGCTTGTTCCGTGCGGGCACATTGCTCCGGGGCCGTTTGATTTTCCGTTAAGCACCCCGCCCAGCCGGCCTAGCCAAGAGGCCTACCCCGCGCGTCGGTCGCGTTAACCTTTTGTCAAGCTTAACCCGCGAGGATCGGCATGTCCGGCGAAAGGACGCGCCGGTTTGGGGACCTGAGGAGAGACCTATGTTGACCCGCAAAAGCCTGGAACTCCTGATCGACCTCGTCGAGATCAAACTCGGTTCGATGGAAGTCTTCGACCGCGACGATCAGAAGATCATGCGCGACCTCGAGGCGTGCCGTAAGGAACTGACGGCGATTTCGCGGCCGAGCCGCCCGATCGCCGCCATGGGCGCCCCGGCGCTCTCCGCGGCCGCCTGAAGCGCGCCGGCTCCGGCCGGCCCGTCGTCCGCGCGAAAGCGGTACCCAGGCGGGCCCGTCCCGCCACGCAGGCGATTTTCCGCCCGCGGCACAACTGGGCCGGCCGCTTTCGCGGGGACGATGGGCGAACCGGACTAGCCCGGCGGCGGCGGCGGAACCGCCATTCCCTTCTTGACCGCCGCCCGCGCGCCGATGGCGTCGTACCAGCGCTTGACGGCCGGAACGTCGTTCAAGTCGACCAAGTGCCATTCGTGGCGCGCTACCCACGGATAGGTCGCGATATCGGCGATCGAATATTCGCCCGCCAGATAGTCGTGCGATTTCAGGTGTCCGTCGAGGACAGCGTAGAGACGACGTGTCTCCTTCGTGTAGCGCTCGATCGCGTAGGGCACCTTCTCCGGCGCGGCGCGCAGGAAATGATGCGTCTGGCCGAACATCGGCCCCACCCCGCCCATCTGGAACATGAGCCACTGGAGCGCCGCCATGCGTCCGCGCGGATCCTTGGGCAAGAACTTCCCGGTCTTCTCGGCGAGATAGATCAGGATCGCGCCCGACTCGAATATCGTGATCGGCCGGCCATCCGGCCCGTCGGAATCGACGATGGCGGGAATCTTGCTGTTGGGATTGATCGCGACGAATTGCGGCGTGAACTGATCGACGTTCTTGCCGATGTTGATCGGGTGCACCGTGTAGGGCAACCCGCACTCCTCGAGCATGACCGAGACCTTGCGCCCGTTCGGCGTCGTCCACGTGTAGAGATCGATCACGTCGTTCTCCCCCTGCGATGATGGCGCGCAACACTAGGGAGAGAGGCAAAAGCGCTCAAGCTCGCATTGATTCGCGCGGAGGCGCGGGGAACGCGATAGAAGACGCCGTCTCGGCTGCGCGATGTGCGCGTGCGCCTTAAGCGCCGGGCGGGGTCGCCTTGATCGTGCGCTCGGCGGGGAACGTCGCCGTGACGGTCGTGC
Organism: uncultured Candidatus Odyssella sp.; assembly: GCA_964481045.1. Lineage (GTDB taxonomy): Bacteria > Pseudomonadota > Alphaproteobacteria > Bin65 > Bin65 > SBBV01. Next base: position 26,912 of record CAYZSG010000019.1, on the reverse strand, counting down.
CCTTGCCCGGCTGGCTGGCCATCTCGATCGAGCCGTCGTGCAACTCCATGAGGCCCTTGCAGAGCGGCAGGCCGAGGCCGGTGCCGCCGCCGCCGATGTCCTGGAGCCGCCCGAGTCCCGCGAACGGATCGAACATGCCCGGAATCTCCGCCGGCTCGATGCCGCTGCCGGTGTCCGCGATCGAGAAGACGATGCGGCCGGCCGGATCGAGCCACGCCGAGACTTCCACGCGGCCGCCCTTCGACGTGAAGCGGACGGCGTTCGAAACGAGATTCTGCAGGATCTGCCGCACGCGCCGCCGGTCGCCGCGCAGGCGCGGCAGCTCGGCCGGGATCTCCTGCGCGATCTGGACGCCCGCCTGCGCGGACTTCTCGCGCAGCTTCAGGCACACGGAGCGGATGGCGGCCGCAACATCGATCTCGTCCGCCTCGAGCTCGAGCGCCCCGGCATCGGCTTTCGACAGGTCGACGACGTCCTCGATCAGGCGCAGCAGATGCTGCGCGCTGGAGCGGATGTCTTTCACGTATTCGATGTAGCGCGGGATGCCGATCTTGCCGAACATCTCACGCTCCATGATCTCGGAAAACCCGATGATCGCATTGAGCGGCGTGCGCAGTCCGTGGCTGATGTGTGCGATGAGAACGGACTTTCCGCGGTCCGGCACCGGTCCCGGCTCGTGTGGCGGCGGCTCCGCGCGCGCGGGCCGCGCCGGCTCGGCGCCGGGCTTCAGCTCCAGGCGTGGTTTGCGCTTCGACATCGCGCTATCGGACCCGCCCGCGCTTGCATTTCGCCGCACGCTTCATCGGCTGCCTTCCTCCCAATTTCGCACCCTATCACCCTTTTTCCGCCGCCGCTCAAGCATGAGCTGCGGGGTGATCGCGCACTCGCCACCGCCCGCTATGCCGCGGCACGTCGCGGCACGGTGCGCGTCGCCGGAAACGCCGCCGTCACTTTCGTGCCGATGCCCGGTTCGCTGGTGAGGGCGATCGTCCCGCCGTGCAGCTCGACGAGTTCCTTGCACAGCGGCAGCCCGAGCCCGGTGCCCTCGCCGCTGATTCCCTTGTCGCGGCCGAGTTGGACGAAGGGTTCGAAGACGCGCGGAATGTCGCCCGGCTCGATGCCGATTCCGGTGTCCGTGACGCTCAGCGTGAGGCCGCCGTCGGGCGCGCCCACGGCCGAGACGCGAACCGTGCCGCCGCGTGGCGTGAATTTGACCGCGTTCGAGACCAGGTTGAGCAGAACCTGGCGGATGCGGCGGCGATCGCCGTGCAGGCGCGGCAGGTCGGTGGAGACGTCTTCCACCAGCGCGATTCCGCCGCGCTTGGCGCGCTCGCGCAGCATGAGGCAGGCCGAGTGGATCGACGCGGCGAGGTCGATCTCCGCCTCCTCGAGCTCCATCTTGCCCGCCTCGGCCTTGGAGAGATCGAGAATGTCCTCGATCAGCCGCAGGAGATGCTGCGCGCTGTCGCCGATGTCCTTGATGTAGTCCGCGTAGCGCGGAACCCCGAGCTTGCCGAACATCTCGCGGTTCATGATCTCGGAGAATCCGATGATCGCGTTGAGCGGCGTGCGCAGCTCGTGGCTCATGTTCGCGAGGAACGCCGATTTCGTGGCGCTCGCCGCTTCGGCCTGCGTCTTGGCTTCCGTGAGGCGCTCTTCCTGGCGGATCGCGTCGGTGACGAGGCGCGACGAGCCGCGATAGCCGCGGAACCGGCCATCCGGCCCGAAGATCGGCATGCCGCTCGTTGCCGTATGGTGCACTTCGCCGTTGGCCATGCGGATCAGATAGACGAAATCGCGGAACGGCTGGCGCCGGTCGAGCGCCTCGCGGTGGCGGCGCCATTTCTCGGGATCGCCGGCGACGTCGAGCCCCAGTTCCCAACGGGTCTTGCCGATGCCCTCGACAGGGTTTCCGGGCGCGACCCGCGCGCTGGACGAGAAGTAGATGAACCTGTGGTCCTCGTCGGTCTCCCAAAACCAGTCCGAGGCCGTCGCCGCGAAATCGCGGAAACGCGCTTCGTTTTCGCGCAAGGCTTCGCTCTGCTTGACCTGCTCGGTGATCAGGCGCCCCGAGCCGCGATAGCCGACGAACGTACCGTCGGGCGCGAACTTCGGCTTCCCGCTGACGGCAACGACATGAACCTCGCCGTTGGGCGTCGGAATCTTGTACTTGAAGTCGCGGAACTGCTCGTGGCGCTCCACCCGCCTGCGGTACGCGGCCCACTTCTCGGGCTCGCTCTCCACGTCGGCGGCCATGTCCCACCGCGTGTGGCCGATCGCGCGCACGCGATTGCCGCCCCGCGTCATTCCTTTGCTCTCCGAAATGAACGAGAAGCGATGGTCGGCATCGGTCTCCCAGAACCAGTCTGAGGCGGTGTCGGCGAAATCCCGGAAGCGCTCCTCGCTTTCGCGCAGACGCTCCTGCTGCCGCATCTGCTCGGTGATGCGCCGCGCCGAGCCGCGATAGCCCTGGAACTCGCCCGCGGCGTCGAACACGGGCTTGCCGCTCGCCGAGATGTATTCCGGCTCGCCTCTGGCGTTGCGCATGCGGAAGACGAAATTGCGGAACGGCTCATTGCGCGCCAGCACTGCGCGGTGCTGTTCCCACTTCTCGCGCTCGTCGGCGACGTCGTCGGCGTATTCCCAGCGCGTTTTGCCGATCACGCTGCTGTCGCGCACGTTGGGCCGGCGCTCGCTCGAGGAGAGATAAGTGAAGCGGTGCTCCTTGTCGCTCTCCCAGAACCAGTCGGAGGCGGTGTCGGCGTAGTCGCGGAAGCGCTGCTCGCTGGCGCTCAGCAGCTCCTGCTGGCGCACCTGATCGGTGATCATGCGCCCGCAGCCGCGATAGCCGACGAAACGGCCCTCGGCGTCGAACAGCGGCTTGCCGCTGACGCAGATGACGTGCTCCGGGCCGTTCGCCGGCTTCAGTCGATAGGTGAAATCGCGGAAGGGCTCGCAGCGATTGAGCGTTTCGCGGTGCTGCCGCCAGAACTCGGCCTGCTCGGGTTCGGCGAATTCCCAGCGCGCTTGGCCGATGAGACTGGCCGGCTCGAAGCCGAACCGCCGCACATTGTCCGAGACGAACGACATCCGGTGCCGGGCGTCGGTTTCCCAGTACCAGTCCGAGGCCGTCTCCGCGAAGTCGCGGAAGCGCTCCTCGCTTTCGCGGATGCGCTGCTCGGCGCGCCGGCGCGCCGTGATGTCGCGCACGGTCCCCTCGTAGTGGAGGAGCCGCCCTTCGGCGTCGTGCACTTCCCACGCGTTCTCGCTCACCCACACGCGTTCGCGCGTCTTGTGGCGGTAGACTTCGGACTCGAAATTGTGCACGCGGCCATTCTCGCGCAGCACGCGCTTGAAGACCTCGCGGCGGCCGGGCTCGACGTACCATTCCTTCGCGATGTCGCCGACGGCCGCGAGAAGTTCGGCTTCGCTCGTGTAGCCATTGAACGCAACGAGCGCCGGGTTGGCGCGAAGCTGCCTGCCGTCCGGCGAGGAGCGGTAGATGCCCTCGGCCGCGTTTTCCCACATTTCGCGATAGTCGCGCTCGGCGGCGTGGAGCTGCTCCTGGGTTTCGATAAGCTCGCTGACTTCCTCGACCGAGCCGATATAGAAGGCCGGCTTGCCATCGGCGCCCGGCACGGCCACCGCGCTGAGCCGCACCCAATAGGCGGATCCGTCGCGGCGGCGGTGCCGCGCCACGAAGCCGGAGACGCGCCCCTCGGCGGCGAGCTTCGCTTTGAGCAGCTCGCGCTCGGCGGGGTCGACATAAACCTGCTGCGCGATGTCGCTGACGCCGGCGACGGCGGCTTCCGGCGAATCGTAGCCCATGATCTCGGCGCAGCGGGGATTGACCCGCAGATAGCGGCCTTCCGGCGTCGTCTGCCAGATTCCGACGGCCACGTGATCAAAGATCGTTCGGAAAATGCGATCGCCCTCCGTTTCGGAGGCGGCCAGTGCGGCGCCGGTCCCCGCCATCCCGGCAAGGGATTCGTGCGGAGAGTCCTCACCCTGCGACTTTCGCCGGCGACCGAGCATGGATGATTTCGCCGGGCGGGTTCGACTCCGCGCGGCGCATACTCCCTAGCGAATGAAGCCCGCGAGCCCGCGCCCTCCCGGGCGAGGGACTCGATAACCACTTTGATTCAGTGTGCGGTTATCGCGGTAAACAAAGCGTAAAATGGCGCGGACAGCCAGCCTCAAATCGCCGCGCGATCGGCCCCGGCCGGCGATTTCGCCCGGCCGGCGCCCGCCGCCTGGCGCGCCGCGGGCCCGGCATAGACGCCACTTTCGGTCACGACGTAGTCGATCCGGCCGTCGGCCAGCGCGCGCAGGCACTCCTCGGGCCGGTTGATGATCGGCTCCTCGTGCACGTTGAAGCTCGTGTTGATGAGGATCGGCAGGCCGGTGCGCCGCTCGAACGCCTTCAGGATGTCGTAGTAGAGCGGGTTCCAGCCGCGGCGGATCACCTGCGGCCGGGCCGTGTTGTCCACATGGACGACGGCCGGGATGCGCTCCTTCCAGCCGGGCTGGACGTGCGCCGTGATGGTCATGAACCGGGCGGCATAGGCCTTGGCGCGGCCGAGCTTGAACACCTTGTCGGCATCTTCCTCGGCCACCACCGGCGCGAACGGCATGAACTCGGAGCGCTCGAGGCGCTGGTTCAGCGTGTCGTTGATCGCGGCATCGGACGGCGTGGCCAGGATCGTGCGGGCGCCGAGCGCGCGCGGGCCGTATTCCATGCCCTTCGTGTAGATGGCGACGATGCCACCCTCGGCGATGAGGCGCGAGGCTGTCTCCACCGGGGCGCCAGGCACGCGCTCGATGGCGCCGCCCGCGCCGAGCACGCGGTCGATATCGCCGCCAAAATCGCGCCCGAGATAGAGCGATTCGAGCCGATAGCGGTTCTTGAGCCAGCTCTCGAGCCCGTCGCGCTCGAGCAAGAACTTCAGCACGCCGCCAGCCGCGAGGCCCTGATCGCTCATCGCCGGATAGACGAACACTTCGTCCACCGGAAGCTCCTCGGCAAGGCGCTGGTTGAGGCGGACGTTGGCGAACACGCCGCCGGCCAGGCCGAGCTTGCGTGACCCGCTCTTCTCGAGCAGGCGCCCCACCGCCTTGATGACGAGTTCCTCGAGGAAGCGCTGGATCGAGGCGGCGACGTCTTCGCGCTTGGCGCCCTTGAAGAGGTCGAACAGGAACTGGCGCATCGCCGGGTTGTCGGCGAAATCGCTCGTGATCTGCCCCGCTTCATCGACGCGGAAGTGCCCGGAAATCTCGTCGTAGAAGGCGGGCTGGCCCAAGGCGGCGAGACCGGTCGTCTTGCCTTCGTGGCGGTTGATGCGGAAGCCCAGCGCCTGCGTGGCGTATCCATAGGCGAGGCCGACGCTGTCGATGCGCATCGGGCGCGTCAGTTCCGCGTCGCCGCCGAACAGTTCCTCGATCCTGCCGCCGCGGAAGACGCGGTGGCTGTACTGCACATTGTCGCCGCCGCCGTCGGCCGTGTAGAGCAGCGCGTCGTCCCAATCGGTGTGGAACAGCGTCGGCAGCGCGTGCGCCTCGTGGTGATTGAAGAAGCGCACCGGGATACCGGGCTTCAAGCCGAGCGCGCCCAGGAAATCGCCGGCGCGGAACATGGCCTCGCTGTCGGTGCGCCCATAGCGCACGCATTCGCGCTCCATGCTCTTGTGCTTTTCCTTGCCGACGAGGCGGCGCACCTTGGCCTCGAGCGCGCGGTCGAACGGCAAGTGGCTGTAGAACCGCGCCGGAAACGCCGCGCGCCCCAGCACCAGCGCGCCAATGTCCTTCTTCTCGACGCCGGCGATGGCGAGGCATTCGTCGATCGCCTCGGTCGGCACGCGACCGCCGTCCACCTTGCGCCGCGTCATGCGCTCCTGCGCCACCGCGGCCACGAGCCTGTAGCCGTCGTAAAGCGCGGCGCAGGCGTCGTGATAGCCCGAATGGACGCCGAGGATGAGCATGCTTTTCTGGAAAATTCGCTGGAATGAACCCGGCGCCTGCTTACCCAGCGCCGAGTTTCTTCGCCAGCAATTGATTGACCATTTGCGGATTGGCCTTGCCGCCGGTGGCCTTCATCACCTGGCCGACGAACCAGCCGGCCACTTTCGTCTCGCCGGCCTTGTATTTCGCGACCTGCGCCGGGTTGGCGGCGATGGCGGCGTCCACCGCGGCTTCAATCGCTCCGGTGTCGGTGATCTGCCTCAGGCCCTTGGCCTCGACGATGGCGGCGGGCGCCTTGCCGGTCGCGAACATCTCGTCGAGCACGTCTTTGGCCGTGCGGCCGGAGATCGTGTTGTCGGCGATGAGGCCGACGAGTTCGCCGAGCGATGCCGCCGAGACCGGCGAGGCGCCGATCTCGATTCCGGCCTTGCCGAGCCGCGCGAACAGCTCGTTGATCGTCCAGTTGGCGGCAAGCTTGGCGTCGCGGCCCTTGGCGACGATCTCGTAAAACTCCGCCGTCTCCTTCTCGGCCACCAGCACGCCGGCGTCGTAGGCCGAGAGGCCGTAGTCGCGCGTGAAGCGCTCTTTCTTCGCGTCGGGCAGCTCGGGCAGGCCAGCCTTGATCGCCTCGACCCACTTCGGCTCGAGCACGAGCGGCAAGAGGTCGGGATCGGGAAAATAGCGGTAGTCGTGCGCCTCTTCCTTGGAGCGCATCGGGCGCGTCTCGCCCTTGGCGCTGTCGAAGAGGCGCGTCTCCTGGTCGATCTTGCCGCCGTCTTCGAGCACCTCGATCTGGCGGCGCGATTCGTATTCGACCGCCTGCTTCACGAAGCGGATCGAGTTGACGTTCTTGATCTCGCAGCGCGTGCCGAGCGCCGCACCCGGGCGGCGCACCGAGACGTTCACGTCGGCGCGCATGTTGCCCTTCTCCATGTCGCCATCGCAGGTGCCGAGATAGCGCAGGATCGAGCGCAGTTTCGCGAGATAGGCCCCCGCCTCTTCGGCGCTGCGCAGATCGGGCTTGGAGACGATCTCCATCAGCGCCACGCCGGCGCGGTTGAGATCGACGAACGTGCGGCGCGGGTCCTGGTCGTGCAGGCTCTTGCCGGCGTCCTGCTCCAAGTGCACGCGCTCGATGCCGATGCTCTTCGTCGCGCCGTCCTCGAGATCGAGCACGACGGCGCCCTCGCCCACCACCGGCTGCTTGTATTGCGAGATCTGATAGCCGGGCGGGAGATCGGGGTAGTAGTAGTTCTTGCGGTCGAAGACCGAGCGGAGATTGATCTTCGCCTGAAGCCCGAGGCCGGTGCGCACGGCCTGCTCGACCGCGGCGCGATTGATCACCGGCAGCATGCCGGGCATCGCGGCATCGACCAGCGACACTTGCGTGTTCGGCTCGGCGCCGAATGCGGTGGAAGCGCCCGAGAACAGCTTGGACTTCGCGTTCACCTGGGCATGGACCTCCATGCCGATGACGACTTCCCACTTCCCGGTGCGGCCTTCGAGGAGATTGGCGGACATTTGCTTTTGCCAGATGGCGTTCGTGAGGGCGGGTTTCAAACCCGCCCCTACATAGCGCATCGCGCGAAGCGCATCACCTGCGGCGTTTGCGCTTTGGCAGTTCCTTGTACCAGATCACCCGGCCGCTGCTCTCAAAGCCGCGCTTCGCATACCACGCGGCGAGGCCGTTCTTCGCCTGCGCGTGCGGCGTCAGCACGATCTCGACATCGTGGCAGCCGCGCGCCTGGGCCCAGGCCAGGCAAGTCTCGACCAGCGCACTCGCGACGCCCCGGCTCCGCCATTCGGGCAGCACGTAGAGGTCCTCGAGTTCCCCGTAGAGTCCGACTTCGAGGCCGTAAGCCGTGCTCATCGCCGCCGCGCCGACGATGCGCCCGCCCGCCTCCGCGACGAACGACGCCGTATCCTTTCGGCTGAGCACCCCCGCGAGCGTACGGGGCACGCCGGCCATAGCGGCACGAGAAAATTGTTCTTCGCGGTAGAAGCGACGAAATAGGCCGACCAGGGCAGTCAAGTCCGCAGACTTCGCACGCCGAATCACAAAGCGAATAGGGTGTTTTGGCTCACCCACCCTATTGATCCGCCACGAAGACGACCCAGCGGTCGTCCTCGGCCATTGCGTAATAGAAGTCACGCATCAGCTGGAAATAGTCCCAGGTGTACTCAAGGTCCTCCTCTCCGTATTCGGGCCATGCGCCTCGGCAGTGGAGCCAGTAGCGGCGTGCGAGCTCCTCGCGATCGATCTGCTGCAACGCCTTCGCTATGTCCTTCACCGCAGCTGGCTCAACGAGATGCACAAGCCAGTTGTTGTCTTTCTTGTAGAGGCGCGTACCCCCGAGAACTGCCAGCTTGAGCGGATATCGGCCGTAATTTTCCGGCAAGGCCCAGGCGCCTCCGTCCGACCAATTGTCATCGTAGAAATAGGGTGTGTCGGGAGGAAACTCCCCGAGGCACCGGTGCAACGCATCCCATGCCTTATCGACATCTTGCGAGTTGGCCTCGACGTCGAACTCGCGCCGCCCATAGATCGTGTCACAAAGAAAGAACGGGCGCTCCTCCTCTGGGAGCGCCATCAGTTCATCGAGGTCATTCTTCCGCAGGCCATAAAACGATCCGCGCGCAGCCACGATGCAGCCCTCCCAAGTGTCGGGCTCTATATCTTAGATGGCGCCGCCTGCCGTCAATATACTTTTAGCTGTATTCGATCTATCCGCTCATACCCGCTTGTGCAGCCGATGGTCGATCCAGAGCAGGATGCCGTTGGCGATCGCGGCGGCGACGAAGAGGAGGAAGGCGACGGCCATCATCGTCTCGACGTCCGCGAGGTTGATCGCGTTGATGACCATGAAGCCGAGGCCCTGCTTGCTGGCGAACATCTCGCCGATGATGACGCCGAGCAAGGTCAGCGAGAAGCCGACGCGCAGGCCGGTGACGATTTCTGGCAGCGCGGCCGGGAAGATGACGGTCGACACGACCTGAAACGGGCCAAGGCGCATCGTCTTCGCGGTCTTGAGATAGGCCGGTTTGATGTTGCGGATCGCGTTCATCGCGAAGACGGCGACCGGCACGACGCCATGGATCGCGCCGAACGCAACCTTGGCGGAAAGCCCGAGGCCGAAGACGAGCAGGATGACCGGATAGAGCGTCACCTTCGGCAGCGAATAGAGCGCCACCAGGATCGGCTCGGCGACGGCGCCCGAAAGCCGGTGCGCGCCGAGCGCCACGCCGATCGCAAGGCCGATCGCATAGGAGAGCCCGAGCGCCATCAGAAACGCGCGCCCGGTCTCCCAGGCGTGGCGCGCGAACATGTCGCCCTTCGTCGTGAGCAGCTCGCCGACATAGGCGAGGGTCTGCGCCGGCGAGGTGAGCGCGGTCTCGCCGGCGACGTGGTAGAGCGCCTGCCAGCCCGCGAACAGCGCGACCAGCACCAGCAGGATGTCGAAGCTGCGCTTGGCGGCGTCGCTCATCGGCCATGCCAGCGCTTCAAGAGGCGCTGCTCCCAGCCATGCAGCAGCATGTTCAAGGTGACCACGACGATCATCACGAACAGCATCAGCGCGTACATGGTGCGGTTGTCGAAATCGTTGTAGGCATAGGCGATCGCGTGGCCGAGGCCCGACGGCGCGAGGATGAACTCGCTCGCGATCACGCCGATGAAGCTGTAGGCCACGCAGAGCTTGAGGCCGGTGAACAGATGCGGGGCGGCCGCCGGCAATTTCATGCGCAGCGCCGTGTCGAACTCGCGCATCCGGTGCATGCGCGCGACCTTGCCGAGCACGCGCGGCACGCGGTCGAGGCCGTTGATCGTCGCGATGCACATCGCGATCACGGCGAACGCGAAGCCCATCAGGATGATCGGCAGCAGCGAAAGATCGAAGATCGCGATCAGCACCGGATAGAAGATGAAGAACGGAACCGCGTAGTAGGTTGCGAAGAACGGCTCGAGCGCACGGCGCAAGCGCGGGAAGCGGTGGATCGCGGCGCCGAGGCCGAAGCCGGCCACGACCGACGAGGCGAGCGCCGCGCCGACGCAGGTGAGCGTCTGCACGATGTCGCGCGTGGCGGTGCCGGCGGCCAGCAGGCGCACCAGCGCCGTCAGCATTTCGGAGGGCGGCAGCATCGTCTTGTACGGAATGCGCCCGGTGCGGACGAGGATTTCGAGCAGCGCGACCAGCGCCACCAGCACGGCGAGGCGGATCCAGGCGATCCGGCTCATGCCCCGGCCCGCACTCCGCTCTGGCCCATCGCCTTCAGCGATTCGCCGCGCAGGTGGTGCCAGAGCCGCGCCGTCACTTCCCCGAAACCGGATTCGCTCACGATCGTGCTGTCGCGCTCCTTGGGCCATTTCGTCTCGACGAGGTCGAGGAAGCGGCCCGGCCGGGCGGACATCACGCCCACGCGGTCCGAAAGCATCGCGGCCTCGTCGAGCGCATGCGTGATGAGCAGGATCGTGGCGCCCGTGCGTCGCCACAGGCGCAGGACCTCGTCGCCCATCAGCAGGCGCGTCTGCGCATCGAGTGCCCCGAACGGCTCGTCGAGCAATATGAGCCGCGGCTGGAGCACCAGCGTGCGCGCGATGCAGACGCGCTGGCGCATGCCGCCCGAAAGCTGCGCGGGATAGGCCTGCTGGAAGTCCTTCAAGCCCATGAACGCGAGCGCGTCGCCGACGCGGCGCTCGATCTCGGCCGCATCGACGCCGGCGCGGCGCAAGCCGAACGCCGCGTTGTCCCACACGGTGAGCCAGGGAAAGCTTGCATCTTCCTGGAAGACGACGCCGATGCCCTCGGGCACCTGCCCGTGCACGGGCTTCCCTTCGAACGTGATCTTTCCGTCGGAAGGCGGCTGCAGGCCGGCCAGCACTTCGAGCAAGGTGGATTTTCCGCAGCCCGACGGACCGACGACGGAAAAGAATTCGCCGCGCCGGAGTTCGAGATCGACCGGCCCCAGCGCGTGAACCGGACGGTATCCGGCCACGGCCGGATAGACGCGCGTGACGCCGCGGATCTCGGCATGAAGTTCGGCCACGGTTCCTCCGCCGTTGGTTTTGCCCGCGCGCCCCTCCACTATTGCAGGTCCTTCGGCAGGAACGACGCGTCGGTGATCTTGCTCCAGTCGATGTCGTCCTTGAGGTCGCCGACGAGCTTCAGGCCGCGCGCCATGTTCTCCATCGGCTCGCGCTCGAGCTTGCCCTCGCTCCAATAACCGGCCTTGGCAAGCTGAACCGTCACCTTGTGCAGCACCTCGGCCGGCATCTTGGGGAAGTGCTTCTCCAGCATCTTCGCGGCTTCCTCGGGCTTCGCGTTCATGAACTGCACGGCCTCGCGTCGCGCGGCGATGATCTTGCGGAGCTTGTCGGGATTCTTGCGCATGAGGTCGCCGGTGGCGATTCCGACCGACTGCACCATCGGCGGCAGATCGCGCCCCGCGTCGAGGATCACGCGGAGCTTGTCTGCGCGCTGCGCCCAGACGACCTGCATCGTGATCGCGGCCTCGACGGCGCCCTTCTCGAGCGCCGTGAGCGCGCCGCCGAGGCTGCCGAGCGCCACGCGCTGCGCCTGCTCGGCTTTGAGGCCGCCCTTCTCGATCGCCATGATCGCGAGGATCTCGGAGAGCGATTTCGGGTTGCTGAAGCCGATCTTCTTTCCTTCGAGGTCCTTCAGTGACTTGATCGGCGAATCGGGCTTCACGACCACGACGACGTCGGCGACCGAACGCGCGCCGACGTTGACGACGCGGATATCCTGCCCCTCGCGGATCGCCGCAATCGCGGCGGAGAGCACCACTTCGCCGTAGCCGAGCGAGCTGGCCATCACGTTGCGCACCGAGGTGCCGCCGCCGGCGCCGGCGATGATGCCGGTGAGATCGACTCCGGCCTTCTTGAAATCGCCGCGGTCGATAGCGATGGCGAACGGATTGCCGGCGAAGGCCACGCCGAACTGCGTGATGACGATGTCGTCGGCCTTGGCCGGAGCCGCAACGAGCAACAGCGCGGCGACGAGGCCGCAACGCTTCAGCCGCATCATGCCTTCCTCCCTCGAAAACGGCCGTTGCCCGGCCGCGTTGAGCACCATGCTGCGCCGGACCCCACACGGGCGCAAGCGGGACGTGCGGATGGGCGCCGCCCCAACCCGCTCAGACGCGCACGGCCCAATCGAGATCGGGCACGAACGCTTCCTCGATCGTGAGCTTGCGCGCGGAAAGGCCTTGCGCGTGCGAATAGCGCAGCGCGGCCTCGATCGAGGCTCGGTTCTTCGCAAGGCCGTAAGGCCAGTAATCCTCCCCCAGCACGGCGCGGATATCGGCCAGCTCGGCGGTGAGCCAGGGCACCGTCACGTTGTAGGCGCCGATCTCCTCGAGCTCGCGGATCGCGATGTCTTTCGCCTGCCGGAACGCCGTGAACAGGCTGCTTGCCAGCCACGCATTCGCGTGCAGCAGATCTTCGCGCACGGCCAGCACGTGCATGATCGGGAACAGGCCCGATTTCTTCGCGTAGGCGCGCTCGGCGGCGCGGTAGTCGGGGAACAGCCGCGCCACGTTGGGCGACTTGCCGAAGCAAGAGGGTGCGCGCGGCGTGACCAGCGCATCGAGCGTTCCCTCGGCCAGCATCGCCGAGAGCGTTTCGGCCGGCCCGATCGGCGTGAGCTTCACGTCGGGCGGCAGGTCCAGCGCGAGCTTCTCGCTGCGGCCGGTCTGCTCTAGCCCGCCGTTGCGCCACCCGATCTCCGACGGCTTCACGCCGTACTCGTCTTCCAGCAGGCCGCGCGCCCAGAGCGCCGCCGTCATCTGGTATTCCGGCACGCCCACGCGCTTGCCGCGCAGATCCTCGGGCCGCGCGATGCCGCGATCGGTGCGGATGTAGATCGCCGAATGCCGGAAGACTCGCGAGAGAAAGATCGGCAGCGCGCGATACCGCGCCTTTCCGCGCGACAGCGCGATCAGGTACGAGCTCAGCGACACCTCGCACGCATCGAACTCGGCGCCGATCAGCGCGCGGATGAACAGCTCCTCGAGCGGCGGCGTGAGATAGGTGACGGCGCAGCCCTGCACCGCCACGCGCCCGTCCTTTATCGCGCGCACGCGGTCGTAGTCACCGGTGGCGATGGAGATTGGCAGTGAGACCATCTTGGGACCGCGCGCCTCCAGGCGCACCCTTTCTCTGCACCGACGAAGGGCGCGGCTGGAGCCGCGCGGTCCCGGACCGTACCGGCTCCAGCCTCTTGCTCTCGCCTCGACCGCCCCGGCGGTCAGTTCGTCTTCTTCAGCTCGTCGGGCAGGAACGAGTCGTCGACCATCTTCTTCCAGTCGACCTCGCCCTTGAGCGCGCCGACGATCTTGAGCGCTTTCAGCATCTCGTCCATCGCCGCGTATTCGAATCCGCCGCGGCCCCAATATTTGATGTCGACATTGTTCTGCACGGCGTTCTCGGCCACCGCGAGCGGCAGCTTGTCGTAGGTTTCGGAGAGCAGCTTCGCGGCGTCCTTCGGATTGGAATAGATGTAATCGACGGCCATCATGCGGCCGCGGATGATCGCGCGCAGCTTCTCGGGATTCTCCTTCATGAACTTCGTCGAGGCGATGCCGACGGTCTGCGCGATCGGCGGCAGCTCGTCCTTGACCGCGAAGATCACGCGATACTTGTCCTTGCGCGCCGAATAGAGCGGATCGATCAGCGAAGCCGAATCGACGGCCCCCTTGTCGAGCGCGGTGAGGCCGGCGCCGATCGTGCCCAGCGCCGGGCGTTCGATCTTGTCGAAGATGCCGTGCTTGTTGAACACCATCGTCGTGAGGCTGTCGGTCACCGATTTCGGGCTGGTGATCGCGACCTTCTTGCCCACGAGATCTTTCACGGTCTTGAGCGGCGAATCGGGCTTCACGACCCAGTACATGTCGGCGGCCGAGCGCACGCCCATCATCACGATCTTGATGTCGGTGTTCTCCTGCATCGCCGCCACGGCCGCGGAGAGCGCCACCTCGCCGTAGGGCAGGCCGCCCTCGAGCACATTGCGCACCGTGGTGCCGCCGCCCTTCGAGGTGAGGATGCCGGTGATATCCACGCCGGCTTGCTTGAAGAAGCCCTTCTTGATCGCGACCGCGTAGGGCGTCCCATACATCAGGGCGCCCCAATGCGTGACGGTGATCTCCTCGGCCTTGGCGGGAATCGATGCGAGAGTCAGCGCGGCGCCCGCGACGAGGGCCCGCGTGAGATGACGCGCACTCATGGTTCCTCCCTTTGGTTTATCCGGCCCGAGAGCCGGTGTTTGATCCCGCATCTTGGAAGGTTTCGGAGCCGCGCGGCAAGCCCCGGCGAATACATGGCCGCATGCCGGCGGCGCCCGGCAGGGCCTGCCCGGCACGCGTCGTCCCCGTCGCCGCTCAGTGTGCGAAGAGGCGCCAGGCGAGGAAGGCCGCGCCCGCGACGAGCGCGAGCAGTGCCAGCAGCATGAAGCGCTTCTCCCAGCGCGGCACGAAGCGCCAGAGGCCGTCCGCCGCGCGCGCCGCTTCCGGGCGAGCGGGGTCGTAGCGGACCCAGATGCGCGTCAGGGGCGGATAGGCCGCGACGTAGCGTTGGGCGGCGACGGGGTCGCCGTAGCCGAAGCCGGTGCCGACGGGGCCCTCCCCGCGATGGCGGCGCCCATCCACCGTGAATTCGAACGCCACGCGAGGCCGGTAAAAGGTCGTCGGGCCATCCACGCCATCGGCCTGATAGCGCTCCACCTCAGCGGAGAGCACGGTGCCAATGGCGCTGGTCTCGCGGGGCATGGCGCGTTTCGCCAGTGCCGCTATCCGCCAGCGATGCCGGCCGGCAGCGCGTCGAAGCCCGCCGCCTTCTCGAGCACGTCGGCGGCGCGCAACAGCGTCTCCTCGTCGAACGCCCGCCCGATGAGCTGTAATCCCAGCGGCAGGCCGTCGTCGGTGAGGCCGGCGGGCACCGAGATGCCGGGCAAGCCGGAGAGGTTCACCGGCACCGTGAACACGTCGTTCAAATACATCGCGATCGGGTCGTCCATCTTCTCGCCGATCGCGAAGGCCGGGCCGGGCGTCGCCGGCGTCAGGATCACATCGACCTGCTGGTAGGCCTTCTCGAAATCCTCGGCGATGCGCGCGCGCACCTTCTGCGCCTTGATGTAGTAGGCATCGTAGTAGCCGGCGGAGAGCACGTAGGTGCCGATCAGCACGCGGCGGCGGACTTCGGCCCCGAAGCCGGCACCGCGCGTGCGTTCGTACATGTCGATGAGATTCTCGCCGTCGACGCGCAACCCGTAGCGCACGCCGTCATAGCGCGCGAGGTTCGACGAGGCTTCCGCCGGCGCCACGATGTAATAGGCCGGCAGCGCATATTTCGTGTGCGGCAGCGAGATGTCGCGCATCTCGGCCCCCGCGGCCTTCAACCACGCGATGCCCTGCTGCCACAGCGCCTCGATTTCGGCCGGCATGCCGTCGATACGGTATTCCTTGGGGATGCCGACCTTCAGGCCGCGGATGTCGCCGGTCAGCGCCTTCTCGTAGTCGGGCACCGGGCGCGGTACCGAGGTGGAATCCTTGTGGTCGTGACCGGCCATCGCGCGCAGCATGATCGCCGTGTCGCGCACCGTGCGCGTCATCGGCCCCGGCTGGTCGAGCGACGAGGCGAACGCGACGACGCCCCAGCGCGAGCAGCGCCCATACGTCGGCTTCATGCCGACGATGCCGCTGAGCGCGCCGGGCTGGCGGATCGAGCCGCCGGTGTCGGTGCCGATGGCGGCGAGCGCCGCGCGCGCGGCCACCGCCGCCGCCGAGCCGCCCGAGGAGCCGCCGGGAACGAGCTTTCGGTTGTCGCCCTTCCGCCGCCACGGGCTTTCCACCGGCCCGAACGCGCTCGTCATGTTCGACGAGCCCATCGCGAACTCGTCGAGATTGGTCTTGCCGAGCATCACGGCGCCCTGGCGCCACAGATTGGCGGTGACGGTCGATTCGTAAGGCGGGATGAAATTGCCGAGGATCTTCGACGCCGCCGTCGTGCGCACGCCGTCGGTGCAAAACAGATCCTTGATCGCCAGCGGAATGCCTTCGAGCCAGCCCGCCTCGCCTTTCGCAAGTCGCGCATCGGAAGCCTGGGCCATGGTCAGCGCCTGCTCGGGAGTCTCCGTGAGGAACGCGTTGAGTGGGCGGATCTCCTCCACCGCCTTCACATGCGCCTCGGCCAGCTCTCGCGCCGAGAATTCGCGCGCGGCAAGCCCGGCTCGCGCCTCGGCGATCGTGAGCTGCGTCAGCGCCGTCATCGCCTTTTATTCCACGACCTTCGGCACGGTGAAGAAGCCACGCGCGGGATCGGGCGCATTGGCCAGCACCTTCTCCTGGATGCCGCCGTCGGTAACGGCGTCCTCGCGCATCGGCAGCGTCACCGCGACCACGCTCGTCATCGGCTCGACACCCGCCGTGTCGACCGCATCGAGCTGCTCGACCCATTTCAGGATTCCGGAAAGCTCGCCTGCCAGGTGCGGCAGTTCGCTCTCCGGCACCGCGATGCGGGCCAGGCGGGCGATGCGTTTGACGTCGGCGGTATCGAGCGCCATGGGGTCTCGCGGCGGTCCTTGGGGAGCCTCCAAGAAGGCGCGCGGAAGCTATCGCGTCCGTGACAATCGCCGCAAGTTAATCCTTACCATTGCTTAAGTGTAAGCAGATAGGTTTCGGCGCACCCGGCCCGAACCCACGACGATGACGAAATTCACCCCCGAATGCTTCCTCGAGGCGCACCGCATCGCCTTCTCCCAGTTCGAGGCGACGCGCAACAACATCCGCCATTTCCGCGACTCCGGCGACCTGCTGGGCGTTGCGCACCAGTTCGCGCCCATCGACACGAAGGCGCTGCTCGGCCAGCTCAGCTATGACGCGCCGGACGGCGCGCATTATTGCGTGCTCGGCGAGCTCACGGCGGCGAAGGAGTTCTGGCCGACGTCGCTCGAATACATGCACGACGTCAATGCGCGCGTTCTGCTCGTCAACACGGCAGTGGCGGCGCTCAAATCCCTGGCGCGGAACCGCGGGTTCCTTGCCCGGCTCGGCCGCATGCTCGGGCGGCGCTCGGCGCAGCCTCCGCTGACCATCGCCGAAATCTCCGCCCTCTTCGCGAGCCAGCTCGACACGATCCTGCTGGGCACGCGCGCCCTCGCCGAGATGTTCTGGTATCTCTCGAAAGTCGCGAACCAGCCGCTGCTGATGCGGCGCATCGTCGCGATGGCCGGATATGCCGACGAGACCCCGCTGTCGCTGCAGGAATCGGCCGATGCGGAGCAGATCCTCGTGAAGCTCGCCGAGCAGTACAAAGCGCGGCGCAACCGCGCGGCCGACGAAATCCTGGCGACGGCCCTGAAGCCGGATAGCCTCGTCGCCGCGGTCAAGCAGATGCACGTGACGTTGATCCCGATGTGGATGGACCAGCCGGACCAGGACGGGGCCAAGATCGTCCACGACGTTTACTTCCCCGCCTACTACGCCGGTCGCCTGCTGCGGCCCGCGCAAGAGGCACCGGCGCAAGACCTCGCGGCCTGACCGCGCCGCCGCCGCCGGTTGGACTCGGGCGGCCCTTTCTGCCACTTAGCGCGGCATGGAGCAGACGCTCGAGGGCCTGGCCGGAGCGCTGGCGCGCGGGCGCCGGCTGATGGGCCTCGACCTCGGTACCGCGACGATCGGCGTCGCCGTCTCCGACGCCCTGCTCTCGATCGCGTCGCCGGTCACGACGATCCGCCGCACGCGGTTCAAGCGCGACGCCGAACAGCTCGCGGCGCTCGTTCAGGAGCGCCAGGCCGGCGGGCTCGTCTATGGGCTTCCCGTCAACATGGACGGCACCGAGGGACCGCGCTGCCAATCGACCCGCGAATTCGCGCGCGAGTTCGCGAAGCGCTGCCCGCTGCCCTACGCATTCTGGGACGAGCGCCTCTCGACCGCCGCCGTGCAGCGCATGCTGACCGACGAGATGGACATGAGCCGCAAGCGCCGCGCCGAAGTCGTGGATCGCGCAGCCGCCGCCTACATTCTCCAGGGCGCGCTCGACGCGATCCGGAAGCGGCGCGGGTCGTAGGCTATCGTCCCGACGCCTTGAAGAACCGCCAGATCTCCTCGCTGGCGTCGATGTCGCGGTTGGTCGTGCCGATCCAGGCCGCCGGAAGGTATTGCATGCCGCCGGGCCAGGTGTGGCCGCCGCCCTCGATGCGCAGCAGGCGAACGCGCGGGCCGGCGCATCGCGCATGGGAAATGTCGACGACGCGGGAGCCGTCCTCGATGTCACGGTCGGCGAGTGCGCGCACGTCCGGCGGCGCGGCGCAGCGGTTTTGCTTCGCCCAGAATGCGATCGTGCGATCGGTGGACCAGATCTCCCCGCGCAGCGAGAACATGGCCCGCACCTGGCCGCCCTCGTAGGGCACGAGCGGATCGGCGGTGCCGTTGATGACGAGAACCGCGACCGGCGCGCTCGGCGCGCAGCGCGGACCTAGATCGGCGGGCATCGTCGCCGTGACCGGAGCCACGGCGGCGAAGAGGTCGGCCGCGTCGCAGGCGAGGCGGAAGCTCATGAAGCCGCCGTTCGAGATGCCGGCGGCGAAGATCCGCTTGCGATTGAGCGCCGTTCCCTTCGCCGCGATATCGGCCACCACCGCGCGGATGAACGCCACGTCGTCGGAGTCGGTCTCGCCGCGGCCGCGGAAAACACGACCGTCGTTCCAGCGCCTCCCCGTGCCCTGCGGATAGGCGACGGCGAAACCCTCGCGCGCCGCGAGCGCGTTGAACCGGCTGAACGACATCATCTGCTCCGCCGTCCCGCCGCCGCCGTGCAAGGCAACGACCAGCGGCCAGCCGGCCGCCGGCGCGCGCGGCGCATCGGGCGTGAAGACGATGTAGGAGCGGCGCGCCTCTCCTTGCGCAAGCGCGCGAGCCTGTACCTCTGCGCCTGCGGGCGCGGCGCCAGCGAAGGCGAGCAGTGCTACGAGCGGAACGATTCGGGCGCTGCGCATGGATCGGGCCAAGGGTCTTCCTTGCCATGTTACGCGCGAAACGCCGGGTTCCGACACCGCGGCGGATTTCAGCGTGGCGGCGCGCCCTTGAAGAAGGTCCAGGCCGCGTGGCCGGCGTCGATGTCGCGATTGACCTGGCCGATCAGCAGCGAGGGCAGGAACTGCATGCCGCCGGGCCAGGCATGCCCGCCGCCCTCGACACGCACGAGGCGCACCCCGGCGCCGGGGCAGTCATGGTCGATCTGCACGGCGCGGGAACCGTCGCCGCGGCCGTTCTTGGCCAATGGGATGGGCGCCACGGGCGGCCCGCAGCCATTGAGGCGCGCCCAGAGCGCCATCGTGTCGTCGGTCGAAAGCACCTCGCCGAAGCCGACGAGGCCGACGCGCACGGTGCCGCCGCGATACGGAACGATCGGGTCCTCGGTGCCGTTGACGACGATGACCGAGACCGGCGCGCTCGGGCGGCAATCGGGGGCCAGCGCTTTCGGCATGCTCGCCGCGACGGCGCCCACGCCGGCGAAGAGATCGGCGGCCTCGCAGGCGAGCCTCAAGCTCATCATGCCGCCGTTCGAGAGACCGATCGCGTAGATGCGCTTCCGGTCCACCTTCAGTCCCTTCGCCTCGATGTCGGCGACGACGCCGCGCAGGAACGCCACGTCGCGGCTGTCGTTGGCGCCCAAGACCTTGAGCGCGCCGTCGTTCCAGAGATCGCCCACGGCATTCGGGAACGCGACCGCGAAACCTTCCCGGTCCGCGACCGGCGTGATGCGCGTGATGTCCATGACGTCGAAGCCGGGCCCGGCCCCCTGGAGCACGAGCACCAGCGGCGCCGGCGCGTCCTTGGCGCGGACCGACGCGGGCACGTAGAGCCGGTAGCTGCGGTTGGTGTCGTTGTGGACCAGCGCGCTCGACTCTACCGGCACCGTCAGCGACGCACACGCCGCGATGGACGCTAGCGTCAGGATCGCGGCCAGGGCGCGTGCCTTGGCCAGAAGGTCCGCATGTCGCGGCAACGCTTTTCTTGCCATGACCGTCGTCTCCCCGCCCGTGGCGCCGCCTGTAGCAACGAACGAGGGCCGCGGGCGTGCCCATCGTGGCCGCGAAGGTGTGAAAACTTCGCAACGGGTCGCCTTGCCGCCGCCGCCCTTCCCTCCCTATAAGCGCGCCTTCCGCTTGGGGAGGAACGAGCATGCCCGGGCCGCTGGCCGGCATCCGCATTTTCGACATGACGCGCATTCTGGCGGGGCCGACGGCCACGCAGGTTCTGGCCGATCTCGGCGCCGACGTGATCAAGATCGAGCGCCCCGGCACCGGCGACGACGTGCGCGCCTGGGGTCCGCCCTACCTCAAGGACACGGACGGGCGCGACCGGCCGCACGAGAGCGTCTATTTCAACGCCGCCAACCGCAACAAGAGATCGATCACGCTGAACCTCGCTTCGCGCGAAGGCCAGGACGTGGCCCTCAAACTGATCGCCAAGTGCGACGTGCTGTTCGAGAACTACAAGACCGGCGATCTCGCGAAATACGGCCTCGCCTACGCCCAGCTCGAGGACCGCTTTCCGCGCCTCGTCTATTGCTCGCTGACCGGCTTCGGCCAGACGGGCCCCTACGCCGAGCGCGCCGGCTTCGATCTCGTCGTCCAGGGCATGGGCGGGATCATGAGCATCACTGGTCCGGCCGGCGGCGAGCCTGCCAAGGTCGGCGTCGGCATCGCCGACGTGATGACCGGCATGTATTCGAATATCGCGATCCTGTCGGCGTTGCGCCACCGCGACGCCACCGGGCAGGGCCAGCATATCGACATGGCGCTGCTCGATTGCCAGGTGGCCTGGCTCATCAACGAGGGCATGAACTATCTCCATACCGGCAGGATCCCCAAGGCGTGGGGCACGGCGCACGCCACGATCGTGCCCTATCAGGCCTATCCGACCGCCGATGGTCACTTCATCCTCGCGGTCGGCAACGACCGCCAGTTCCGCGCATTCTGCGAGTTCGCCGGCCAGCCGGCGTTGGCCGACGATCCGCGCTTCCTGACCAACGCGCTGCGCGTGGCCAATCGCGCCGATTGCGACGCCGCCGTGAAGGCGCTCACCGCCATGCACCCGAGCGGATACTGGATCGAGGGCCTCTCGAAGCGCGCCGTGCCGTGCGGCCCGGTCAACACGATCGACAAAGTGTTCGCCGATCCGCAGGTGAAAGCGCGCGATATGGTGGTCGAGATCCCGCACAGCGCCACGGGCAAGCCCGAGCGCTACATCGCCAGCCCCATCAAGCTCTCGGAAACGCCGGTCGAGTACCGCCGCGGCGCGCCGATGATCGGCGAGCACACCGAGCAGGTGCTGGGCGAGCTGCTCGGGATGGACAAGGCCGCGGTGGCGAAGCTTCGCGCGGGCGGTGTCGTGTAAGCCGGCCATTCAACGGCAATTCCACCGATCCGTTTTGGCTTGGCCCCCCCCCCGCAGCGGCGCGCTGTCCGGCATCGTGAGCAACGGCGACGTCGTGAAGTCGCGGCTCGAATAGCTCGAGCTCGAGAAAGACGTGATGCGCGACACCTACATGGCGCGCGGCTGAACACCCATCCGGCGGTTGCGCTATTCGCACATGTCAATCTTGCGTTGCAGGCGACGGCCGGCTTAGGGTTTCCCGTCTACGAACGGGGACGGGCCATGGCAGCCACCGATCTCACGCCGCGCTTCGTGAACAGCGTCAAATCCGTGCGATTCGCCGACGGCGCGGCGATCGATGCGTTCTTCCGCGAGCGCTTCCGCAAAGGCTTCGTCGACTGGTTCAACGGCAGCATGGCCGGCCGCGGCGCATGGACCGTCGAGTTCCAGGGCCGGATTCTGCCGGTGGCGATCGGCCCGCCGCGCGGGGTCACGCTCGACAAGCTCAAGGAGCGATTCACGAATTTCTGGAATCACGCGCCGGCGCTGTTCGGCGGTCCGCCCACGCTGTTCCAGTTCCTGTCGCTGATGAGCATCTTCATCAACGAGGTGCGCGGGCATCTCTTCTCGGTCACCGAGGCCTATGGACGGCCGCCCGGCCATCCCGGAGTCGCCTACCTCTTCGATGCCATTCCCGGCCTCAAGGTTTCATACAACAATCCCAATCCGGCCCGGCCCGACAACATCCCGGCCGGCGATCTGTTCCACGACCCGGCGTTCATTGCCGCGCACCAGGGACGTGCGCTTGCGGCCAAGCTGGCGCGCACCGCGAAGCGCAGCGCCTGGAACGGCACCAACTACGGGCTGACCGGCGAGCGCGCGAACGGCCCCGACGTGGAAGCGGGTTTCATCGCGCAGGCGGATTTCATGAAGTTCCGCGGACGCGGCCTCATCCAGACGACGTGGCGCTCGAACTACCGGAAGCTCGCGAAGTTCGTCGCGAGCTACGACGGCGAAACGCCGCTGCTCAGGGACTATGCCACGCGCTGGGCGCGCAAGGACGCCGACACCGTCCTGACCGAGAGCAGCAACGAGGATTGGGACGCGCTGTTCGGCGATCCCGCCCTCGAAATGGTGTTCGAGGCGATCCGGCAGCACAGCGCCGCGAATGCGGACTATCTGACGCTGGCGGAGAGCGCGGAGGTGCTGAACTTCGTGGCCGCGAGCGACGCGCAGCTCCGGCAGGCGCGCGGGTCGATCTGGCACATGGGCCGCCGCATCAGCGGGTCGGGCAGCTATGGGCGCAAGTTCAAGGGCCGGGTGATGGAGATCTGCAACGCGCTCGGCAACGACGCGTGAGCGCTGGCGTCAGCCCGGCAGCTTGCGGCCCGACTCGCTCGACTGGATGCGATAGACGCGCAAGGGTTCGGCGATGTTCTTGACCGTCTGCTCGCCGAGATCCTCGTAGTCGAGCTGGAGCTTGTTCTTGATCTGGTCGAACACCGGCCCCGAAATGCAGAGGCCGCCGGGCTGCGAGAGCGTCTCGAGCCGCGCGGCGATGTTGACGCCGTCGCCGTAGAGATCGTCGCCGTCCGCGATCACGTCGCCGATGTTGATGCCCATGCGGAACGTGATGGCCTTCGCGGCCGGCCCGAACGCGCGGTTCAGCATCGCGGATTGGATATCGACCGCGCACCGCACCGCATCGACGACGCTCGGGAACTCGGCCAGGATGCCATCGCCGATCACTTTGAAGATTCGCCCCCGCGCTTTCTGCACCATCGGGTCGAACAGCTCGCGCCGGCAGGCCTTGAGCGCCCCGAGCGTGCCGCCCTCGTCCTCGCCCATCATACGGCTGTAGCCGACCACGTCGGCCGCGAGGATCGCGGCCAATCGGCGGATCGCCGGCTCGCGCGACGACGGTTCGGACAGGGGCGCGCCCCTGAGCTTCAGCATCTGGGCCGGCGTCGTCTTGAGTTTGCCGAGCATGATCTGCTCGTCGGGCGCAATCACGGCCTGCTTGATCTTGCGCCATTCGCCTTCGCGCATGATGAACGTGCCGAAGCTCGAGCCCATGTCGACGATCGAATAGCGCCCGTCGCTGGTGTCGGACAGCTCCGCATGCTCGCGCGAAACCGAGCCGTCGGTCAAAACGATGTCCGACTTCGGACTGCGCCCGATCTTGTAAACGCCCATTCCCACCGATCCTGAACCGAGGCGTGCGCGGAGTCCGACGAGCCGTTTCTGCCGTCTTGGGCGGCGCTCCCCTTTGGCGCCGATTATACACCCCCGCCGCCGCTCACAAAGGCGGCCAGACGGCCGGGGCGCATGGGCGCCCCGAGACGGCGGCGTGGCTCCATTCTTGCGGCACGCGCGCGCCGTGTTATGACACGGCACCTGTTTACGCAATCATTTTGTCCCCGCGCATTCCGTTGTCCTCGTCCGCACCCGCCCAATCCGCGGCCATCGCCGTGCCGGCCGGGCACCCGGCCCGCTCCGGCCATGGCGGCATCGTCCTCATTCTCGTGACCCTGCTGCTGTTCGTGTCGATGGACACGCTGGTGAAGGATCTCGTCCAGCGCAATCCGGTGCCTTCGCTGATCTGGCTGCGCTTCCTCGTTCACATGCTCGTGGCCGCGGCCATCGTGCTGGCTGTGCCGCGCTTCCGGCCCTTCATCCGCAGCAAGGCGCCGGTGCGCCAGCTCGTGCGCTCGGCCCTACTGATGACGACGACGACGACGTTCTTCTTCGGCCTCATGTATCTGAAACTGGCCGACCTCGTGATCCTGACCCAGGCGGCGCCGCTGATGGTGGTCGCCCTCTCCGTCGTGTTGCTCGGGGAGAAAGTGGGGCCGCGCCGCTGGGCTGGCGTTCTTGTCGGTTTCGTGGGCGTCGTCATCATCCTGAAGCCCGGCTTCGGCTTCGAATGGGCGAGCCTGTTCGGCATCGCCTCGGCCGTGATTTACGCCATCTACCAGATCATGACCCGCTCGCTGAGCAGCGCCGATCACACGATGACGACCTTCTTCTACACCGCCTCGGTCGGCGCCGTGGTGATGGCCGCCATCGCGCCGTTCTTCTGGCAGACGCCCACCTGGACCGATGCGCTGCTCATGCTGCTGCCCGGCGTCTTCGGCGGCACCGGGCACCTGCTGCTGATCATGGCCTTCGCGCGCTCCGAGGCCTCGCTGCTGGCGCCGTATTTCTACACGGTCATCATCTGGGCGACGCTGCTCGGCTGGGCGATCTTCGGCGAAGTGCCCGACCTGTTCACCTTCATCGGCGCGAGCCTCATCGTCGCGGCCGGCTTCTATGTTTGGCACCGCGAGCGGAAGCTCATGAAAATGCGTGGACAAGTCCGCGCCTGAGCGAAGCGCCTCTTGCCGCCGCAGGGGACGCGCAACTATGATGCCGCTTTAATGTCACCGATTGTTCGTCCTGATTTTCCTGCCGCCGCGCCCGCGGTGCCGTTCCGGCATCGCCATCTGTTGGGCATCGAGGGGCTATCGGCGGCCGAGATCTCCGAAATCCTCGACATCGCCGGGCAGTATGTGGAGCTGAACCGCCGCGGCGGCGCCAAGAGCGCGCTGCTGCGCGGCCGGACGATGGTCAACCTCTTCTTCGAGAGCTCGACGCGGACGCGCACCTCGTTCGAACTCGCCGGCAAGCGGCTCGGCGCCGACGTGATCAACATGTCGTCCGAAGGCAGCTCGGTGAAGAAGGGCGAAACGCTTCTCGACACGGCGATCACGCTCAACGCGATGCACGTGGACGTGCTCGTGGTGCGCCACCCGGAAAGCGGCGCGGTGAAGCTGCTCGCCGACAAGGTGAACGCCGTCGTGATGAACGGCGGCGACGGACAGCACGAGCACCCGACCCAGGCGCTGCTCGACGCGCTCACGATCCGCCGCCGGAAGGGCCGCCTCCAGGGCCTGATCGTGACCATCTGCGGCGACGTGCTGCACAGCCGCGTCGCGCGATCGAACATCCATCTGCTCACCACGATGGGCGCGCGCGTGCGCGTGGTGGCGCCGCCGACGCTGCTGCCCGGCGCCATCGAGCGCATGGGCGTTGAGGCGCACACCGACATGAAGAAGGGCCTCGCCGACGCCGACATCGTAATGATGCTGCGGCTGCAGAACGAGCGCATGCAGGGCCGCTACGTGCCCTCGACGCGCGAATATTTCCGCTTCTTCGGCCTCGATTACGACAAGCTCGGCGCGGCCAAGCCCGACGCGCTCATCATGCATCCCGGACCGATGAACCGCGGCGTCGAGATCGACAGCGAGGTGGCCGACGATTTCGGCAGGAGCGTGATCCAGGAACAGGTGGAAATGGGCGTGGCCGTGCGCATGGCCTGCCTCGACATCCTGACGCGCGCGCTGCGCTCCAACGCGCCCGCCGTCGAGGTGGCGAACTGATGCCCGGCGCCAACGGCCGCGGCAGCACCGTCGCCTATATCAACGCCCGTATTGTCGATCCCGCCTCGGGCATCGACATCAAGGGCGCGCTCGTCACCGAGGGCGGCCTCATCCGCGATTTCGGCCCCGCCCTGTTCAAGGACGCGCCGCCGTTCGACTGCGAGCGGATCGATTGCGGCGGCAAGATCCTGGCGCCGGGCCTCGTCGACATGCGCGTTCAGCTCCGCGAGCCGGGCGAGGAGCACAAGGAGACGATCGCCACCGCCGCCGAGGCCGCCTCTGCCGGCGGCGTCACCGCGATGGTGTGCCTGCCCAACACTGACCCGATCATCGACGACGTCTCCGGCGTGGAGTTCATCGCGCGGCGCGCGCGCGAGGTGCGCGCGACGAAGGTGTTCTGCTACGCGGCGGCGACGCAGGGGCTCGAAGGCAAGGAGCTGGCCGAGATGGGCCTGCTCGCCGAGATGGGCGCGCTCGGCTTCACCGACGGGCCGCGCGCCCTCGGCGAGGCCCAGGTGATGCGCCGCGTGCTCTCCTATTCGCGCGCGTTCGATGCGCTGATCCTGCAGCACCCCGAGGAGCCGTCGCTCGCCAAGGGTGGCGCGATGAACGAGGGTGAAACCTCGATGCGGCTCGGCCTGCCTGGCATTCCGGCGATGGCCGAGGTGATGATGATCGAGCGCGACCTGCGCTTGCTCGAGCTCACCGGCGCGCGCCTTCACATCATGCACGTCTCGACCGCCGAGGGCGTCGAGGCGATCCGGCGCGCGAAGGCGAAAGGCCTGCGCGTGACCTGCGACACCGCCCCGCCCTATTTCACGCTGACCGAAGCCGACATCGGCGACTATCGCACGTTCTTCAAGATCTCGCCGCCGCTGCGCACCGGTCGCGACCGCGAGGCCGTGATCGCAGGGCTTGCCGACGGCACGATCGACGCGATCGCCAGCGATCACGCGCCGCAGGACCAGGAGGCGAAGCGCGTGCCGTTCGCGCAGGCCGAGCACGGCGTGGTGGGGCTCGAGACGCTGCTCCCGCTGGCCCTCGCGCTCTATCACAAGCACAAGATGCCGCTGCTCGACGTGCTCAAGAAGCTCACCAGCGCGCCGGCCGCGATCCTGCGCCTGCCGCTCGGCCGGATCGCCA